>NZ_JBSHLH010000018.1:0-100474 GCF_053644255.1 Sphingobacterium sp. NPDC055431
ATATTATTTATCAATATATTTTATTCCTTTGTGAAGCGAATCACTGAATAAATAAAACGTAATTACTTGATAAGGTTAAATGGTATTCCCTTTCAGAATTACCACTTTGAATATACGCCAAACCAATCTACTATTAAAACGGTTTCCCGTAATTATTTACAGAGCGTCACTGATAAAAAAACTCTTAATTCTTTTTAATTTCAAAAATACACCTTCCTTCCATAAGAGTTTGGTTTCTATTGATCTAAAAAGCTTCGAAGATGGCATTGAATCGACCTATCAACTTTTTTTCAATTACTTTCACTAAAGTTTTTGGATAGATAAACTAAGAGAATTAATCTTTATTATCTCCAACAATAGGGTATTGCTTTAAGATATCATCCAATATTTTAATCAATGGTTTTATATAAGTTTGATCAAATAGCATTTCATATTTAAGTTTTGCTGAATAAATTCCAGGTTGATCAATACAAGTAATTTGTATAGTAAAGTTGCCTGTATTATCGCCCTCAAAGATAAGTTGCAAATAACCTTCTAAATCGTTAAATATTATTTTCTCATTTAGGTTATTGTATAATTTGCTTAAGTCTTCTTTTAAATTCTTAAAATCAAAAGTTGTTAGGTCAGTTTCATAGGATCCTATAAAGCCTCCGGCTTTTACTTCAATGCGAGTGTTTATCACATTTTTATCCCAATCTAAATCAGAAAAATAAATGATACGGTGAATTGGAGTGATTCTAATAAAATTACCAGAAGCATTAATCTCAAATTTTAGGTCTTCATCGAGTTCCATCGCACTTTTCTAAGTTATTCAAATATAAAATTTTGAACATGAAAAATTATTTAGGATAAAATCAATCAAAAAATTGATATTCAGAAATTCTTTTTGAATATCATTGTTTCTAAAAGTATAAACAAAAAAACCACCTCTATTATCTAGAGATGGTCTTCAGTGACCCCGCTGAGGCTCGAACTCAGGACCCACAGATTAAGAGCCTATAGGTCTGCATTCGTCAACAAGGTTAAAAATCTTTGTTTCCTGCTTGCTAGAGCAATTTATGTGTTTTTTTTCAGTAATCAAAATTTAGCGCTGTGACTTATTTGTGACGGTTTTCAGATAGTTTAATATTCTATTGTTACCAACTCTTGAGTTCTGAAGAGAATATCGCTAAAGATCTTTCGTCAGTATTTGCGTCTGAAGTTTACAAATTTATTTCGCGATATTTAAAATACGATATGCTCCTCTGGCTACGATAACAAATACAATTGCACCAATAATCAAGTCAGGATACCCTGAATCCAGCCAATTAACTAATAATCCCGCGACAATAACTCCCGAGTTTATTATTACATCATTTGACGTAAAAATCATAGACGCTTGCATATGTGCTTCTTTGCTTTTATTCTTTTGTAATAAATAAAGACAAAGTACGTTAGCCATCAGTGCTAACACAGAAACAATAATCATGGTTTTAAAATCGGGCATTTCTCCCAAACCAACAAAACGCCTGACTACTTCTACAAAGCCGATAACTGCTAAAACGATTTGAAAGTAACCAGCAAATTTAGCAATGTTGTTTTTTCGTACAATCGTGCCACCAACTGCAAACAAAGCCAATGCATAAACTATGCTATCTGCAAGCATATCCAGACTATCTGCTATCAATCCCATTGAGTTGGAAAAAATACCGAACAGCATTTCTAATCCAAAGAAGAGAAAATTAATAACCAATACTGTGAATAATAGCTTCCGTTGGTTATTGCCAGTATCTATTCCATTAACTACATCAGTTTCCTCGGTTGAAATCAATGTGGTATTCAGGTTTAGGGTTTCCAAAGCCGAGAAAACAGGTTCCGGGCCTCCATTGTGAAAAACACTCAATTTTCTGTTTGGAATATCAAATTCCAATGATTTTACCATGTCGAAGTTCTGCAACTTCATACGGATTAACTGCTCCTCGCTCGGGCAGTCCATTTTAGTGATATTAAATATTGTTTTATTCATCAGTTTAAAGTTTAACTTTTATACCGCCGTTGATCACGAATCCGTCCAATGGTGCGTAAATGTCATTAAAGACAGGATTTGTAATTGTACCAGTATAAATAGTATCAAAACGTGTCTGCCTTGTGTCAAGGAAGTTCTCAAAATTAAGATACAGGGAGAACCGTTCCCAGATCTTTTCAGCCATAAAGCCACAGGTCCAATAGTCCTTTCCGGTTGTTCCGCCGTTCAGTATTTGGGGACTGAAATAATAAGCTTCCAAGCCAATCTTCCATTTATCCTCTACTTCATACATCAAAACAGAGTTGATTCGGTGTTTTGGTGTCAGAGGATTATCTGTATTTCTTCCGTTTTCAAGCAAACGTGTATCGGTATAAGTATAGCCCAAGAACATCTTTAAATCATCATAGCCGATCTTTACGTTTGTTTCGGTCCCTTTTGTATGGATGTAACCCGGTGAATTGACGAACTGATAAAGATCTGGCAATGCATTTTGAAGCAACAGAGGATTATCCAGATAAGTATAAAAAAACAATTGATTTATGCTGAAAGTCCAATCCTCGCCAATATTAGTGCGGTAATTGATGTCTGCATTTGCTCCATAACTTTTTTCCAATTTATTGATCTCGTCGTCAATTGGCATTGCTTTGCGATATTGTATGCGTTCAATTTCTTCTGTAAAAATGGTTGGCGTCTTGTAGCCAAATCCACCACCGACACGTGAAGTCAATCCGTTTGCAATCTTAAACAATGCCGATACTCTTGGTAAGAACACAGCGCCATAATCTATAACATAGTCTGCCCTTAAGCCCGTTTCCAATTGAAGCCAATCCGTGACCTTAAAAGAATTTTGAACGAAAGCCCCGAATGTGGTTTGGTTATAATCCCTCAACGGAAATGGGGTAATCTGTTTTTCTTTAAAATTGTCCGTCCAAATATTAAAGCCTGTTACCCACTCTGATTTTTCTTTGCAGTGGCTATAGCTTGCTTCCGTAAAAGTAGCGGTTTGCGTTCCCTCAAATTCGTAATTCGGAATAGCCGTATTCCGGTTAAAATAACTTACGCTGTTTTTTAATTTTACAGAACTGTTTTCGTTTACAGTATGGTCAAAAACAAATTGAGTAGAATAACGCTGTGTTTTGTTTTCTTCAAAATATTGATGGATGTTATCTCCGTTTCCTTTGATGTAAAGCATATCGCCACCCAAGCGGTTTTCAATGGTGGTATTAATACCAAAGTTCATTTTTGTTTTATCATTGAAGTAAACAAATAACTTAGGGTTCAGTACATACCTTTCAAACTTAGGGATTGCCGAAAGTCCTATTTTTGCGGGATCATAAGCCCCGTTGCGATTATGCGAAGCGAAAATGGTTGTTCCAATCTTCTTAAACTTCTGTCCATAAAAACCGTTAATGTCCAATCCTCTGCCCGACGTACCGTTTAAGTGAAAACGCATATCCCGTTCTTCCGTTGGTGTTTTGGATATGAGATTTACCAAACCTGCTATTGCGCCGCCACCATATAAGGTAGAGGTTGAACCTTTGATAACTTCGACCTGCTTTAAGTCAAGCGGTGGAATTTGCAACAAGCCCAATCCGCTTGAAGCACCCGAATAAAGAGGGAAGCCGTCTTTTAAAATTTGTGTATATCGTCCGTCGAGCCCTTGAATACGAATACTTGCGTTGGCACTGATGGGTGAAGTTGTTTGTACGTGAATACCTGTGCTTTCACTCAAAAGCATGCGGATATCCCCCGCTTTCATATTGCCCTTTTCGTCCAGTTCCTCACTTCCGATAACCTCAATACGGGTCGGCGTATTTTGTATGGTCCTCGTACTTCTTGTAGATGAAATTACGACTTCCTCCAACTTTTCGCTGGCTTCCTCCAGCAAGATCTCAATAAAGCTTGTGTCCTCTAACGGAAATTGAAATGTATCAATACGCTCATTAAAACCAACATAGCTGAACTTTATAGTTTGCGATCCATCGGGAATATCGATCAACGTAATTTTCCCACTTTGATCTGAAGTTGCCGCAATTTCGGTTCCTACTACCTCCGAAGTAACGCCAATTAAAACTTCCTTGTGTTCACCGTCTTTAACTACGGCCTTAAAAATACTTTGGGCGTAACCACAAAGATTGAATGTCATGAATAATGACACGATGAATATATTTTTCATGAAATATGCTTAATATTATTGTAAAGGAGAAATATAGTTGGAAAGTGCTGTTCCTACCTTTTTGTGCAGAGCACGGTATATTAAGCTAACTGTGGCGGATGCCAAGTAGAGTAGGGAAAATCTAAAATCGTCGGAGCAGATAATGAACCCAATTTTATTATCTGTAATTTTCCGGGCGAAACTAATGAAAAACAAAAAGAAGTTACAACAAAGCCTGTACAGGTATTGCACTTGGAAAAAGGAGAACAACAGGACATTCCACAATCATCGTCATTTTGGTGTTGATCTTCTGTTGACATGCATGTTTGTTCAAGACATTTATCCTCAATAAAGCAAGGTGAGGCCGATAAGACCAAGACCATTATTGCCATGATGAACGATAAATACCTCATTGCGCAAATTTATTAAATTATGTTGAATTAATTGATTAAAAATAAGGGGGAATAAGCCTTTTTTTAATCATAGGTAATAGAACAACAGGGACACAAAATTATTTCAGGTGATCGAACTAAAACTATGCCCCCGAATGTTCTAGGTATAGTATTTTTTCTTTAACCAAAGGCTGGCCCGAACCAAAAGTATTAAAACAGGAACCTCGACTAAGGGACCAATAACACCAACAAATGCCTGAGGAGAATTGATGCCAAATACTGCGATGGCGACAGCAATTGCCAGCTCAAAATTGTTTCCAGTAGCCGTAAATGCAATGGATGCATTTTTATCGTAGGGAACCTTCATTGATCTGTTTACAAAGAAACTCACAAAAAACATCAGTACGAAATATATTATCAGTGGTATCGCTACTTTTACTACATCCATCGGCAGTTCCACTATTTTTTCACCCTTGAGGCTAAACATTAAGACAATCGTGAACAATAGGGCATACAATGTTATGGGTGATATTGTGGGAATAAACTTTCTATTGTACCATTCTATCCCGTTTGACTTCACTAAGATATATCGGCTCAAAAAGCCCGCAAGAAAAGGAATACCCAAATAAATCAATACACTTTCTGTGACATCCTTCATTGAAACACTGACATCGAAGTTGGCTAGTCCTAATTTACCTGGCAGTACATTGATAAATAACCATACAAAGAAGCTATAAGTAAATACCTGAAAGATACTGTTTAAGGCGACTAATAAGGCTGCGTATTCACGGTTTCCTTTAGCGAGATCATTCCATACAATCACCATTGCAATACATCTGGCCAAACCAATAAGAATTAATCCGATCATATAATCCGGCTCATCTCTTAAAAACAAAATGGCAAGGATAAACATTAAAATAGGGCCTATGACCCAATTCAATAATAGAGATAGACTGATTACCTTTTTATCCCTAAAAGCAGTAGGTAAAAGGGAATAATCAACTTTAGCGAGTGGCGGGTACATCATTAAGATTAGTCCAATGGCTAATGGAATGTTAGTTGTACCTATAGATAGTGAATCCATTACTTTTGAAGTGCCGGGAAATAAAAAGCCCAGGCCTACGCCAACTGCCATAGCGAGAAATATCCAAAGTGTTAAGTATCTGTCGAGAAATTTTAATTTTGGCTGCATATTATTTTAATTTATTCCTATTGTTTTACTTCTTCTTTCCATAATGATCGTGTCGCGCCAGGTGTCTCCCAGTTTTCCTATTTTTTCACGGAAACCGACTATTCTAAAACCATAGCGCTGATGAAGCGCTACTGTTCCTTCATTTTCAGGAAACATTCCACTTTGAAGCATCCAAATTCCATAAGCTTCGCTTTCTTCAATTAGCTTGGCCATCAAAGTCTTTCCGACTCCTTTTCCTTTATGAGAATTAGTAACGTAAATACTTACTTCTGCAACACCTCCGTAAACGCAACGGTCGCTCACTGCCGAAAGGGCTGCCCAGCCAACGATGATACCATCAACTACTGCTGCAAACCTGCTGTGTTTTAGTTTACTTTTATCCCAATCTTCCCACGCTGGGGCTGTTGTTTCAAAAGTGGCATGGCCTGTTTCAATGCCTTCTTTGTATATTCTGGAGATATTCGAATAATGCTCCTTACCGATTGCTGTTATTTCCATGCTATTTGTTTACCAGTGAAAAAACATAAAACATTTCTGCTGCAATCTGTAAGCTTCTTTCTGCGTACACCTCTGTTTGCTGTGGAGTGTTATCTGAGACTTTAGGATCATCGTATTTTATCGGGAATCTTGCCTCTGCTCCGAAAACCAAAGGACAGCCTTCATCTGCATTGTTACAGGTCATAATGGCACCGAATTCATTTTTTGGATTAAATTCGCTGTTATACTCTTTGGAAAAGCAGATAACCGCGGCCTCATTTTCGGCATATTTAATTGCATAGACAGGGTTTTCTGTTCCGCTGAGCTTCTGAATCTGAAACCCCTGATCGCTCAATGTTTCTGCCACTTTGGGAAACATTGCTGTTGCCTCAGTACCACCTGAATAGCAAAACACATTAGTAATTCCAAAATGATAGGCCATTGTCTGGGCCCAGATCTGTGATAAATGGCTCCGGCGGCTGTTATGCGTACAGATGAAATTTAACCGGATTGTCTGGTTCTCTCTTACCTTCCTCTGTATGTAGTCTGCCAGGGGCTGTAAAACTGTTTTTCTTTCTTCTGAAATACTATTTGTTAAAATAGACTCAATGGTCGTTATAATTTTGTGGTTCATTTTTATGGTTTAAGATTAATAGCCTCTTCTTAGATTTTCTGCATATTCATTGGGCAGGGGGCTTTCTTCTACTGCCTTAGCTGCTTTTCCAACGTCATAATCAAATCATATAAACTCGACACCGATACTTTCTTTGTTCAGTATAGAGCTGTTTTCATTGATGGTCAGCATGACATAAGCACCGCGGACATCAGTATCCTTGGGCTTACCAACCGAACCGATATTGACCGCATGACGATAATGAGCCTGGTCTTCGGATCCAGAATTTAAAATGCGGTGGTAAGGTTTGTGCGTATGGCCGAAACACATAATATCTGCATCAGCCTGCTCCATAATCCTGAGCATACTCTTTTCCTCACGGTCTTCAAAAAGATATTCATTAATCTTTCTTGGGCTGCCATGCACCAGAAGCAAATTGAGTTTATCTTCATTCAACTGAAACTCAACTTTGATGTGGGCAGGGAGCGTGCGCAAATAGGCACGTTCGTCGTCCTTCATGATAGAATTTGTAAAAGAATTGGAGATATTGCCATTGTCTTTTTCACTATTGGTTTTATAGGCACAGCCACATTCATTGCTCATACGTCCGATACCGAAGTCGTAATTTCCTGCAATGGTTGGAATTTTCCGCTTACGGATTTCGTTAATCACTTCGTTTGGCCATTATTGTAACCTACCAGGTCACCCAAACAATAGATACTATCTGGATTTCTTTTATCGACATCTTCAAAGAAAGCTTACAAAGCGGGTAAATTGGCGTGTATATCGCTGAATAATGCAATTTTCATATTATATTAGTTACTATTTTTTAAAAATTCTTCAATCTCAAGTATTGTTTGTTTTGCTGTTTTATTTACACCTATGATTGTGGCGGATGCATAACCGGTCCAATTGCCGTATCCGACGAGCCACAATCCGGGCATTTCTAATGATTTACTTTCACTGGTCTTTGCAACGCCCTTTTCGTCTATGTGTATCAATGATTTCAGATAAGAAGTATCATAACCGAATCCTGTACACCAAATAATAGCATCAAATTCCTCCTTGTCCCCACTATGCCAAATCACCCCCTTATCATATAACTTATCGAATGTGCCGCTTGACACTAATACGCCTCTGCTTTGGGCCTCTTTAACAGATGGAACCATGACGATATTTCCTAGATTATACTGCGATGCATCGAAGGGTTTGCCTTCTTTTTCGGCCTTGTATCGCGCCGAGGCTACGTTAAACAGATAATATCCGTCTACTTCATCAGGCAAAAATTCAGGTTCCTTTTTGGTTGACCATTTTACAGCGGTAACTTTTGAGACCTCTGCGACAATCTGGGCACCGGAGTTACCTTCGCCTACCACCAGCGTTTTCCGTCCAGTAAAGTCTTTTGGATTTTTATACTTTCCTGAATGAATTTGAAGCCCCTTAAAATCTTCTATTCCTGCTAGCTTTGGAATAGCCGGATTGCCCCATGTCCCAGTTGCCGAAATAACTGTTTTAGCTTTTAAAGCCCCCTGATGGGTAAGGACCTTAAAAACAATCCCATCCTTTTTAATTTCAACAACTTCAACACCCCTCCTCACATTCAGTTGATAATGCTCTTCGTACTTACGCAAATAGTCAATTGCTTCTTGTCTGAGCGGAAACCGATGCTCAGATTTTGGCATCAGCCATCCCGGTAAAGAGCTGTAATCTGCTGGAGAGAATAGGGTCAGGCTATCCCAGCTATGGAGCCAGGCACCACCAGGAATATCCTGTTTATCCAGTATAAGATATTTCAGTTTTGCCCGCCTTAAATAATATCCACATGCTAGCGCACTTTGGCCTCCGCCAATAACAATAACATCAAAGATCTCATCCATTGATTTAGCTTTAATACATGTTATTTAAAAGACATCTGACATTCTACAGCGAATTAGCAACATCCTCCACCCGGTGTACACGAATTATTTTCAGTACCTGTAACTACAGAAAGATTTATCTTTTGCTTTTCGGAAGGTATCCCGCATGCATCCTGTGCAAGACAGGCAGTAGTCTTACTTTTCAATATAAAAGTTTTGCCATTGAATTCCAGATCATATTTCCCAATTGTGTCACTTTGATATTCCACTTCGATCTCGGCATCTTCCATGCCTAATTTTTCCTCCGAAAGGCTGATAATATGTAATAATTTTCCGGGTTTTAATCGGTGTTCATAATCATCGGCGTTCCATAGCTGAAAGTTCACGGCCTTTTCATCACGTATTACACCACCGCAGTCAATGAATCTTTTATTGATCTGGCCGACTTCGGTCACATGGAAATGCTCTGGTACAAATGTTCCGTTTTCTAATTGAAATTCAACATTCTTCAATGTTGGAAGGATTTCTTTGATTTCTGATAATTTCATTGTTTTATATTTTATAGTTATAATGCAATATTGCGATAAATTCAAGCAAATTTTTTAACAGCACTTTAGCTGTAATTTATTAAAATACTTACTGAATCTGGGAATGTAAAGCAGCACATGTAAGAGGCTTATGATAATCGCTCCCGGCAGTAGATTTTTAGCTATAATTTGGAAAGTATCATAGCCTGCGCTATGGCTAAACTTATTTACTAACGATATACCGCTAGATTGAAAATCGAGTTTGATCACTAAAAATATGGCAATAGCGGCAAAATGTAAGCCGTTCACCAGCAGATGGATAATATATTCCCAACGGGGAAGTCCACCCATAAATTGTCTGCTGTCTTTTTCCACATAAGCATCCAACACCAATGTAATGATATCCGCAACAATCAAAAGGCATCCGAATACAAACAGGTTGTTTTTTTCGATATTTATAAATAAAGAGACAAGTATACCTGTAAATAAAAAGGCCCGCATCGTATGAATAAGATGTTCAAAACGGCTTTCCTTATGTTCATAGAGGCGATATTTGTAAAGATGCAAAAATACACCATCAAATACTGCCAATAATGAATAGCTGATCAGGAATACCGAAGATACAATGAAAGCAGTTTCCATCATTAACAACATTTTTGATTGGTTACTGTAGAAATTATTTTTGAAAAATACTCTTTCAATATATTGAAAGTATTTTCGTCAATACAGTAGCATACAGATGTTCCCTCAATGCTCCCTTGTATTAATCCCGCATTTTTTAATTCTCTCAAATGCTGTGATACGGTTGGCTGTGCTAGTGGCAGCTCATTGACAATATCTCCGGTGATACAGGTATTGACTTTTAGCAGATATTCTATAATAGCAACCCTTGCAGGATGGCCCAATGCTTTAGCAATAACCGCAATCTGGTTTTGGCGGTCCGTAAAATGATCTGTCTTTGTTGCTCCCATTTTTAAATTATTATATTGCAATATTACGATATAATAATGAAACAAAAAAATAATAAATGCAATTTTATTTTGCCATGATCATAAAACTAGGCCGTATAGGGAAAAATGTTAAAAAATGGAAGACACTTTGGGTCAAAAAATTGTATGAGTTGATTCGTGAGTTTTCGAGATATATACTGTTTATTTTCTACTTTTTTTCCGTGAATGTTTTTGTGCCGTTTTCACCATCTTTTAATACAGCATTCAACAGGAATCGAAAGCAAGTGCAATTTTGGCAATTTTGTTTATCATGGACCCACAGATTTTGAGTACACAGGTCAGCGTTCGTCAACAAAGTTAAAAATCTTTGTTTCCTGTTTACTATAACAATTTATGAACTTCTTTTTATTATTTAAAATTTACAGCTGTGACGTATTTGTGACTATTTTCTTACTAGAATTTCTAAGATTCATAAATATTTGTAAATAGCAACAATCAACGGAAGAAATAAGTCTTAATGAGTTATGTCTATGGCCATAAACCCTTTCCCTCTCTCAAATATCATATTTCATATCCATTCAAGGCCTTTGTACTTGCATCATCACTCATCCCTCAAGCTATCCACCGGATTTACTCTTGCGGCTTTGATTGCCTGATAGCTCACTGTGATTATAGCAGCGGCAATTGCAAATAATCCGCCAAACAAAAAAAGAAACCAAGAAATCTCTATTCGGTAAATAAAATCTTCTAACCACTTATTGCATGCCCACCAAACAACTGGTGAAGCGATCAGGATCGCAATCAAAACCATTTTCACAAAATCTTTTGAAAGAGGGCCGACAATACCTGAAATTGATGCACCCAAAACTTTCCGAATGCCAATCTCCTTAGTCCTTTGAAATGCAGTTATTGTTGCTAGGCCAAAAAGTCCTAAACAGCTTAATAGGATAGCAATTGCTGTACTGATATTTGTGATTTTCTGAAGCTGCTCTTCTTTTTTATAAAGGTCTAAAATGGTTTCATCGTAGAATTTGTAATCAAACTTTTCTACCGGAAAGAATTCTGACCATTTAGATTTAATGCTTTCAATCGTTTGGCGAACATTTTTACTGTCAGAGTTTGTTAAACGAATATTAAAAGTGCTCTTATTCCATTTTTCACTCATTAATGCTAATGGTTCTATTTTCTGATAAAAATCACGGGCATGAAAGTCTTGAATCACACCAACGATTGGAAAATCCTGGCCTTTTTGCCCAATGATCTGACCTATTGCATCCTCAGGTTTTTTGAAGCCAAAAGCATGCATAGCAGATTCATTGATAATGTAGGAGTTCGTTGTGTCCGATGCACTTAAGTTTTTTCCTGCCAATAGTTTTAAATCATAAAACTTTACATATTCAGAATCCACAGATTTCCTAAAAACCTGAGGTATGATAGTCTCAGAATTTTCACTAGACTTCAATGGCATTGCAGATGAACTAACCCTATTTGATAATGGTGGATTACCTAGGGTCATTTCTTTTACACCTGATAACTTTCTGAGTTCTGTGGCCAATGTTTGTTTCTTACTGTCAAAATTCTCCATACTAAATAACCGGTATGGAATGGCCACAATGACTACCGCATCTTTATTAAAACCTAAATCTTTTTTAATGGTGATTGTAATTGCTGCCCTATAATAATCGCCGCCACGATAAATACTTGTGCAATGATAAATTGAAAGACAATCAATGCCTTTCTAAGATTAAAACCGCCTTTTTCAGAATTCAAACTGCCCTTGCTTCTGAATATATCGATAGCATTGACTTTAGTGATCAGCCAGGAAGGGTAAAGTCCTGCTGTAATCAAAGTAAAGAGTAATACCATAAGAATAAAACCTCCAAAGATAATTGGACTGTTAAATTCTTTTGCTCCTTGACTAATTAAATCTCCCAATAGTCCTAATCCTAATTTTGAAACAAAATAGCTGGCAAGCAAAGCAATAGTTATGATGGTGCTAGTTTCCATCATCATTTGAAGAATGATGCTGTTTTTTGAACTCCCTAGTGTTTTTCGAATCCCGATCTCTTTCGAACGTTGCGGTATTTGGGCAGTAGTCAGATTGATATAGTTTATGCAAGCTAAAACCAATAGGAATATTGAAACAGCAGTTAACCCATACAATACGTTTTTACTAGTTTTCTGGATATTTGCTTCATCGATGTAAGTTGAAAAATGGGATTCTTTTAATGGCAATAATTCTAATTTTCTTGACCATGTATAATAGGCTTTACCTCTTGTAGAAACTCTTGATATTTTTTTCTACAATATTATTGATCTGATTAAAAGCATCATCAGCTTGTTTCTGACCAATTGCTTGAAAATAAATCCGATCTGATGAATTGGTATTGGTCCACTCACCTATATTATTGTCCTGTTCTCTTTTTTGTAATAAAATAAATACCTCACCATTAAATTCTGACGGGTAATCCAATGCTGCTACAACACCTGAGACTGTTTTTTGGATAGTATCCGAATATATTAGAGTCTTCCCGATTATGTCATTATAATCCATGTTTGGAAAATAAAATTTTGCCCTATCCTCCGTTAGTACGACCTGACTAGGTGAAGATAATGCCCCGTTTTTATTTCCAGCCAACCACTTGTAACCAATCATATCAAAATAGGAGTTCTCCGTTTGTATGATCTGATTTTCGTATTCCAACTCCTCCACTCGTTTAGCTTGACCTTTACTATCAGGTATGGTCACCAACTCTGTATAGAATTTATATACTGGAACTGCACGTTCTAATGATCGCACATCATCTCGAAGAGCAAAGAATATGGGCCGTGAAGCACCTCCATTCCATGTGTCTTCCTCCTGCTTACCGAAATTTATTCGACTAACTATTCTATAGATATTTTCCTTATTAGGAAGTCCGCTTTCATACCTCAGTTCATAATTCACAAACTTAAATATCACCCAACAGGAACTAATTCCTATAGTCAAACCAAGAATGTTTAAGAAAGTAAAGAGCTTATTTCTCTTTAAATGCCTGATGCTATTTTTGAATAATAATTGGAACATATCGAATGTTTTAATTAACAGGAAGTTGACCAAAAAGTCATCTCCTAAAAATATTCTTTAAACTAAAAGCAAAAAACAATTTATCTGCCAATAGTTTAATGATTTGTATTTCAAACGTTTATGGTTTGTTTCGGTTAAGTTGCTGTCCATTATCGGACATTTTGTTGTTCGTAAATGAACGTAATACAGTTGAGCCAAGATGGAAAGGATTGGAGAATAACAAGATTTGGATATGATTTAGGATTTCTAATTCTTATTGCATTACCCTCTGAGGTTCTCCTCTATCGATTCAATCTTCTACAAATATTTCACCTCTGTTAGGGGTATTCTAAACAAACTCTAGCTCTAAAATCATTTCATAAAAAATTGAGATCTTGCCATTTGGCAATTCCCTTTCTTTCATTATCAGTAGCTTTGATTTTACTCTAACTTGATCACCGAATTGAAAGGCACAAATACAGAAAACCCTGATCCTTAACGGAAACCGTGTCGTAGATAGCAAAAAATGGAACTATATAGAGATTTTTATTCGTATAGAATGTAGCATCAAGACCTAATAAAATCTTTTAAACCTATCTATTTTGTTAGCTATTGGAAACGTAATTAACTCAAATAAGTTTTGCAACTAAAACTATTATAGTATGATATTTTAAATCTTAAAAAAACAGAAATTATGGCATTAATTATACTGCCACATCCACAACATTTGCTAACCCTTTTGCAAACAGAATGATTATCGAAGAATTACAAAAAAGCATTTTAGATTTAGAAATCAGGGATATTCATACCCAATATCCCGATTACAAGATTAACAAAAAAGTAGAGCACGAAGTACTATTAAGACATCAGGCGATTGTTTTTCAGTATCCAATTTATTGGTACAGTAAGTATGCTATTTTGAAGCATTGGTTCGATGAAGTATTTGAGCACCAGTTTGCGTGCGGTTCGAAAGGCGACAAACTGAAAGGCAAAAATTTCGTACCGAGCATTACGGTTCGTACATCGGAAAGAAGTTATAACGATTACAAACATCAAACGAGTGCTATTGCGACATACTGCGGATGACCCGGACATGGGACTTGAATGCCTCCCGGAATGTTCCGTACTCAACGCTCTTGATTCCGAGCTCTCTACAGGCCTCTTTTACGATCTCGTTGATAGCAGGATAATGCACATGGCAGATCTTGGGGAAAAGATGGTGCTCCAACTGGAAATTCAGTCCTCCGAGCAACCATGTCAACACCTTATCCTTAGTCGCAAAATTAGCTGTCGAATGAACCTGATGTACCATCCATTCTTCCTCCAGCTTGTCAGTAGCTATCGACTTAAATTCTGTTTCTTCGACCACATGGGCAAGCTGGAATACGGTAGCCAGACAGATCCCGCAGACTACCCCGGCCACTAACAGCCCCATCAGGGTCGACAACCATCCTACAACAATCATAGGTATGACTACAAATATACCTAGATGGAAACCTTTGCTTATCCAAAAGATAACTTTCTGTTTAAGGGGGAAAGCAAATCTTTCGGAGTTTTTACCAAGCTTTTGCCGGAAGTACTTTTCATAGTCCTGAAAGAAAACCCACGCGAGGTAAGATATACCATACAGGAAGATAAAGTAATATCTTTGATACTTGTGATAGCGCTTGAGTGGTTGATCGCGGTGAACCCGCATAAACTTGATCTCAATATCATGATCCTCTCCATCAATATTGGTGTACGTGTGGTGTGCGATATTATGCTTCAGTTTCCAGAGGTATATATTGCCCCCAACAAGGTTTAGCGAGTACGATAGCAGGGAATTTATCTTCGTATTGCGCGATAAAGAATTGTGTCCTGCATCGTGCATGATATTAAAGCCGATTGCTGCAAGATTGACTCCCAAGAGCAAACACAAAAGGATACTGATCGGCCAATATGGCTGCACAAATACCAGAATCGTATAAATGCAGATAAGTGAGAGAAAAAGGATGGTCGCCTTTAAACCGATCCGCCAATCACCTGTTTTAGATTTGCCACTCACTTTAAAATATTCGTTTATCTTTGCTCTGAGCGATTTTGAAAAGAATGAATCTTCATTGCTGAATTTGATTACTGGTGCCATGTGGAATTGTTAATGGTAATATAAAAGATACTAGCAGGCTCATATAAAGGCCTATTTCTTTTTCTTGCTAAACACATTTGTTGTTGTTTCCTTTGAAGTCGAATCTTTTTCCTGTTGGTAAGAAGATTGTGTCTTCTCTTTCGTACTTTTTGCTTTTTTCTGATCTTTACTCATGATGGGTAAATTTTATACTGTTAATTTTCGCCTGCCAATCGTTTTCTACGATTGACCATTAGCTTGTTTGACCTATCCCGGAGGGAGTCAAGAAATTTGTTCTTTCGATTTAAAAATTGTGAATTGCTTTAAAAAGAAGGGGTTGTTACAGGACAATTTGAAATAATTCAGGATAATAAATCATGCTATATTTCATGTCCGATCTGCTTATTGGTGTTAAATAAGTTGCAGACCCGTAAGTTAAAGGTAATGATTTTAATTGACATTCAGTACATTATGTTTGCTGAATAATAAGTGACAGCTCAGTTATGCATAAGGCTCCATGATAAGCCTTGCCATCAGGTAACTCAGGGTTGATTCTGCACCTTGGTTGATATTGACCGTCTCCTCTTCGAGTCCATCAAAGCAGCCTCCTGTAACAGGGTTGTAAACGATCTGTCCAAGATGGTTCCGGCCCAAGAACCATTCGAATGCATAGTGCATCATTTCTCTATAGCGATATTCCCGACTGACTCTGTAGAACCGTTCCAATGCCATGATTGTATAGGCCACATCGATAGGTTGTTCGCCTCCCTTGCTATCTGTTCCTGGAATTCCACGCTGTGCCCAACCTTTATTGGATATGACATGGATTTCGCCACCTATCATAATCTTGCCAAGCAGAAAATCAAACGATCTGTACGCAACTTCTTTATAAATGTTATGCCCCGTAACTTGGTATGTCGCGAGCAATGATTCTGGAATAGCACTGTTGCCGTAAGTCAGGTAGGACTCATACCACTGCCAGTCTGTTGAGCTCTCATGATCGTACATGGCTACCAAGCGGTCTGCCAATGTCTTCAGCACATTAATATAGCGATTGTGCTTCAGAAAGCTCAATCCTTTGATCGTAAAGGCCATTGATCTAGTCGAGTGATAGGATAGGAAATGATCCGATGTCCGTTCCAACAATTCATTTGCGAGCGCAGACAATTCTTCAGGCAGTATATCGGACATCCCGATGACCTCGCCCAATGCCCATACTGCCCGCCCATTTGCATCCTCCAGGTTTTCTTGATTATTCTGAACCGTAAAAAGGCCTTTCTTGTCCACATAATTCAGAAACGTACCGTCATCTTGTATACAGTAGGCGATAAATTGCAGGTATTTCTGTATCAGGGCAAGATCGCTGTATGATTCGAATATCCTATAGTGGTGCAACATAGCGATTAAGGCACGGGCATTATCGTCCAGAGCATACCCACTTTGCATATCGGGCGTACTGATATTGGCAAACTGAACAAACCCCATATCCGTTGTCATGCGCTGAATGTGATCCAAATTGATCGGTGGAAGAGCATATATTATCCTTCGCTGCTCGCCGACAAGATCTTCGAATAGATTGACATGTGCCAATGCGGCGTTCTGCCAGGATGTGGCCACCGTTTTTTGCAGATTGATATGGCGTATCCTCTCAAGTTTTGACGAATCCTCCAATATCTGGTTGACGGCATCCGACAGCTGACCAGGAGCTTCATAGTCGATCATGATCCCCATGTCTTCTTTCAATACTTCACGTACATGGGGTATTGGCGTTGACACGATAGGACAGCCAGAGCTCAATGCATAGGAGAAAGTACCGCTGACGGCCTGAAGCGGATCTTTTGAAGTAAAAAGGTATACATCCGTAATCTGCAGGTACGACAGTAGATCTTCAGTTGATAAAAACTCATTGACAAATCGGACGTGATCGGCGATCTGGTATCGATCCACCAATTCTTTAAGCATATCCCTATAGTGTTCTCCTTCTTGTTGGATCAGGGCAGGATGTGTCATGCCAAGAATGAGGAACATGACATTTGGTGTCCGTGCAATGATCGCTGGGAGCGCCTCCAATGTAGTTTCAATGCTCTTTCCGGGGCCCAACAAACCGAATGTGCTCAACACTTTCCGATCTGCCAGATCATAGCGTCGACGGATCTCGATCCTATCAACTGCGGGTGCTATGTGGGTACCATGGGGTATCATGATAATCTTGTCCTCCGACACTTGATAATCCTTGGACAGAATACTTGCAGAATTCCTGGTCATGACCGAGACACGGGAGCAGGCTTCCGTTAGTGCCTTCACCTTTTCAGCCAACAATAAATCTGGTGAGGGCAATACGGTATGGAAAGTAAGAACCAAGGGCTTTTCCAGATTGCTGATGAACGAGAGAAAATCCATTTCTTGATCTTTGAACAGGCCGAATTCGTGCTGGACACATACCATATCGATATCCGAAGATGTATTTATATATTCCTTAAGACGGTCAAATGAGCCGAGGTCTGAAACGTTTAGTTTAAGAGGTGTGTAAAATGGATAGATATGTTCAATTCCCTTCTCTATCGGTATGGGTATAAGGTTAAATGAAGGGAATTTATCCACAATTGCCGTCATAAGATCTGTCGTATAGGTAGCGATACCGCATGCGCGAGGGGGGAAAGTCGAAAGGAAAGCGATTCCTTTTACTGATATAAATGTCATAATCTTGAAGATTGAGCCTTGCATACTTTCGTCTCGCATTATTACAAGGTCTGCATGTAGGAAGGGGTACCAATATACGGAATAAAACAGACATTTTTAAAAAGATATTTAGTCTTCGTTTAAAACAAGTATTACTGTTCATTTTGAAAGTTTTGCTTCAATACTGTAGAGAGTTGGATATAAAAGGTCGAAAACTGAGGTCTTACACTGGAACAGATAACTTTCTAGAAATGATTCACCGAATTAATCACTAATTGTTGAAGGATCCTTTTAATTTTTGGTCCTCACCAGAAACAAAAAAGGCTGCATACTTTAAATTTGCAAACATTTTATGATTTAATCTTCGATCTTGAAGCTTTAGGGAATCAATGAACTCCATCGCTATATTAGCTAAGCACACTCATTACTATATAAAAGAGTCAAAGAGGTTTTTAAAAGTGGGACTCCCGACATTAAAGATAAAATGTTTGTGATCATTTTCCTTCAAAATATACCCTCACTGATATTACTTATGGCATTAACCCGTGTTTTGGGTTGATTCTTTTTAATGGACAAGGTATCATCAATACCATTTATTCTAGGCATGTTGATATTCGCCAAAACAACATCGACCTTGTTGGTTTCCAGAAGTGTCAGGGCATCTGCCCTGGTAAAAGCTGCCTCTATAAGTGGGGAAGACCATTCACAGTACTTAAAAGTATGCCGGAAATTGAACAATGGCGATCTGGCTTTCCGATTATGGGAAGTCTTAACAATATACGTTGCTGGCCCTCCATCGGCTGGATATCAATTTAGACTGAAAATGGAAGACAAGCAGGGAAATTTCCAGATGGCTTGGAGTAGGTATTTATAATGTATATAATCGGGTAAATCCCTTCTTTGTATAGCCTTCGGATACTCCTGGCAAGTTGGAAGTCGCAGGAATGTTCCCTATGATCTCTTTTTTCAATATCGGAATTGAACTTTAATACTATAACTGAACTATGATATTGATATTACAAAAGTTTTGCAGAAATATATGGATGGCCATAGGTGTCGAAATCCAGAATTCGGATAAATTCTTCAAGATTATTATTTCTATTTTCAGTAAGTGGTGCTGAACCTACTTTGTATTTTTTGAATTGATAAAGCTTGATAAGGATAATACCCATATCTTCATTATTATAATGGTTCAAAGCTTCATTGAATAGGGTTCGAAGATCACACATGTATTTATATAGACTCGTATCTGAGACAAGCTTTGAAATCTTGGTATCAGGTTTACGTAATTGATTTATTCTTCTTATTATCCGCTATAATTTTAAATAGCGTTCAAATTGAATGAGCATGTTAAAATGAATTTAATTGACTGAAACGTTTTCCCGCTAAAAAAAATCAACAAGATGATTATGAACTACACGATGGTTGGCAGCGAAACCCTCCCGTTCATCATCTTTTTCCTGTTGAATATAATTATCACAAAATTTTATGAAATCAATTTCTTCATATTTGTTTTTGAGATAATCACGTAAGGATTCGGCTGTAATAAAATCCAGGTTATCCTCTAGTTCGCTGATCGTTTAACAGTACTCCTTTAGCTTTTTGTCAACTATTTCAAGAACAAAAGGATCTTTAATATCAAATTCTTTTTTCCCTTTCACTTTAATGAGGTGTTTTAGGAAAGGAAGTGAGGAGTGTCAATTAATTTTTTCTCTCCTTTTTGAAAGACCCTAATTTTTACATTGTAGGTTCCATCTGCTTTTTTGTTGTGTTCATAATCCTTTGCGCTTACGGTTGTCATAATCTTTTCATTAGCGCGAAAACCTTTATGACGTATTTGTGACGGTTTTACCTGAAGTTCAACAAAAAACTGTGCAAAAACACACCATTTTGAGGTTTTTCAAAATGGGTAGGGAGTAAGTTCCAAAACCGTCCAAAAGAACGCAAAAAAGCCGTTTCAAGCAAGTAAAAACGGCTTTTTTTGACAGTGACCCCGCTGAGGCTCGAACTCAGGACCCACAGATTAAGAGTCTGCAGGCCGGCTCTCCTCAACAGGAGTAAAAATCTATGTTTCCTGCTTGCTTTAGCAATTTATGAACTTCTTTTTATTATTCAAAATTTACAGCTGTGACGTATTTGTGACGGTTGATTTAAAGGAAACAGTAAGTTATTTCAAAGGGTCCTCCAAGAAAGCTTTGAGACCTCTAATTTCCCATAATGAAGGATTACAGGTTGGATTTTTGATTAATGTTTTTAGGGAGTCTAATTGTCGATAAGTTCATTACATGCTAAAGTATTAATTCATAATATTAAATTTTATACTTGAATGAAAATTTACTAAACCATATATTTACGTTGGACCAACTGAAAAAACAGAACAAGAAATATACAAAAAGAAGCAAAAAAATTTCCTAAAACTACTTTGAGTTTTTGGATAAACTTATCACAGATGGGGTTTAGGAAACTTTCCCACCAATTTATGGAAATCAACCAAATTGCAAGTTAATTACTTCATTTATACCTTTTTATCGATTAATTCTAATAAATTTCATTAATTCTTTTCAAATATTTATAAGAAATTGTCATATGGAAACCACAATAACTTGATATTCAGACCTACCTAAGATTTTAACGTATACAACAAGATTAGGTTATTAAGCGGAATAATGCTAAATTTTAAAAACATTTGGCGAAATCAGAATTTACTAAAAAATAGAAAATGAGATCTATCCTAATAAGCTATAATAAATAAATGCAACTTGTTTAACTAAACGTTGCATTTGTTGCATTTGTTCAATAATATAAGAGATTTTAATAGATTACTACTTCAAATGTGCTCTTAACATCCACGCCATTTTTTCGTGGGTTTCAATAAATCCGGTGATGTAATCGCTGGTACCGGCATCGTTATATTTTTCCTGAACCGCATCAATACTACCCCTGATAAAATCGATTATAGTATCATGATCAGCCAAGAGTTCTGTTATAAAACCAGCACTGTCATTTTTTTGGTTAGAGACTTCGCTAAGATGCGTAAGTTCCAAAAATTCTTTTAATGTTCCGGGGGCATAATGACCTATCGTACGGATACGTTCAGCTACACCATCCATCAAGTCTGCCAATTGTTGATACTGACCTTCGAAGAAAATGTGCATAGAATGAAAGTCAGGTCCTTCAACATTCCAGTGTGCATTTCTTGTTTTGGTGTACAATACAAATTCATCTGCCAATAATTTACAAAGAATTTCGGCTACTGCCTGTCTGTTTTCGCTTTTAATTCCAATTTGCGTTTTCATTTCTTGATTTATTTATTTATTAATAATACTTTTTTACATAGTCATCCCACCATCAACAGCTATGGCTTGCCCTGTGATATGGGGAGCAGAAGCGATGAATAAAACCGCATCAGCAATATCCCCTGCACTCTGATCCACACCTTGCGGTATCAGTGTTTTCTTGTTACGTTCCCATGACTGACTTTCGGTTTCTCCGGCTTGTTTCCAGCGGTCTGCGATACCACCTTCACCACGCCACATCCCTGTACCAATGATACCAGGGCAAATAGCATTTACGGTAATTCCCGTTTCGGCAACCTCTTTTGCAATACTATTGGTAAAACCAATCACCGCAAATTTAGAAGCTACATAGTGTGATAAATGTGCCATACCCATTTTGCCGGCTATAGAGGCCGTATTGATAATGGCTCCGCTTTTTTGTGGTTTCATGACTTCTAACACCGCTTTAGTACATATAAAAACACCTTTTGCATTTACCGAAAGTACTCTGTCCCATTCATGTTCGTCTATTTCCTCGATACTTCCTATACCCACTACACCAGCGTTATTTACGGCTACGTCTAAACTTCCAAAGGTATTTATTGTTTCACTTACTGCACTTTTTACGGAAGCATAATCTGTTACGTCTACAGCCAAGGCCAAAGCTTTACCTCCAATTGCTTTGATTTCTTTAGCTACTTTTTCTACGAATTCTTTTTTTACATCTGCCAAAGCTACATGGGCACCTTTCTTAGCAAAAGTCAAAGCAATTGCTTTTCCAATTCCGCCACCTGCTCCGGTTACAAATACTGTTTTATCTTTAAAATTGTCCATATTTCATCTTTCTAAGGTTAGCTATCTGTTCTTTATATTACAAATTTACTTCATTATCAGCCAAGTCTATTTGTAGAACGATGACAAAATGATGTAGAAAAGATTTAATCATTCTAAAATCTGTCAGATAACCAATAACTGCATAATGCTGTTCCAGAATGCTGTAGTAATAAAACCAACTAAAATGCTAACTCCGATAATCAGGTTAATTAACCTCGCATTAAGCCTGAATTGTTCTGCAATAATACTGGAAGTAATAAGGGTGGGCATTGCTGCTTCAAATACGCTTATACGTGCAATATCTCCTTTAATTCCTAACAAAATTGAAGCAATTAAAACCAATGCCGGAGCAATCATTAATTTGTATAACATGGACATTGAAATCTGGGAGATTTCCTGTTTCCATCCCTTAAATTTCAATTGTAACCCTACGGAAAAAAGAGCTAATGGTCCTACCGTAGCTGCCAATTTATCAAAGAAAGGTTCAGCTATGCTCAAATCTGTCACCTTAGATAAGATAAGTGCACCCATACAACCTATAAAGGGCGGAAAAGTCAGCAATCTTTTAACCAAAACTGATGCTTTTATTCCTTCTTTATCTGAACGGTTTCCTTTAATTGCTGAAATTATACCTACAGTGGATAAAAGTACAAACATCACTTGGTCGCAAATGATGGCTATGCTTAAATCTTGTTCGCCATAATATGCCATAATCAATGGAAACCCTATAAAAGACGTATTGCTGTAACCTCCAGCAAGCTCAAGTGTACTTCGGGAGCGTTGACCATACCCTTTGTACCGGGAATAAAATTCCATAAAAATCCAGCATCCAGCCCAAACCAATATAGGAGAAAGAGCAGGAAATAACATTTGGCTGCTCCATTCAATCTTAGGAATATATTTAAAAGAAACAGCAGGGAGTGCCAGATATAAAATCCATGTGTTGATTCCCTTATGTGCATCTTGCGGAATTAATTTTGCTTTTCGAAATATCATTCCGGCAATTATGCAGAATGCTATCATCACAAAATTGACCATAATTTCAATAATATTTTAACTATGCAAAATTAGCAGATTGGAATACCGCCATGTATGTATAAAATAAATAAAGGTTTGTATATTTGTGTTATATTAACCTATCTGAAAAATAATTTGTGAAATTTGAAATTTTTAAAGACCTCCCAGATGCCGGTATTGTTGTAAAAGCTTCTTTACTTACGCTTGTTATCCTAATTTCTTATTTTTTAGGTCTTGGGATTAATAAGTTACTACAACTTTCTGATGATTATTTAAGTGGTATATGGTGTGCCGTATCCGCTATTGTGGTCTTTGATGACCTCCCAAAAAATGCTAAAAGTCTGATGAAAGACCGACTTTTGGGCACATTTGTAGGAGTTTTGCTGACAACAATAATAGTTTACTTTACTACAAATCTTTTTTTGTCAATTGGCATTGCATTGTTCTGTACCTGTATTTTTATTTCTGTTTTTAAATGGACAGGAGCGTTAAAAATTGGATGTATTACTGTTATTATTGTTGGATTGAGCACCCATGACAAAGCTTTTGAAATTGTCTGGCGGTCAGGATTAATGCGTTTTCTTGAATCTGTTGCCGGATGTACTCTCTCTCTTGTCGCTACTATCGTCATAGAGCAAATAAAAATAAAAACGAACAAGTAATTTTTGAGAGAGCAAAGCATGACTAAACTAAAACAGTTTTTCCCGTTAGAAATATTAGATTTTGAAGAAGCTTCGTTTCACCTTACGATTCACGGTCAAAATTATTTTGAGCTGGTGTATATTTATGATGGAATGGGGATTCATCAGATTAATCAAAATCATCTTTCATATTGTTCAGGAGACTTATTTGTGATTTCTCCGGAGGATGAGCATAATTTTAAAATGGATACAAAAACCAGGGTCATCTGCATTAAATTTACAGATGACTATTTTAGCAGTAAAGAGC
The DNA here is from genome assembly GCF_053644255.1 of Sphingobacterium sp. NPDC055431. NCBI lineage: Bacteria > Pseudomonadati > Bacteroidota > Sphingobacteriia > Sphingobacteriales > Sphingobacteriaceae > Sphingobacterium > Sphingobacterium sp. NPDC055431. The sequence continues at coordinate 24,071 of NZ_JBSHLH010000018.1, forward strand.
ACTGGAAATTTCAAGATTATATGAATAACAATCCTGAAAGCATTATGAACAACAAAATCTTGAAGGAAGTTAAATTAGAATTTAGCCCGGAAATTCATCAAATACTACGAAATACAATTGATAATATACTTCTTTACAACAACTCGCATAATGTTGTTACATCACCTGTCGTTTTTCATCAGGTGCTTTCTGTTTTCGGCATTATAAAGGAAGCTATGCAGGATATGTCGCTTAACGGAAATGACCATTTTCCAGCAAGGGAACAATTGATTTCATATATCCATCAGCACATTTACATTCCTGACAAAGTAAAAATAAAGAATATTGCTTCACATTTCAACATTGCCACTACGTATTTCAGTGCCTATTTCAAACGTAATTTTGATATAAATTACCGAGAATACCTTAATCATTACCGTTTGATGCTTATTAATAAAAGACTGAAATCTGGACAATTTAACATGAGCCAAATTGCTGAAGAATTTGGATTTAATGATGAAAGCCATTTTTCTCATTTTTATAAGAACAACACAGGTCACAGTCCATCTCTTTATGATCTTTCTAAAAAAAAGAAATGACACAAGGAATTATAAAAAATAATTTTATTACAAAATGAGTTCATTAATCGGTCAAAATCTACTTCTCATAGCCAAACAAACCTGCCAAAAGTATAAGAGTAATTATCCTTATTAAATTCACTGTTCACAGCAAAATGAAGAACAATTATGGAAGTAATTGTAACCCTCCAAAAAAAGACAATCTAGAAAAATTTGTGATAAACTGTATTAGTGTTTTCAGTTCATAAAATAAAGAACTCTGGAAAATATCCTGTGACCATCCATGCTCTAATCAAATGTGCAATAATAATGAATTTCCTTTTGAATTTTATAGCACCGGTATGGTACGTTCGTTTTACATTATCAATGAGGATTTTAATAAAAAAGCGATATGACCCTAAAATAAAATTAGGGATAATCGATAGAGAATGAAAACAAAATAACACACAAAATGAATTGTCAATGTCTACTTGATCTTTTCAACAGCTGCTCGAACCTGCTGAAGATCGGGCTGTCTATCTATGCATTCCTGAACGCCCTCGGGATATCTCTCTAAGATGAATTCATTGAAATCCTTACAGCTCCTGAAAATATTGAACTGCTTGTCGTGGATGTTCCATACGATGCCTTTTCCCTTTATGGCGTTCTGTGCAATGGCAGCTCCACCGACTCCCCCCAGGCCATATCCCAGGCCCTGTTTCCATGAATTTGCCAACTCCAGCTCCATATATAGATAGTTATGGCCTCCAAAGAGCACCTGTCATTATAGACGAGTTACCGACAATTTATTTTAGAGGCTTGGACAATCTTATTGCAACGGCGAGAAGTAATAAGGTAGCGGTTTGCTTAGGCTTTCAGGATTTTTCCCAATTAATTCGTGACTATGGAGATAAGGAAGCTAAGGTAATTCAGAACACGGTCGGTAATATTTTTAGCGGTCAGGTCGTGGGCGAAACGGCAAAGAGCCTGTCAGAACGCTTTGGGAAAGTATTACAGAAACGCCAAAGTATGACGATTAACCGAAATGACAAATCAACTTCAATTTCTACCCAATTAGACAGTCTTATTCCAGCTTCAAAAATCAGTACACTTACACAAGGTATGTTTGTCGGTTCAGTGTCCGATAACTTTGACGAACGTATAGAACAAAAGATATTTCACGCAGAAATTGTAGTAGATAACGAGAAAGTTGCTGCCGAAACAAAAGCGTACCAGAAGATACCGGAAATTTTATCCTTTGTCGATGAAAGCGGAGAAGATAATATGAAACGGGATATTGAGAACAATTATCGTCAGATAAAATTAGACATTGTTCATATCGTGGAAAGTGAAATGGAGCGTATAAAGAACGACCCGAATTTACAGCATTTGATACAGGAGGGATAATATTGAATTTTTAAATCATTTATTTTGAAATATTTTAAATTACAGCGTCTTATAAAAGAGAGCAGACTTTTTTATTAACTTTGTTAAGTGAAAAAAATGTTTTCAATATTATTATTGTCTGTGTATTTAATTTCGACAACTGAATTAGGTCAGTTATTGAAGTTTCCTATACTTATAGAGCATTATTTCGATCACAAAGAAAAAAATCCGGAGGTTACTGTTTTGCAATTTTTGGAAGTTCATTACGCCGAGAGCCATCTGGAAAACCATCCACACGATGACGATTATGAACAAGACAAACAATTACCGTTTATCGTACATATCGATGTTTTGAATATCAGTTTTGTACTTGTCCCCCCTTTTAGTTTTGATATAGAAACCAAAAAACTTGTAGGCAAAGAACCCAAAACCTTGCCTTTGGACGATACATTTTCTGATAACAATTACCGTTCTGCCATCTGGCAACCTCCGAAATTCTGTTAATCTTTTTTGATTTCCACGATGAATCCTTTCATCGTGCATTTGCTGTTTGATAATACTTTCATTCGGGCAGTCGGTGTATTTTGTGTCCGCCTGTAGGATTGATCATGTATTCGAAACGTCAAATCTCTTTATTTATCATTTACGATTAACAGAATAAATTATGCTTACAAAAATCATTGAGTTTTCTGTAAAGAACAAACTCATTATAGCATTATTGGTTCTTGGTTTAATCGGCATTGGCTCTTATCAGGTAAGCAAATTACCGATTGATGCTGTGCCGGACATTACCAATAATCAGGTGCAGGTTATTACAATCGCTCCGTCTTTTGGGGCAACCGATATCGAACGTCTGGTTACTTTCCCAATTGAACAGGCGAACTCCAATATTTTCGGACTCAAAGAAATCCGCAGTTTCTCCCGTTTCGGATTGTCCTTGGTTACCATTGTTTTTGATGATGGTATTGATGTGTATTGGGCAAGACAACAAGTGGCAGAGCGGCTGCAACAGGTTCAGAATGAAATTCCGCAAGGTATCGGAACACCGCAATTAGGGCCGATTTCTACCGGTTTGGGCGAAATCTATCAATATGTCGTTCGTCCTAAAGAAGGTTTTGAACAAAAATACGACGTTACGGAACTCCGTACCATTCAGGATTGGATTGTGCGTCGACAGCTACTTCAGGTCAAAGGCGTAGCGGAAGTCAGCAGTTTTGGCGGTAAATTGAAGCAATACGAGATTGCCGTGAATCCCGACCGACTTAATGCTTACGGCATTACCATCAATGATGTTTTTGATGCACTGAATGCCAATAACCAGAACACCGGCGGTGCTTATATCGAAAAAGGGCCAACCGTTCTCTACATTCGGAGCGAAGGTTTGGTGGGCAATATTGAGGATATTCAAAACATTTCCATTACCAATAAAAACAACGATGTACCGCTGTTTATCCAAGATGTAGCTGATGTCAAAATTGGTTTTGCCACCCGTTACGGAGCGATGACTTACAACGATCAGGGCGAAGTTTCGGGTGCGGTGGTGATGATGCTGAAAGGTGCCAACAGTAGTCAGGTCATCAAAGATGTAAAAGCCAAAGTGGCTCAAATCCAGAAAACCCTGCCCGAAGGCGTGGTGATAGAACCCTTTCTTGACCGTACCAAAATGGTGAATAATGCCATCAGCACGGTAGAGAGAAACCTTATGGAAGGTGCTTTAATCGTGGTATTTGTCCTCGTTTTATTTCTCGGAAATTTCAGAGCCGGCTTACTCGTGGCTTCGGTGATTCCACTAGCAATGCTTTTTGCCATTTGTATGATGAACCTTTTCGGGGTGAGCGGCAATCTGATGAGTTTGGGTGCACTGGATTTTGGATTAATCATCGACGGAGCGGTCATTATTGTAGAAGCCGTCCTGCATCAGTTATCCCTCAATCCTAAGTTCAAGAGCCTGCTGAAAATTCCGTCCAATGATATGGATAGTGTAGTTACAGAATCTGCCGGAAGAATGATGAACAGTGCAGTTTTCGGACAAATTATCATCTTCATTGTGTACATTCCGATCCTAACATTGCAGGGGATTGAAGGGAAAATGTTCCGCCCGATGGCAGAAACGGTGGCGTTTGCATTATTAGGTGCATTTCTGCTTTCCCTAACCTACATTCCGATGATGAGTTCGGTTTTGTTGAAGAAAAGAAGTTTAAAACCTTCGTGGTCGGACAGGGTAATGAAGAAAGTAGAAGCGCTTTATTTGAAAACCTTGCTGAAAGTTTTACGCATTCCGAAAACCATTTTTACCATAATCGGGATATTGTTCATCACGGCAATAATTCTGCTAAGCAGAATGGGCGGCGAATTTATTCCGTCTTTGGAAGAAGGTGATTTTGCGGTGGATACCCGCGTTTTACCGGGCAGCAACCTTACCACCACGATTGAAAGTACGCAAAAAGCAGCCCATATCTTAAAAACCCGTTTCCCCGAAGTGGAAAAAGTGGTCACCAAGATAGGAAGTGGAGAAGTGCCTACCGATCCGATGCCAATGGATGCTTCGGATATGATGGTCATTCTGAAAGACAAAAAAGAATGGACTTCCGCCAAAACGTTTTCCGAATTATCAGAAAAAATGAGCAAAGCACTGGAAGATGTGCCCGGTATTACAGTTGGTTTTCAGTATCCGGTAGCGATGCGTTTTAATGAACTGATGACTGGTGCAAGACAGGATGTGGTCATCAAAATCTTTGGCGATAATCTGGATTCTTTGGTGCAAAATGCCAACCAACTCGGTAAAATCATTGAAACGGTAAAAGGTACACAAAACCTTTATATAGAACCGGTTTCCGGGCTTCCGCAGGTGGTGGTAAAATACAATCGTCCCGTGATTGCTCAGTATCATCTTTCTGTTGCAGATGTCAATCGGGTGATTAATACCGCATTTGCCGGACAGAGTACAGGTTTGGTTTTTGAAGGCGAAAAACGCTTTGATATGGTAGTACGCCTGAATGCCAGTGACCGAAAAAACATCAATGATATTCAAAATCTATTGGTTCCAACACCTGCAGGCAATCAGATCCCGCTCAATCAGCTGGCAACCGTAGATGTGGTGGAAGGTCCCAATCAAATTCAACGTGAAAATGCACAACGCCGTATTGTCGTCGGCTTCAACATCAAAGACCGTGATGTGCAAAGCATTGTGGAAGAATTGCAGGGTAAAGTGGACAAACAGATTAAACTTCCGGCCGGCTATTCTATTACGTATGGCGGTTCTTTTGAAAATCTGAACAACGCCAAACAACGGTTGATGATTGCCGTTCCGCTGGCATTGGCATTGATATTTGTCCTGTTGTTTATGGCGTTCAAGTCGATTAAAGAAAGTCTTCTGATTTACACCGCCATTCCGTTGTCGGTCATCGGAGGTGTATTTATGTTGAATTTACGCGGAATGCCTTTCAGCATCAGTGCTGCCGTTGGTTTTATCGCTCTTTTTGGCGTAGCGGTTTTGAACGGTATTGTATTGATTTCAGAATTTAACCGACTGCATAAAAACGGCATTAGAAATATCGTCAGAATTGTGATTGATGGCGGCGAAAGCCGATTGCGTCCGGTATTGATGACCGCAGCCGTTGCCTCCCTCGGCTTTATCCCGATGGCAATAAGCACAGGTGCTGGAGCAGAAGTGCAGCGACCTTTGGCGACCGTGGTAATTGGCGGACTGATATTGGCCACTTTGCTCACCCTTTTTGTCCTACCGCTTTTATATGTCAATATCGAAAATGGATTTAAAATGAAAAAACCAAAATCCAAACATGTCGCCTCTGTTCTGTTGATTTTTATGCTGTTTTCAGGAATAAAAATGAAGGCACAAACCATAATTTCTTTAGATGAAGCCGTGCAAACAGCGTTGCAAAACAATCGCAACCTGAAAAATGAAAAACTGCGTTCGGATTATGCCAAAGCATTGATTAAAACTTCTAATGCCGATATTCCGCAAACCGCAGTTACAGCAGATTACGGACAAATAAATAGTGCATACAACGATATGAAATTCGGGATTTCACAGAGCATCGCTTTTCCAACTGTGTATCAGAAACAGAAAAATTTGCATTCCGAAGAATGGAAAAAAAGCCAGTTGAATGTTTCGCTTAAAGAATTTGAACTGAAAAAAGCCGTCAGCCAAAGTTATTTCCAGATGGTGTATTGGAAAGATAAGGAAAAATTGCTGAATGAAACGTTGCAACTGTACACCCAATTTTTAGACAAAGCCAGTTTGCGTTTAAAAGCTGGAGAAAGCAATATTCTGGAAAAAACAACGGCTTCCAACCAAAAATCGGCAATTGAGATTCAGTTGAAACAAGTGCAGCAGGAAATAAAAACCTTGCAGTTGCAGTTCAGTTGGTTGCTCAATTCCGAAACGGAATATCTTCCTTTGGAAAATTCCAGACCGGTTCTTTTGCTTCAGGAAAATGCTTCGCATCCCTTGTTACATGTATTGGAACAGCAAAAAACGGTTGCCGGCAAACAAACCGAAGTGGAAAAATCCAGACTTCTTCCGGATTTGCAAATCGGTTATAATCTCAATTCGTTCAAAGGTATGGGACCTGATGATAAACTGTATTCTGCTACACCACAGTTTCAGTCGGTGATGGTAGGTGTTGGCATTCCAATATTTTCAGGCGGACAAAAGGCAAGAATTCACGCTTCTAAAGTGGCGGAAAGCATTGCGGAAAACGATTGGCATAATACGGAATTTGCATTAGAGAAAAAACAGCAACAGCTCAAGCAAATGTATCAAACGAATCTCGAAATCATCAACCGTTACGAAACTGATGAACTGAAAAATGCAGACATCATTACCAAAACAGCACAGCAACAATTCATTAACGGAGAAATCAATTATCTGGAATTTGTAATGCTCGTCAATCAGGCAGTTTTGCTCAAAAGCAATTATGCAGATGCCCTATTGAAACTAAACGAAAGCGTGGTTGAACTGAATTATATCACGATTCAGTAGTTGATGAACAGAATATTTTAAACAGTAAACAGAATTTTTCAAATCAATATATAATTAGACAAGAAAATGAAAATATTAAAATTATACGGTTCTTATTTTTTGGTCTTGATAGTACTGCTTTCCGCAGTTCAATGTCAACAAAAACAAGAAACCACCGCCACCAAAACTGCAAATCCGAAAGACGAAAACACGGTTATTTTCACCGATGCACAGTTACACAATACCCCCATTGAAACCGCGGAACTGTCGATGCAGCATATTTCCACCGTATTGAAACTCAACGGTAAAATTGATGTACCACCGCAAAATCTGGTTTCCGTAAGTACACCGCTGGGCGGCTATCTGAAAAGCACCCGCCTTTTGCCAGGGATGAAAGTAGTTAAAGGTCAGGTAATTGCCGTTATTGAAAATCCGCAGTTTGTACAGTTGCAGCAGGATTATCTGATGGCAAAATCCAAATACCACTTTGCCCAACTGGATTATAACCGACAAACTAAGCTCAACCAAAGCCAGGCAAGTAGTGATAAAGTGATGCAGCAGGCACAATCCATTATGAGCGATCAGAAAATTCTGATGAATTCCATTGCCCAGCAACTGAAGTTGGTCAACATAAATCCGGCTAAGATATCTGCCGGAAATATTCAGCAGAGCGTACCTGTCTATAGTACCATCAACGGTTTTGTGAGCAAGGTGAATGTGAATGTAGGCAAATATGTAACGTCTTCGGATGTGCTGTTTAAACTCATCAATCCTTCTGATATTCACCTCAATTTAAAAGTGTATGAAAAGGATTTAGAAATGCTGAAAACCGGGCAACAGATTGTGGCTTATACCAATGTAGATCCTTCAAAAAAATATGCCGGTGAAATTTTGCTGACGAGTAAAGACGTGGACGGAAGCGGCATGGCTGAGGTTAATTGTCATTTTGAAAAATACGATCCTGCACTCATTCCCGGAATGTATATGAATGCCGAAGTGAAAACAGAAAATTCTTTTGCCAATGCTATTCCGGAAGAAAGCGTGGTGGATTTTGAAGGGAAAAGTTATGTCTTTACAGAAACCGGGAAACAGACCTGGAAGATGGTCCCGGTCACATTGGGAATTTCCGAAAATGGCTTTGTTGAAATCCTCAACTTTGCTGATTTTCAAGGTAAGAAAATCGTGGTCAAAAACGCCTATACCATATTGATGAAGTTGAAAAATACCAGTGAAGATGAAGAATAACAGTCAGATAAAATCTGATATAAAAATTTAAAATAATGAGAAATTCAACAAAAATATTTACCCCGCTTCATCGTGGTTTACACTGGGGCACAGCTCTACTAATGACGGTTTTGTTTATCACCGGATTTCTTCGGATCAACTGGATGGGTAAAAAAGCCATTCTGGGAGCTATTGAAAAAAATATGCAAGGCATTGATTTAACCAATGAACAAACCATCGTAACAGTAAAAAGCATTCTGGACCCTATGTGGCAATGGCACGTATATGCAGCGTATGTTTTCTTTGTAATCATTGCGGTTCGCATCATTTATATGTTGGTAAAGGGCATTCGTTTTCCAAATCCTTTTTCGGCAAATACATCAGCAAAAGAAAAATTTCAGGGATTTATTTATCTGCTATTTTACTTGTTTGTGATTGTTTCATCCATCACCGGAGCCTACCTGAAATGGTGGAATGGAGACCTGAAAGATACAATGGAAACCATTCATAAATGGGCAATTTACTGGTTTCCGATTTTTATTATTTTGCATTTTGGCGGGATTTGGCTGGCAGAAAAAACAGCTCAAAAGGGAATTGCTTCCAAAATGATTGGCGGAGATGATTAATAAATTTAAGAATGAGACATTTATTATTGATACTCATATTGTGCGTTTATCAATTGGGAATAGCACAAACGGATAGTTTGGTAACAGGTCAAAAGATGGATCAATCATTTGACCACGCCTATCAATTTAAATATAAAAAGCTGATTGTACCTTCTGTTTTTATCGGATACGGAATCCTAAGCCTGACGTCTGATGATCTGAAACAGCTGAACCGTTCCACCCAATATGAAATTGGGGAGCATCAGCCGGATAAAATAAAACTGGATAATTATACCCAATACGTACCTGCAATATTGGTTTATGGATTAAATGCTATTGGACTTAAAGGAAAACATAATTTGAAAGACCGAAGTATTATTTTAGGCACATCGTTGCTGATTTCAAGTGCTGTCGTATTACCTACCAAGCATTTGGTGAGAGAAGAACGACCAGATGGTTCTAATAATTTGTCGTTTCCTTCGGGACATACTACAACTGCTTTTACAACAGCACATTTTATGTTCCGTGAATATCAGGATGAAAATATTTGGTTAAGTTTGTCTGGTTATCCAATTGCTGTTTTTACGGGAGTTTATCGCATTTTGAATGATAAACATTGGGTGGGTGATGTGGTTGCAGGTGCCGGTATTGGAATTCTCTCCACAGAAGTTGCCTATTGGTTGTTCCCAAAAGTCAGTCAATTATTTTCAAAAGATCATAGCAAAAATAGTGCTCTTGTATATCCGTTTTATCAAAATAAAACAATGGGATTAGGTTTGTCTTTAAACTTTTAAAATTATAAAAATGAAAAATATATATAAATTCATTATCGTTCTCAGCATTGCCTTAGTGGCACTTGTTCTGGAATTTATCCTGAAAGAACCGCATTATGCTAAAATCTTAATTACGGCAACCGGCATTTTGATGTCCATTGTTCTTCTGAAAGGAATGATCGACGTGCTTCGTTCCGGGAATTTTGGCGTGGATATTTTGGCGATTTCTGCCATTGCTGCAACCTTAGCTGTTGGTAATTATTGGGCGGCACTCATTATCCTCATTATGATTACCGGAGGTGATTCGTTGGAAGATTATGCCCAGAAAAAAGCCCGGAAAGATTTAAAATCATTGCTTGATAATACACCCCGAATTGCTCATAAAAAAACAGGAAACGATTTACATGATGTTCCTGTGGAGGATATTAAAATCGGTGACATCATCATCGTAAAACCCAAGGAAATTATTCCCGTGGACGGAATTTTACTGAGTGCAGAGGTGCTGCTGGACGAATCTTCGCTCACGGGCGAATCCAAACCCGTCAACAAAACCAAAGGCAACAGCTTATGGTCGGGTTCGGTGAATGGTTCGGGAGCCATTACCATTCAGGTTTCCAAACTCGCCAAAGACAGCCAGTACCAGCAACTCGTGCAATTGGTGCATAATTCCGAAAAAGAGCCGGCACATTTTGTGCGAATGGCGGATCGGTACGCTTTGCCTTTTACCATCGTTGCTTTTTTAATTGCCGGAATTGCTTATTTGATTACCAAAGATCCCAACCGCATTGCCGAAGTGTTGGTGGTGGCTTCGCCCTGCCCGCTGATTCTGGCGGCTCCCATTGCCCTGATAGCCGGAATGAGCCGTTCCAGCAGAAATGGGGTGGTGATAAAATCCGGGACTGTCATCGAAAAACTGGACAGAATGAAAGCCATCGCCTTCGATAAAACCGGAACCTTAACCAAAGGCGATCTTACTGTGGACGACATCATCCCGGAAAATTCTTATTCGCAAGACGAACTGATTGATTTTGTAGCCAGCGTAGAACAGCAGTCTTCCCACGTTTTGGCGGTTTCGGTGATGAAATATATCGGGGATAAACCGATTCCTCTGGCAACAGATTTAAAGGAAATAGAAGGAAATGGTATTGAAGGAAAAGTAAACGGCAAACTGGTGAAAGTGGGTAAACTGAATTTTGTAACGACCGAACCCATTTCAATTAAAACGGAAAAAACCTCGTTATTTGTTTCGGTGAATGACAAATATGCAGGGGAAATCACCTTTACCGATGAAGTGCGCCCCGAAGCCCGGCAAACCATTGCCCAATTAATAAAAATGGGTATCCAAAAAATTATGATGATTTCCGGCGACAAGCAAAGTATTTCTGAAAACATTGCCAAAGAAATTGGCATTACGGAAGTGCACGGTGGCTGTTTGCCGGAAGACAAACTGAAAATCCTGAAAAGTATGCCCGACGAATTTCGCCCGGTTGTAATGGTGGGTGATGGCGTGAACGATGCACCGTCGTTAACCGTTGCCGATGTAGGCATTGCGATGGGTGCTAAAGGATCGAGTGCCGCCAGCGATTCGGCTGATGTGGTGATTTTAAGAGACAATCTGCAAAAAGTGAGTGATACTATTCTCATTTCCAAAGAAACGATGAAGATTGCCCGTCAATCCGTTTTCATTGGCATTGCCGTTTGTACCGTGCTTATGCTGATTGCAGCCTTCGGTGTTTTACCGGCATTGATTGGTGCAGGATTGCAGGAAGTGGTGGATCTGATTTCCATTACCTCGGCATTAAGGGCTTTGAAGGACAGAACGTAACCACAACATTTGTTAATTGTCAGGAAAACCTTCAAAGGTCGCTGTTCAAGCAAAATAAAAACGTCCATAAAGACCGAAGGGTCGATAATGACCTGTTGAAAGGCATAAAGGGTTGTTAAAAAGAATCGCTTCTAATTAAGCAATTTTAAAAGGGGATTGTCATTCCTTTTTATTCGCCACGCAGCGGAGAGCTGCCCGTATCCGTTCAGGACGGTAATTATATACTAAATTTTCCAGTAGACGAGTACACTGAAGTATCATTGACTGACGAGCTGTTAACAGCTACCGACAAAAAACCTATAGCCGCATTTAAAGGAAAGACAGATTATATGCTGGTATTTGAAAAGGAAGAGGATGTTGCTTCTCTACTCCCTGATTTAGCGAAAATTGCCAAAATAAATGCACGAGGAATTATTGTAACCGCCAAAGGTAATCAATATGATTTCGTTTCCCGCTTTTTTGCTCCGGCATGTGGCGTTAACGAAGATGCCGTATGCGGTTCTGCACATACAACGCTCACTCCTTATTGGGCTGGACAATTAGGCAAAACTGAATTACTCGCTTTTCAACTTTCAGAAAAAACAGGCGAAGTACATTGTAAGATATTGGGTGACAGAGTTGAGCTGGGAGGAACAGCCGTACTGTATTTGAAAGGCGAAATATTCATCTGATAAAAATGGTGGAATGAGTATAGAATCAGCTAAAAAACATTTAAGCAAATGGAATATTTGATATAATAAAAAAGAACTACCATTGAACCAAAAGAATGCCCAAACAAGGTTAATTTGTTTTATCCCGTCTCTATTCTCAGCTGTTCCAGATCCTCGACTAGTACCATAAGATTCAAAGTGTTGGCAATCGAATCGGGCACTCTCGAGAGCAGACTTCCCCTCTGGTCATACAGTAGAAAACTATTCGAATGCGTATTATTTCGAAATGCATCTACAAGATAATAGAAGTTGTTTCCCGGTCCACCATGAAGGGAAACCACGGTATCACCATGTCCAATGGATGTTACGTAAAGTTTTGCTTTTGAATCAGCGGAAGGCAAGTACCAGGAGTTCATATCAAGTACATCAAGGATATCCTCAACAGATCGCTCTTGGCTCTTTAATCCCGGTGTAATCAAAAATAGTACAGTAATTAGAGACAGGATTTTTATTATTTTCATAACGAATTGGAGCATTGGTCAAAATCGAAATCACTAATAGTCAAATTCTCACGTTGAGTGTATAATGCCGCAAGGAATGTGCCATATTGCTTATTCGGAGGATGACTTTTCGAAGTTTACAGAGGATGTTTTGACTTTTTTAACCACACCATCATCATAAAAATCAATGTTTTCTATGGGGTTTTGTTGTAATCCAAAGGAATAAGAACCATACACCAAAAGCTACACTGAATCCGATCCAAGGAGACTTCATGCTGATCGCAGCAAAGAACCCGATTGTTGACAAGAAACACGTTAAAAAGAATAAAAGTAAATTTTTCATGAGTAAAAGTTTAAATATTAAAAAATTAAGTCTGTATCCAACGAATTGTAATCGTTGGATACAAATCAAGTTAAGCAGCTTTACCTGCTTATTTCTTTCTTCCTAATCAGTTCCAAAATTTTAGGCTCTGATTTCCTCAAGAACTGCATTACTTTATTTTGGACGTCATCTATAATTCTCCAATCCTTGGCGATATAAATATCTGTAACACGATTTCCATTATCGACATGGTTGAGTGCTAAAGCAACATCATCTTTACTCATCCTACAGTCATTTCTAGCTGTATTTGCGAAGGTATGGCGCGCACCATAAAGCGTTACTACCTGTACACCCGAAAGTTCTCGGAGTTTCTTCATTCCATGTTTTAATGAGGAATTGAAAGTGGTCCGGCTTGAATATCTTTGTGATAACTTTCCAATATATTTCTCCAATAAAGGTTTAGCTTCATCAATTATCCTTATACTAATAAATGCTCTGTCTTTTCGTTTCCCCTTAGTTTTAGATCGATTGTAGTCAACCCGACCATTTCGAACATTGTCAGTAGATATTTTAAATAAATCAACAGCATTCATCCCGCACAAATAGAATGAGAGCATATATAAGTCCCGAGCGAGTTCAGCCCTAGTGTTAGGTAACACTTTACAATCTCGAATTCTAATAACCTCTTCAAGATTATTATTTCTATTTTCGGTAAGAGGAGCTGAACCTACCTTATATTTTTTGAAGGGATAGTGTTTAATCAATATAATGCCCAGATCTTCATTATTGTAATGGTTCAACGCTTCATTAAATAATGTACGAAGATCTCTCATATAATTATATAAACTAGTATCCGAAACAGGCTTTGAAACAGTAGTAACGGGCTTTCCCAACTGGTTTATTCTTGTTATTGTCCGTTCAGATTTCAAGTAACGTTCAAACTGAACGAGCATATTAAAATGTATTTCATTTATTGAGACAGTTTCCCGATTAAAAAAATCAATGAGGTGGTTACGGACTGATCGATGGTTAGCGGCAGAACCATCACGACCGTCATCCTTCTCTTGTTGAATACAGTTCGCACAGAACTTGATAAAATCAATTTCTTCATCTATATTTTTGAGATAATCCCTTAATGAACCCGCGGTGAAAAAGTCAAGCTTCTCCTCGAGGTCGCTGATCGTTTTACGGTAGTCCTTTAGTTTCTTGTCAACTATTTCAAGGACAAAAGGATCTTTAATACTAAATTCTTTTTTTCCTTTCACCTTGGTGAGTTGTTTTAGGGAAAGGAAATGAGGAGTGTCTATAATTTTTTTTTCCTCTTTGTGATAGACCCTAATTTTCACATTGTAGGTTCCATCTGCTTTTTTGTGGTGTTCATAAACCTTTGCGCTTACGGTTGCCATAATCTTTTCATTACCACGAAAACCTTTGTGACGTATTTGTGACGGTTTTACGTGAAGTTCAACAAAAAACTATGCAAAACACACCGTTTTGAGGTTTTTCAAAACGTGTAGGGAGGATGTTCCAAAACCACCCTAAGGAAAGCAAAAAAGCCGTTTTACGCAAGTAAAAACGGCTTTTTTAGATAGTGACCCCGCTGAGGCTCGAACTCAGGACCCACAGATTAAGAGTCTGTTGCTCTACCAACTGAGCTACGAAGTCATTTGATGAATCAAAGGTACAAGTCATCACAAAAAAATCAAATAAATTCTAAGGTTTTTTGAACTTTTCTGACATTGTATAAATTTTCACCTTAAATAAAATTCAACAGAAGCCTCTTTGCAGGAATAATAGGCAATACCAATTATTTCAAAAGCCTAATTATTGAGATTAAATTGATCTTTTATTAGTTTTAAGGTCTTACTTTCAGGGTGTAAAACAATAGTTTCAATGGTTTTGTTGATTTTCCTTTCTAAGAAAAAATGTTTGATGGGCTGATCATAAGCGATTTCTGTAGTATCAACACTGATAGAATCATTTTTTGAAATCACATCCAAGTACTCAATAAATTTACTTAGACTATCTTTCCCAGTTATCGCCTTCAAGCGAAAAACCTCCTTTATCTGCTTCTTGTTATGGACAAAGCCAAATTCGACTAATTCAGCTTGAAAATTGTTCTTTTCGTGATTCGTAATGATTATCAATCTATCCAATGAAGTCGATTCGAATAACCATATTCTATAGACTGTATCCATATTAAGCAGATTGATAGGAACAAATGGAGAGTAGTTTTCTGTATAGTTTCTATAGGGAAATACGTTTTCAGAATAATATTTTGGTTGAACACAACTGCTTATCAAAAACAGAAATACAATTAAAGCTATTGGCCTCATAAAAAGCAATGATTAATAACAGGAGTTGAATATGTTCTCTTTCACTAAAAATATCAATTCCGAATCCACTTCCCTTACGAAAATTGAGAAATCGCTCTGATCTTAATCTCTGAAACATCCAAACCAGCTCCCCTAAGCTTTTCTTCTGCTTCCTGCTCCATTAAGTCTTTCAACATCGCAAAGGTTTCATCAAACTGCACATGCTTACCTATTACAAATGACAGATCATATTCAATCTCTTCCCAAGTAGTAATATCGGCATGATTATGTTGAAGTTGGACTTCTAGCTTATCTATTGCATTGGCCACTTTTGCTTCAAAGGTCTCTTTCTCCTCGAATTCATAGAACAAATGGTATATCTCTTCACCATTGCTAGCAGCTAGTTTTTTACGGAGATTATTGATGGCTATTTCCTCTCTGTTTTGCTTTATTTTTCTGATTTCAGGATTACGGATTTGGTCGAGCACAGAGACATCACCAGCTTCAGCTTCCACTAGATCATGGATTATGATCATTTTTAATAAACGAGCCATATCGACCTGTTGATCCAACAATGGTTCAAGCAAAACCGCCATTAAGGACATTCTCCAAGTATGCTCGGCAACACTCTCTTGTCTACCATTGGACAACCAGCTGTGCCTAAGTTCAAACTTTAGCTTTTCTGCTAATTTCAGGACTTCCAAAATGGCAACCAATTGCTCTTTTTTCATATTGTTTGTTGTTTCATTAAATTTAATAAATCAAGACGAAACAACAAATAACTTTTCTGAGGCAATTATTCCCCTACCCAAAACCCTTCACTTCCCAACCCTTCCTATATTTCCTCTTCAAAAATCCATCCGCTTCTGGAGCATTTGGGAATTTCAAATTCACTGCATCCCATTCCAGAACCTTCCCAGGCACTCTTATCGCCACTGTACCCAATAATATCGCTTCAGTCATCGGACCGGTCTGCGCAAAATGGGATTCCGTTTTCGCCTTTTTCAGACAGGCATCCACATAATGGTGATAATGGTTCCTTTCCTCCAACTTAGGGTACTGATGGTCCTTAAACTTGCTCTGTGGCAACAAAACCGGCGTACCTCCATGCGGAATCAACAGCGCCCCTTCCGTACCGACCAACATTGCGGCCTCTTCAGGGTACTTCTCACCATTATTGAACAGGGCTTGAACCTCTTTTGGAGGGTAGAACTCACCATCAAACCATTCCAAAGGCAGTACTTCTGCCGCTGTTTTCTCATTTCCCGGAAATTGCCAGCTTATATGGTTTCCTTGGGACCAGGTATCTGCCCTGCGCTCTGGGGAATCCTTCCAAGACTCCTGCACTTCAGCGACTACGGAAAGCGGAGCTTTCAAGCCCAGACCTTTCCAGACCGCATCGAAGATATGGCAACCAATATCTCCGGACCAACCTGTTCCGAAATCCTGCCAGGTACGCCAGATTCCAGGATGATAGATGCTCGGCGCAAAAGGGCGCATGGGTGCTGTTCCAATCCACTTATCCCAGTCCAAGGTCACTGGAACATCAAAGGTTTCCTTTGGTCTTGGTCCTTCCAAGCGATAGCCCGCGATCCCCGAACGGTTGGAACATAAATAGGCATGTTTCACCTTTCCGATCAGACCTTCCTTGATCCATTGCACCGCCGTGCGGTCCCCAATGGATGAAGCAATCTGAGTCCCTAATTGAGTAACCACCCCAGCCTTTACGGCATGCTTGGTCAGAACTCTGACCTCTGCAACATCATGGCACATCGGTTTTTGGCAGTACACATGCTTGCCCGCATCGATGGCGGCCATGGCAATGATAAAATGGTTATGGTCAGGAACCGTTACGTTCACCGAGTCGATGTTCTTTTTCTCCTTTTCGAGCATTTCTCGCCAATCGGTATATAATCTCGCCCCGGGGATCTGCTGTCCCGCCTGCTTCAGGTGATTCTCATCCACATCACATAGGGCAACGATCTCAATATCAGGGTGCGACTTAAACTGCTGCAGGTCATGTCCGCCCATTCCACCAACGCCAATACAGGCATGTCTCAGTTTCTTGGCAGGAGTATTTGCAAAAGCTTGATCTAGGAAAAATGGTGCAGAGACTGCAACACCCGCAACGGTACGGATAAAATTCCTTCTGGAAGTAAGGTTCTTGTTGTTCATAATGGTTGGCTTTGCTGTTGGTTAGTTTGGAAGTACTTTCACACGGATATTCTTGAACATGGCCTTGCTTCCCGGATCATGTCCCTGCAGGGCAAAGGTTCCGTGCGAGATAAACTGACCACGTTCAGCATCCTTTTTTAGGTTTGGCTCCACATATTCATATAGCAATTGTCCATTGATCAGGATCCTTACCGTTTTGCCCTTCACGATGATATGTTGGGTGTACCATTCGTTGTCCACTGCTGGCGCTTTATCCACATTTACCACATTGTAAAGGCTACCAGACTTCTTCCAATCCGTATGGGTCAGGTTTACCTGCACCTCATGACCTACAGCTGGAAAGCCCTTTTCCTGAAAATCAGTATGGAAATAGATCCCCGAATTGGAATTCGGGAAAGTCATGACATCGATCTTCAGTTCGAAATTCTTGAAATCATGGTTATTGACATCCCCATCATAGAATAAGTGGGACACATTACCGTTCACCACAATGGCACCATCTTTCACGGAAAAGGTTTCCGGGTTTTCATTCACCCTCCAGCCGTTCAGGGTCTTCCCGTCAAACAGCGAAATCCAACCTTCATCCTTCTCAGCCTGCGTCTGCGCAGCAGCAGAACCAACAGCAAAACATCCAAAAAAACACAGCAAAATCAATGCACAGCATTGATTGGCACTAAATCTCAATATGTTCATATACAATAAATTTTAATTCTTAGGTCTATAAGATAATGCGACGCAAGCCTTTAGCTATCAGGTTTATAGACCCTAATATAATAAATTAATGAACAGATTGTATATACATGTAGGGTTATTAATTGTAAAAATAATGGTATAAGGGGGTATGGGGGTTTGAACCACCCTCCCTGTCATCCTCTATCGAAGATAGAGGAACTGTACGCTAATATAGACATGGCATCAACATTTGTTTTTTGATTTCCGACTATCCTATAATTAATGCTTTTGTGCCACAGTAGGATTTTCCAAAATGGACTCGGAAAAATGCCAACCTTCACAACCAAAAATATCATGGATTCCATTGGCGCACTTTCCAAAACCTGCGGTCCAGGATGACAAGACCCAAGGGAGAAGAAACGTACAGATTCTTCACGAATTGTTCAGAATCAAAATGCACAAAAGCGGTATTTTTGCTTGTTGCAAAAATACCGCTTTTGTTATTTTCTTAAAATATTGAATTTATCCTCTGCGGGTAGATCTTGGCCTATCCTCCCATCCCATTAATCCTGGTTCAAAACCCAGATCTTGGCCCATCCTCTCATCCTCGTTGGGCGAGCGGAGTCGAGCCCCATCCTGGTTCAAATCCCCTCACGCTCCCCGTGAAACATTCCTCACAAAGACCTATCCCCCAACACCTTACATCAAACCCGCTTACTCAACAACCTCAATTTCTTTCTTTGCTGCATGTGTTCTGCCGAACATATCTACGGCTTCCACTTCGATGGTATGTTTACCAGTATTAAGCTTTGGAAGCTTCAATTTCCAAAGGTGGGCTGACTGAACCGGATCGCTAGGTCTTCTGCCGGCAACCAAGGTATTGGCGCCATCGTAAGCCAACAGTTCTTTCATATATGCTGGATCTTCTCCTTGTACCCTGTCCATCACGATCCAGTCTGCATTGTCGATCCTATAACGGACCTGATCATTTGCTGAACCTAAGAAGAAGTTGGCATATACATTATAGCGACCTGCATATTTCGCCTTTACCACTGCCGGGCCAAATAGACCGATGGTATAGCTGTCATCTTTTCCCACAACCTTATAGTCGAATTTATATTGATTTCCATCTACAGATAGGATGGCATAACCTTTAGGCGTACCGTCACGCATGGTCGAAGCGGGGATACCCTGTTCATTTGGAAGACCAGAGTACCAGTCGCCAGAGGTCGTTCCCACATTGTATTCATGGTAAGGTTTGCTACCTGACCAGCCATGCTCAGTCGTTAGGAAGTTTTGTTGTTGATAATGCGTGTGTGCAGAGAGCCCTAAGGTATTCGGGTAGTCCTTTAGGATATCGAAAAGTTGTTTTCTATCCTCCGGACGGAATGACTTGGCATTCTCCGGAAACAATGGAATATGATAAGCAAGGACGATCAGTTTATCCTTAGGGACAAACTTCAGGTCATTGGCAACGAAATCGATCTGATCTTGTCTCAACCCGCCTTGGTATCCTTTTCCTGTTTCTGGATGCGGATAGATAATATCGTCTAGCACGATAAAGTGTGCATTGCCCACATTGAAGGAGTAATTTGCCGGTCCAAAGGATTTCTCAAAACCTTCATCCGCATACTTATCTTCCTTCACATCATAGTTCATATCGTGGTTACCCATCACATTGAACCATGGTAAGCCCATCTGACCGATCGTCTGTTTATAGCTTGGGTGCAGGGTAAGGTCATCACCTACCAAGTCGCCAAGGCTGATCCCAAAAAGAGGACCTTTTCTGGTCTTTGCCTCATTTACCACGCCATTTTTAAAGAACTCCATTTCCTCAGCTGTATAGGCTTGAGGATCGCCAAACACGAAAGCCGTAAAGTTTGCCGGTTCTTCCTTCACCTTTAAGGCAAAGTCTATTGATTTCGGAAGCGCACCGGTTGCCGTTACGCCAGGGTATTTCAAGGCGGGGGCACCGTTTGGTTTATGGATATAATAGAACTTAGGCTGATTGTCGGCATCTACCGGTAGTTCATAACCAGAAGGTTTGATCACAAAGATGATGTTGTCGTTATCAACCGGGATCTGATATTTACCGTTCTTGTCCGTTTGTACGACTTCCTTGCCATTACTGACACTTACCCCTGCTAAGCCAGCCTCTTTTTTGTCCAGACGACCGTTTGCATTTGCATCAATAAAGACAGTTCCCTTTGCCATGTCCTGACCGAAAGCTGTTCCTGTCAATAAACATGCTAGCAAAGACCAATATAATTTTTTCATGTGTTTATGGTTGTTTGTCCCAAACATAGGGTATGTAATTAAATAAAAGGTTAAGCCACTGTTAAGTTAATCTTATATTAAAATTCCTCGGTTATTTTCTAAAATACGGAATTATCCCCTATTCTGAACTTGGTCTTATTCGGGACATATTCCGAATTTTCGCAATATCTCCCGAATATGGGTCGAGCAAGACTAAGCGCACATGGTCAAATTTTTTTCGAATTTTTTATGCTGGCGAAGAAAAATTGAAGATGTATTTAATGTTAATAAATGGTATATCCTAAGGATTCAAGCTGGCTATGTCGGGAAGATCCATGCATGAACAGCATCGACAGCGGAGTTATGCACTACGCCTAACCCACAACAAAAAAGGCTGCCTGATCAACAGGCAACCTTCTCAAACAAATATAAATTACAACCTACAAAAACGCTTACAGTTTGCTGCAACTGAAGCTGTATGTTTCTCTTTTACTTCAATTTTGAAGTTTTGTCTTTTTCATTCTGGGAGAGTTTTATCGCAAACGTGGTCAAAACCAATGGAATAAGGATTCTCGTTCTTTAAATATTTTAATAATTGCACAAATGTAACCCAGTAATATTTAGAGAATATTAACGAATTATTACCTATTAATTAATATTTGTTCGTTAAGGTAGTTTTTTAGCCTTTAACCTCTGGAATTCTGAGATATTTTTCCGATATTAAAATTAACGGATATGAAAAACAACAGACTTGGATTATTGCTGAATTTGGTACTGGCATCCTTTAGCTTCTATATCTTTCTTGATTCTTTGGATAAGGAGATATGGCGGATAATCTGCGCCGGGACTGGCTTCATGGTCTTTGCTACCTTGACCATTCTCCTCATCAGGCAGAATAGGCAATTAAAAAATACATAATCCACGCTAAGGATACTAAACTACAAAAGCCCTGAACTCAAGTTTGAATTCAGGGCTTTTGTAGTTTATGGAGAATCGATTAGTTCAGGTCCTTTAAGATTTCCTGCACCGCTCTTTCCAGTTGCGGGTCTTTGTCTGCAACACGATCCGCTACGATATTCTTGATGGCGATATCCGGAGCGACACCGGTCAGTTCCAGATCCTGTCCGTCCAGGGTATAACATCCCCACGACGGCAAGCGATAGAACGAACCATCGACCAAACCCTTACCTGAGGTAAAGATGATCCACCTATAGGTTTCCGTTCCGATGATCTTACCCAACTTGAGGGCTTTGAAACCTGCTGCAGTCATTTCCGCATCCGAAAGGGACTGTTCATTGATCAATAGCACGATTGGCTTTCCTGCCGGTGCAAAATTACTCTGCGGAGATAACTTACCGCCACGATATTGCCATTTTAGGTAAGGTCGTTGGGAAAGGAACCTAAGCACCTCATCATGCACATTGCCCCCGGTATTATAGCGAAGGTCAAGGATAACAGCATCCTTGTTGTTCTCCTGCTCTGCCATATCGATCAAGAAGGATTGCAGTTCATCCCCGCTCATGTTCTTCATGTGCGAATAGGCAATCCTATTCTTGCTCAATTGATCGACCTTATTTCTATTTCCCTTGATCCACTCATCGTACAATAGGTCCTTGAAAGCAGCATTGCTCTGCGGACGGATATTGATGATCTCTTCCTTACCTCCACGGTTTACGGTCAATTGTACTTCATTGGCAAGTGATGGCCAGGTAAAATAGGAATCGCGGTCACGCGTTTTATCGATCTTGTTTCCATTTACCGCAACCAGGACATCCCCAACCTTCAGGTTGACATCTTTCTTGGAAGCAGGACCCTTGGCAACGATATGCGCGATCTTATAGGGATCCTTGGCATCATAGGTTACCCCGAGTTCATTCGTGATGAAATTATATTGCTTGCGCTCGTCGGTACCAAAGGTACTGAAGCCCATGTGTGAGGAGTTCAATTCGCCCAGCATATCGTTCAGTAGGATCCGAAGGTCCATACGGTTGTTGATGCCCGAAAGGTAGTTTCCATATTTCTTTTTCATCCCTTCCCAGTCTATGCCATGGAACTTCTCGTCATAGTAGTTCTCTTCCACATTGGCCCAGGTTTCATAGAACATCTGCTTGAATTCCTTGTCTAGATCTCGGTTGAACTTGAAATTGATATCTACATTTTCAAGCTTGTTCTGGTCAATGTTGTATTTCTGTATGTTACCATTGCTGATGGCAAAGTATTTACCATCCACTTCCTGAAGGGCTTGCAGACCACCGTCCAATACCTTTTCGGTTTTGCTGTTGGTAAAAGGTTCAAAGGTAATGCGGTAAGTTGCCCATTTGCCCTCATGGTTGGATTGGTAGAATAGGAATGTTTTATCCCCTTTTGCAAACAATATAGGGTTCTATTGGGTGCCAGCCTGCGGACTGACTTGAGTTATCCGGTCAGAAAGGCCTTGTACGTCAATGCTTACGATAACCTTTTTATCATCTTTCTTATCCTCCTTTGCGGCTGGTTTTGCTTTGCTGTCCTTGCTTTTCTTATCGTTTTTGGTCGCTGTGCTATCTTTCTTTACCGTATCCTTTTCGGTTTCCTTGAACATTTCTTCGAATTTGCTGATGCGGTAGGGTTCATCATAATTCTCAAGGGCCATCCGGTAGAGGCTTGCATTTTCCATTCCCGTTGGATAGGAAGGTTTGGTGCGGTTGCTGGAGAAGTAGATATATTTACCATCAGGCGACCATGCCGGTGAAGCTTCCGTTACACCGGTATTCGTTAGGTTCAGCGTTTTCTTATCCGCGAGATTGTACACGAAAATATCCTGCTCAAAATTGCGGATGGCCGTAAAGAGCACATACTTTCCATCAGGAGAGAAAGACGGGGAAGAGTTCTGGAAGGCCCAGATCTCGTCCTTGACGATGGTTTCACTCTTCAGGGACCCCAAGTCCAATAAACGGACTTCATCGCGTCCACTCAGGTAAACCGCCTTGGTATTCTCTTTATTGAAGTTGATATCACGGTTGTTCCTGTTGTCCTGGGTCAGTTGCTTTGCTTCGCCTTTCCCATCTGCCGAGCGGGAATACCAATTGAGATAGCCGTTCAGGGTCTGGTTGTAGACCAAGGTTTTATTGTCCTTCAGCCACATGACCTCAGAAATACGTTCGCCTTGGCTAGGCATCTGCCGTATAAACTTGCCATCCACATCCGAGACAAACAGTTCGCCCCTCGACACAAAGGCCATTTTCTTTCCGTCGGGAGAGACATCAAAATTGCTGATATTGCTCTTGACATCAAATTCCTTGGACTTGCCCAATACCTGGTTTCGGCTCAGGCTAATGGCGGGTTGCGTGGTTTTCTTGCTGGCCACGTCATAGACAAATAGCTGATATCCTTTTTCAAAGACTACCGCAGCACCATTCGCCGCAACCTGCGGGCTACGGATAGACTCAGGAAACTGGGTCAGGCCTTGTTTTTGCCCATTGCTTATACTGTAAAGATTGTATTCGTCATTACCTTCATCGGAGGCAAAGAAGATCGTGCCTTTGCTGTCCACGGTTGGCCAAAGGTCCTTGCCTTCATAGGTCGTGTACTCCTTATAGGCTTTGGTTTTAGGGTTGTAACCCTTGATATCGGGGTTAAATGCGCCCTTATATCGCTTTCTATTGGCTGCGCTATAGCTTTCCCAAGAGTCGGTAAAAAGCAATTCACCGCTTGGTGTCTCCACCATATTATGGATATAGTTGAAGAAATGTGGGAAGATACGCTCTGCGGTACCACCATCCTTGCTTACCTTATAGCTGCTGAGGCGGTTCTCGCGTCCAGAGGTAAAATACAACTGTTTACTGTCCCAGCTCCAGGAATCGACCTCATCGCTAGCTTCGTGGAAGGTAATCTGTTTGATGTTTCCACCGGCCATCGGCATGATGTAGACATCCATATTCCCATTTTGGTTGGAAGAGAAGGCCAGCCATTGCCCATCTGGAGAGATCCTTGGCATGACTTCATTGCCCTCCATTGCCGTTAGGCGCAGAGCCGGTCCGCCAGCTGTTGCTACTTTCCATAGATCGCCCTCAAAACTGAAGACAATGGTTTGGGCATCGGGGCTGAGGGTAGGATTGGACAAAAAGGTCGGTTGAACCTGAGCCTTCAATTGCATGGATCCCCCTAACAACAAGGCTAGTGACAGAAGTGTTTTATTCATAAATTGGGTCAATTTTGAATTGATTCAAAACAAATGTACAATTCAATTTCAGTAATATTAAAACCTGAACTTGGAATTTGCGGATTTCAACGAAACCATGAAAAGGAACAGAATGAAAACTGGTTATAACGGCAAGATTAATAAATAGTTAGAATTGTGTATTTTTTACACTTATCTGTACGACTTATCTGAAAAATGTGCTATTTTTGTTACAAATTTATCAACGATGACATCATTAGGTGAGGCAGGCAACCATGTCTCTCAATCCATGAAAAGCAGGATCCGGTGGGCGGTAGCCTTATTTTACTTTGGTCAAGGTTTGGGCTTTGCGAGTTGGGCAAGCCGTATCCCGACCATCAAAACGGCATTGGGGCTGTCCGAAGCCCAGTTGGGAACCATCTTATTGATGTTACCGATTGGCCAATTGCTGACCATGCCTATTTCGGCAGCCTTGGTCAACAAATACGGTAGCCATAAAATATTGCCTTGGGCGGCATTCCTCTATGCTTTGGTATTGTTGTTCATCGCTTTTTCAACTAACGCCTGGTTTTTGGGCGCTGCACTTTTCCTTTTTGGGGTAACGGGTAACATCTGTAATATTTCCGTCAATACCCAAGGCGTATTGGCCGAGGAGCTTTACGGAAGGTCCATTATGTCTTCCTTCCATGGGGCTTGGTCCTTGGCGGGATTCACCGGTGCCTTGATCGGTTTGTTGACCTTGAACTTCAATATCAACACCTATGGCCATTTCATCGGGGTTATCGTCCTTTTGACCATCAATATCCTGTTGAACAAACAGTTTTTGGTTCCGGAAGTCAGTACCGAGAAGAAGGAAAAAGAAAAGACCAAGTTTAAACCGGATGCATTGATCGTACAACTGGGTATCATAGGTTTCTTCAGTATGGCAACGGAAGGCGCCATGTTTGATTGGAGCGGTGTGTACTTCAGTGATGTTGTACATGCCCCAGAGAACCTAGTGATATTGGGATATGCCTCCTTTATGATCATGATGGCAACCGGCCGTTTTATCGGAGATGCCATCATCAGCAAAATTGGTAGGCAAAGGACCCTACAGATCAGTGGAATCCTGATGTTTGTGGGGATGTTGTCTTCTGTAGTCTTCCCGAACCTTTGGGTCTGTACACTGGCCTTTATGCTGGTCGGATTAGGCGTTGCCTGCAATGTGCCTACGGTTTACAGTGTAACTGGCAAGCATAAGACCATTCCAGCTGGAGTGGCCTTGGCCATGGTTTCCAGTATCTCCTATCTCGGGTTCTTAATGGGCCCTCCGTTGATCGGATATGTAGCTGAGATATTCAATCTACGATATTCATTTGCCCTGTTTTCCATGTTCGGCTTCTTGATGTTCATCATGACCAGCCGACTGAAAATCTTTAGGGAGCAATAAAGGCTTAAGGCTTTACAGCCTTAAGCTTGTCCAATTCTTTTCTTGAAATCTTTAGTATGGTGCCATGTCTCAGGTCTTTTGGCAATTCCAATTGATCGCTGATATCGGTCCAAGTCTTGAGGTCCTTTGATTTGATCAGGCCAAAATGATTGTCCATGTACCGGTCGAAATAAACATAGTATTCCCCGTTTATTTTGGCTACGGTGGGTCCTTCGGCCCAATAATCTCCGGTGATCTTCTCGCTGGCATCGCTGTAAGGTCCCTCTAAGCTATCTGCAAAAGCAAGTTTTAGGTTTTTCTCGGCCTTAGGTTCTCGGGTTTCATCCTTGATGACCATCATCCAGTTGTTTCCATTTTTCAGGATTGTGGCATCGATCGAGTTGAAGCCTGGATCATAGAGCAGCATGGTTTCCGAGAATGTCTTGAAATCCTTGGTCAGGGTATAGTACATCCGATGGTTATAGCCATTATCCGCCTCTACCTGTGTTTCGGGAAACTCTCCGGTAATGGTGGATGCCCAATAGATCATGTACTGTTTGCTTTCTGGATCATAGGTGACTTCAGGTGCCCAGGAATTCCTGGTATTCTCTTCATGTTCCATCACGGGAATATATTGCTGCTCAGACCAATTGATCAAGTCTTTAGAGCTGGCATGTCCTATACCTTTCTGGGTCCAGCTAACGGTCCAGACCATGTGATAGAGCCCATCGCCACCCTTTATGATACAAGGGTCGCGCATCAATTTATCGGGGCTCAGCTTCGGTGTGAGAAAAGAGGCATCGTTTTTTAAGGCGGTCCATTTCAGTCCATCTTCACTGTACGCAAGGTGCAGGCCATCTTCCCCATTTCCCTTAAAATAAGAAAATACATAGGCTGAGTCCTGCTGGGCCGAAGCCGTCAATGCAAAACATAGGGTTGCCAAAATGGAAATTAGTTTATTGTACATGGTTTAGGTTTTGTGATAACTCAAATATAATGAAAATAGGGATTCCCACAAGGTTTAACCCTGCATCAAGGAAATATCGCTCCACTCGTGACCAATTAATTTTTGTCATGAATAGAAAAATTTCAATATATTTAAGAAACAGGCTTTGCTATATAAAGAGTAATTGCAAGCTGCAGGATTCACATTTAACCGCATCTACCCATGGAAAAATACCTGAAAAAGATAGTCGAAGAGAAGGATACGATCAAGAAAATTAATTTATCTGAGAAATGGCTGGAGGATGTCCCAGAGGTGTTAAAGGAATGCAGGTTGGTTGAGGAGATTAAACTGACCGGAAACAATATCTACGAAATTCCTGACTGGCTATTACAGCTTCCCCATTTAAAGAAACTCGATATTTCCTTGAATGACATGGAGACCTTGCCGGCCAATATTACTAAGGCGCAGCACTTGGAATTCCTTGCTTTCGATTCACCGATCAAGAAGGCCTTGCCGAAAGAACTCGCCCAATTGAAAAAACTCAAGAAATTGGTGATCCATGAACAGATCTATGGTTTTCCGGATGAGTTCTTTGAGCTTACTTCCCTAGAGGAAATTGAATTTTATACCCCAAAGTTAACAACCATCCCCGACAGCTTTTCGAAGTTGGTGAACTTAAAATCCTTTACATTGACGCAGCTCCTGTTTGAAGGAAAGGCTAAGCCAATTGATTTTGAAGCTGTAATCGAGGTCCTTTCTACCCTTCCAAAACTGGAGAACTTGAGCTTTTCGCTAAGTGGAATGTTAAGCATTCCTGAAAATATCAATAAACTACAAGGGCTAAAGGAACTGAACCTAAGTGGTAATGGCATTAAGGTCCTTCCTAAGGCGCTTTTTGAGTTGAGTGGCTTAAGACTGTTGGATCTAGGACAGAACGGAATCAAGACCATCCCAGCCGATATAAAAAACCTGAACCAGTTAAGGACCCTTAAAATAAATTCGAATTTCAATCCTCCGATCGATCTCCAAAACCTGTTCAACAGTGTCAAGGAGCTCGCTAACCTACAGGACCTGCAGTTATGGAGCTGCCAGACCAGTATTAAGCTTCCTGAAAACATTGCCGAATGGACTTCCTTAAGAGAATTCGATATTGATAATAATAAGGTAAAGCACCTTCCTGAATCCATGCAGCAGATGACCTGGCTGAAAAAGTTACGCATCAGTACCAATCCTATTCCGGAGGAGGAGAAAGTGAATCTTGTTAAGGCTTTGAAGGGCACAAAGGTGATTGTGTAGTGAGGGGGAGGTGGGTTTTGAACCAGGATGGAATGGATGAGAGGATGGGCCATGATCGTGGCGTGGGAAAAATAAAATAACCCTAGAATGGTATTACGCAGTGTAAGGGCGTATTGAATACGCCCGCAATATCGTAAATGTAGCTTTTACACCGTCAATTCAATATTCACTATGGTTCCCTCTTCTGGCATAACATCATAATCCAAGCTTCCTTTCATGATGTCGACACGGTTCTGAATATTGTTGAGGCCCATTCCATTGGAGGCTTTAGCCCTTGAAAGGTCGAATCCTTTGCCATTATCTTCGACGGTGATCAAGATCTGCTCGTCATTCTGGATGCATTGGACCAAGATATGGTTGGCATCTGAATGCCGAAGGGCATTGCTCAGAAGCTCTTGGATAATGCGATAGATATTGACCTGATAATGCTGGTTTAAGTTGGGGTCTAAGCCTTCGGTTTGCAGCTCTATTTCGGTCTTGCTGCTGGAAAGGGCACTGCAGAGATCCGTTAAGGCAACATCCAGCCCACTTCGCAGGAGATTGGACGGCATCATGTTATGGGCAATTCGACGCAGTTCTATTATGGATCGGTCAAGCTGATCGACGGAACTGTCTATTTCAGGTTCCTGGAAGTTGTTCTGCACGGCAGATAGCTTCATCTTGATGCCAGAGAGTGCGCCTCCAAGGCCATCATGCAGGTCCTGGGCGATCCTTTGACGTTCCTTGTCCTCCCCTTCCAAGAAGGCTTTTGTCACTTGCAATTCCCGTTGCTGCTCCAATTCCTTGAACTTAAATTCATTGGCTCTTTTCTGGTTTTTCAGGATATTGTTCAGGTATAGGAAGGCCAACAAGAGCACCGCAGCACCGACTGCAAGGAGCAGCACCCAAAGCCTCTGGTTCTTCTGTACCAGCTCGGCAGCCTGTTTCTCTGCCTGTAACTGGGAAATCTGCTTGGCTTTTTCTGCTGACTGATATTTGTTTTCCATATCCAGCATGTCCTTTTTGTAATCTGCGGCATGCAAGCTATCATTTACCGTGATGTATTTTTGGGACCATTCATAGGCCTCCTTCATGTTTCCGGTATTGGCATAGGTCTCGGCCAAGAGGTTGGCATAAGAATTACGGTCACTAGGCAACAGGGTTGTACTTTTCAGCAAGTCCTGCATCACATCGATAGCTTCCTCATTCCTGCCTATCTTACGCAATAGGTTGAACTTGGCAAATTTCGAACGGTTGATGTAGAAGTTCTCAGGACCCGAGCCTTGAAAAGCGATGGCCTTGTCAAAGCTGTTGATCGCCTGTACATATTTACCCATCTTTTCATAATAAACCCCTTCGGGGAAATAATAGAACAGGAAAACATTGGATTCAGGATAGTCCTTCAATACTGCATAGGCGGCATCCAAATAGGCTTTGCTGGAATGCAGGTCATTCAGGTATAGGTTGTTTTCAGCAAGTAAGATGGTTACTTCCAATATGCCCTCCAACTTCGTGATCTCACTTTCGGCAGGAGCTTCCTTGAAGAGTGCAAGTGCATTTTTGAGGTAGTCATTTCCGCGTACCCGTTCAGTCGCGTTTAAAAGACTGGTGGCCACGAATTTATTGGCATTGGCAATGCTGAATTTATCTTTGGATTCCTTGGCATAGGGAAGCGCATGGTTAATGTAGGACTCTAGACCGCCTTTCTCGTTCCCTTTTAGCTGGCTGAGGACGCCACGCATGATCCATAGGCCGCTCAAGGTCTTCTTGGCTTCTGGATCCTGTATGTCTTTTAGCAGGCTATCACTACGATTAAGGTTGTTTTCAATCTTGCTCATTTCCTCCAGACCGATACCAAACAGGGCTTCGTTGTAACTGGCTATCCCTTCCAAAAGGTTATTCCCTTGGGCATACTTTACCCCCTGTTCCAGACGCTGCTTGGCAAGGTCCATGTTCCTATACTTCTTGTACATATAGGATAACCGGAAAGCCGTCATCGCTTTGGCACTATCCGTCTTGGCATCCAGGAGTCTCTTTTCCAATGTTTTCAGGTATTCATGGTCTTCATCAATACGGATAACCAATTGTGAAAAAGCAGATAGGGTCAGGCAGCATAATAGGCAAAGGGAAATAATATACTTCATAGTCAAGGTTGAGAAATCAGCTAGCGTAGTTAATTATTATCAACTAAATTATTGAAATTAAGGGAAATGTACAAAATAATTGAATCGAAGGAAAATTTATTCCAAAGGATTTATTATCAATTAATTGATAATCAAGCCTGCCTATTAAAGAATATCCAAAATGTCGCCTTTGCTGAGAGAGCTGAAGAAGGCGTTTTCCGATTGTATCAAATCTTGGGCAAGCTGGCTTTTCCGTTTCTGAAGCTTCAGGATCTTTTCCTCGATGGTATTAGAACAGATCAGTCGAACGGCCACCACATGTTTGGTCTGTCCAATCCTATAGGAACGGTCGATTGCCTGATTTTCGGCTGCAGGATTCCACCAGGGGTCAATAAGGTAGACATAATCTGCTTCCGTAAGGTTCAAGCCTACCCCGCCGGCCTTTAGACTGATCAGAAAGACACGGACTTCCTCATTGTTCTGGAAGTTATGGACCTTCTTGCCCCTATCCTTGCTCTGCCCTGTCAAATATTCAAAGGGGATATTCCTTTTTTCCAATTCGGGCCTGATGATATCCAGCATTTCCACAAATTGCGAAAAGACCAAGATCTTGTGCTCCTTGGACTTGTTTTCAATCTGCTCCAATAGGATTTCAACCTTTACTGCATTTTCTGCGGAGTGCCCCTTTTTCAATAATACTGGAGAATTGCAGATCTGCCTCAGCTTGGTAAGCCCTGTAAGGACATGCATGCTGTTTTTCTTGATATCCTCATCCTCATTGGCCGATATAAATTCGCGCAGTTCTGTCTCGTAAGCCTCATAGATCTTCCGCTGTTCATCGTTCATTTCACAGTAGATGAGCATTTCCGTCTTCTCTGGAAGCTCCTTGGCCACCTGCTTCTTTGTTCGGCGAAGGATAAAGGGCTTCACCTTTTCCTGCAGCTCTATCGCCCTTTTGGTATACTGGAATTGGTCGATAGGAATAGCATAGGTGTCCTTGAAGAATTGCTTGCTGCCCAATAAGCCTGGGCTAGCAAAGGAGAGCTGCCCATAGAGATCAAATGTATTGTTCTCGATTGGCGTTCCTGTCAGCACGATCCTGTTCCTTGCCTGCAACAGCCTGGCTGCCTTATATCTTTCAGAATTCGGGTTCTTGATTGCCTGGGATTCATCCAGGAATATATAATTGAACTTGAAGTTCTTCAGGAACCTGATATCTGAAAGCAACATCCCGTAGGTCGTGAGGACCACATCATGGTTTTCAAAATGGTCGACATCCTTAACTCGGTCTGGTCCATAATGCTTTATTACTTGCAGCGAAGGTGCAAATTTTGCTATTTCATCCTCCCAATTGAAAAGAAGCGATGTAGGAACCACAATTAGGTTGGTTTTTTGCCCATGCTTTTCTTTTTGGGAAAGGATAAAGGCAAGGACCTGTATGGTTTTTCCCAACCCCATATCATCTGCCAAGCAACCTCCAAAGTTGTAAGTATCAAGGAAATTGAGCCAGTTAAGGCCCTCTTGTTGGTATTCCCTTAATTCGGCCTTCAGGTCTTTCGGGGTTGTGACCGGAGTGATCTTCAGTTCAGATGAAAAGTCGCTTTTTAACAATTCGATTTCATGCTGCACTTCCTTGCTCATGATCTCTTTGTCAAACAGATCGGAAACCTCAGAGTAGTTAATCTTCGGTATGGTAATCATTTCCTGGTCTATTTCTCCGATCTGGAAAAAGGCTGCAATTCGCTCGATCCATTCCTCAGGAAGCAGTCCCAGACTGCCATCATCAAGCTGTACATACTTGCCTTTGTTTCGTATGGTCCGGTGGATCTGCCTCAGGGCTGCCTGTTGGTTTCCAAATCCGACCTTTAACTTGGCATTGAACCAGTCCAAGCCGCTGATAATCTCTATCGAGATTTTGGCTTTATGCGAATTGACCCTATTGTTCTTGATTTCACTGAAGCCTAAAATGGAAATATCCTCCTCACGCCACTCATCAAAGACCTCAATAAACCAATCGTCATCCAAGAACTTATCTTTATGCAGATAGAAATAATTCCTTTCCACGACCTGGCTTTCGAAATCCGGATGCTTTTCCATAATGCTGGAAACTAATTTATCCTCTTCTACATAATCCCTTTCGAGCTGAAATACATTGCCGTTTTGATCGGTATCAAAAAGCTGTTTTTTAGAGGTTGTAGGTACTTCTATTTCCCCATATTTCATGACTGGCACTATGGAAATGTATTTGCCGTCCTGTTCGAGATAGATGAGCTTCTGTTGCTCATAGCTCTTCTCCTTCAACTGTGCAGGGGTCGCCTGCTTGATGTAGCTGTAATTGACGTGCAAGATGTGCTCTAATGGCGAAAGGATATCCTGGAAGAACTCCTCATACTTGTTTGCATGTAGGATCAGGATTTCATTATTGGCCTTGAAAAATTTGATGACCCGCAATAGGTCTGGATTGTCGATAAAATAGAGGGTCTTGCGATAATAAATCAGATAATCGTTGCGGATGTTCAGCTCTTTGAACCCTAATATGTTGTCCTTGAACAGCAATTCACCTGTAATTTCATAGAAAGGCTCTTTTTTAAGGACCGTTAGCCTGATTTCAGCTTGCAGCTGTTCTAACATTACTAAGGCTAGGGATTTGGGAGAAAGTGATTCGGATACCTTGCTGTCATGGATGTAAAAGTCTAAACCCAAAGGGTTCTTTATGATCTGTTTTAAGGGTTCGGCATCCAGATCAAGTTCGTCATCGTTGTATTTATTCTGAAAGCTATGGATCGCCGTATAAAACTTCAGTAGTTCTGGCTCATTGGTCTTCCAAACTTGGGCCATGGGATCCATCGTCTCAATTGGGTTTTTGATCTTTCCGGCCTTAGTATGATCGGCTTTCATCAATTGAAAGTTCAATTGGTTGTAATACCGGTGTTTGTCAATCAGGATAAAGGGTTTCTTTGTTAAAATATCCTGAGCGGTTGTTTTTAGTTTGGCTTGTTTTGGACTTAGACCCTTTGCCATGGCCTGTTTGTCATAGGGCAACAAACCTTGGATCTTAGGCTCTACCGACAGCTTCCCATCCATATAGTGCAGATCAAAGTAGCGGTCTAGAGCGGGCTCATTATCTAAGCCATAAGGCTTTGCATATTGTTTCAATGTTTTTTCCCGAAGTTCGGCATCAAAGAAAACCCGGTATTCTTCCTTTTCCAAGATGGCATGTATGACCTCTCCCTGATGCTCACACATCTTCTTGGAATAGTTTCCACAGGAACAACTTGTTACAATCCGATCCGACATCTGAACCACGGATACCCTTGGGTATTCAAGTCCAACAACAGCCTTTGTAAAGACTCCACAGTTTAATTCTATGCTGACGGGATATATGTTCCTGTAATCCTTGCTGTCCATAAAGCCTGCCCGCTCGACATGCTTGAGTATTTCAAATACGGAAAGCTTGCTGAAATTGTAGGCTGGAAGAATATGTTCTTTATCTATTCCCATGGAAGCGGATTGAATGCGGAAGTAAGAATACGAAAATTTGATCTTTTTGAGATTGCTTTGTTGATATTAATTGCCAAAAGATTCAACAAAATTAAAAATCTATAGAATAATAACATTTGTTTTAATTCATGGATTAATTTTATTTATATTGTGTTTAAAATGAGTAGCTTAAACCACAGACCAAATCCTGCTAAGACTTTCAATGTAGTCTTTGGATTATCCTTTGGGACCATCTTCTTATTATTGATGGCCATCGGCCTTCCGATCCTAATCCATTCACAACAAGGCGATTGGAAATACGATTTAGATAAATCTCCAGCAACCGCTTTCTTTTATTTAGGATTGGGCCTACTCCTCTGGCTTACCGTAATCTATCTGTTTTTTAAGAGATCCCTTTCCAACCTTTTAAAAGCTAAAAGAGATTATAAAGACCTAATAAAAGAGGGTAAAAGAATTAAAGGCAAAATAGTCGAGCAAAGGATCTTGCAGCAAACTGCCGCTGGAGAAAGCAAAATGATCAAGATCTCTTTTGTGAACCTAGTAAAATCAGAGTTGACATTTAGTTTACCGTTTGTCGATACCAAGCCTGAAATGAACCGTTACCAAGTAGGAAAAGATATTGGATTGTTGGTCAGCACGGATCCAAAAAAACCAAGGATAATGTTGGAAGACGCAAAGGTAAAAATCGACAAAAGCATGTTGATCTACGCTTACTCCGTACTTGCCGTTTTGATATTGACGCCTATAGGGCTATTGATTTATGGAATGCTTTATGAGAGCCAAGATGCTGGATGGCGCTATCTGTCCTTTGGGCATCCCTTTATTCTCTCGCCATTTCTGGCATTGATCTATCTCGGGGTTTTCTCTTTTATCAATCTTTTTTTGCCTAAATCTACTAAATCGGATCGTTTACTTCTCTATGGAAAACCCGCTATCGCGACCATTGTGTCGACTCAAGAAACGAACCTTTCAGTCAATGAAAAGCCTCAAATAATGGTTACAATAGAGTTTCAGGACAAGGGAAAAACCATTGTAGCTTCTTTTAAGAAGTTGTACGGCCTCCTGGACATTTCCGGAATTGCTGTTGGGAACCAAATAAATATCTTATACGATGCGGAAGACCCGCAATCCATTGAAGTTGTCGATTAATCTATGAAAAGGACTTTTTATCATATTATATCCTGCATTGCAATCCTTGCATTGTTTTCTTCCTGTAAGCAGATCAAGAAAAGTTTTGAGGACACCATGAAACCTCGCCAACAAAAGGAAGCAAGTGACCATTCCATGGAAAGGACAAGCAGTTCTTCTTCGGTAACAATTGATGTCACAGCCCCTGATGAAAAAAAGGAGCAAAGCGTATATGCAAGTGCTGAAGAATTGGACAAGATCCAGGCAGAACTGATGAACCTGCCGAAGTTCAAAGGAAAAAAGATCATGATGCACCAGGACCTATATTTCTTTGATTTCCAAGGTGGCCGAATCAGCATCAAGATACAAGATCCCGATAAGCCCGAAAACATCGATACCTATACCTACTCAAAGGGGATGTGGTTGGATCCTACGCCTGTAAAGATTTCAGGAAACTTAAAGATGGTCGATCTTTTGTACCCATTGGATAAAGTTAAGTTTTCTACCGTAAAGAAAATCCACGATACCTTGATTGAAGAAGCCAAGGATATTGAGGGCGGTACCCCTTCAGACCATGTCTATTTTGTCCACATGAAGGTGGCCAATATGGATGTGACCCATTGGTATTCTTCCATCTCTGGAGCTAGAAAAGATGTTTATCTCTACTTTGACGTGGATGGTAATTTGACCGAGAGAAGGTAGAAGGCCTTTTCTCTCTGCACCCACATATGAAAGGATCATTGCTTAAGCTTAGGTCCTTCCTTCATTAAACTGGAATAGGAAAGGCTGAAAGCAGATAGACTTTGATACCCTACTTTATAGGCAATCTCCGTCAGGGTATATTTCCTGGTATCGAGAAGTTCGATACTTTTTAATATCCGCACTAACTGCAAATATTTCTGCAATGTAATACCTGTTTCTTTCTTAAAGACCCTTTGCAGGGTCCTGACCGATAGGTTTGCCATTTCCGCCAAGGCATGGATATCAAAACTGAACTTATAGTTGCTATTGATGTAATTACATAGCGGGATCAACCTTTCATCAGAAGGAACTGGGATTTCTAGGGCCATGCTCTCTTCGCAAAAGTTAGGCAGGCTGTATAATAAAGCTTTCAAAAAGAGCTTTTGTTCCATGTCGATATCAAGTACCCTATTCCATTTTGATGCATATAGCAACATTTCCTTTAACACTGCTGGCGCTGGAAAAACATGGGTCTTCCTGAAAAAATCCCCTTTTGGAACCTCCTTAAAAAGAACCGACATCAAATTCACTGAACTTGACTCTGTGGTTGTTTTATGAGGTTTTGCGCTGGGAATCCAGATGATATGGTTTTGGGGAACTAAATAGATCTTTTTGTCAATATGAAAATACTGATACCCCTCAGTCACATAGTTTAACTGAAAACTGAGGTGCTGATGCTCTTTATCATCATGTTTCCATTGCGCATCATACCATACATAGGTATCAGCACTGATATTATCTACGTATTCCCCGATCTGTTTATCCGGATGACCTAGCTTTTCCATGTCGTTGTATATGTAGTAAATGGCAAAGTTAATAAAAACGACAAGCTTATCTTTGTGGCCAAGATCAGATACAAGTAAAATCATGGACGAAAAAATGCAACAAAATCATACGACAAGGAATTCATGGTTGGGAATATTGCTCATCATTTGGGTAGGCAGCAACCTTAGATCGCCTATAACGGCTGTAGGTCCCATCTTGGATGAAATCAAATCGGCAATGGATCTGGATAATATTCAGGCCAGCTTTCTGACCTCCATTCCGCTCATCGTATTTGCATCTTGTTCTATTTTGGTGAATAAAGCCACTGAAAAACTAAATATCCGGCATGGCCTGATCTACTCATTAGCGATCTTGATTTTAGGATTGTATTTAAGGGTAGCAGGGAGTGTCACAACCCTTTATTTGGGCTCAGTTTTAATAGGTTTAGGAATATGCGTGGGTAATGTTTTGACTCCTGCCTATATCAAGAATGAGTTCCCTGCAAAGATCGGGCTAATGACCGGTATCTTTTCGGTTTCCATGAACTTGGTGGCAGCCCTGGCATCAGGCTTTAGTATTTCCATCGGAGAATGGACCGGAGCCGGCTGGAAAGGTTCCCTGTCGGTCTGGATCGTTGTCGCGGTCATAGCTTTATTGATTGTATTTGCTGAATTATTTTGGGGCAAGAAACCAGTAAACCGGCAAGTAAATGCTTCAGAAAACATAAAGTTCAATATATTCCGTTCCAAACAAGCTTGGAACATAAGCCTCTTTATGGGCTTGCAATCTTTAGTTTATTATTGCCTGGTCGCTTTTCTACCGACCGTACTGATGGAATATGGAATGAGCAAATCCGCTGCAGGCTGGGTGTTTTCCATCCTTCAGTTGGCGATGCTGCCCGTTATGCTCATCAGTCCAATTGTTGCCAGTAAGATGAAAGATCCTAAATCGATGATCTATTTAATCGGAGTTCTCTACTCTGCCGGTATACTCATGCTGTTGTTATTGAAGGATCAATACATCTATTTTACGGCCATACTATTAGGGGTAGCAGGAGGCTTGGCATTTAGTTTAGCTATTTTGTTTCTGTCCTCAAGGAGCAAAACCATGGTCGGCACCATAAAGATTTCAGGGAAGGCGCAGTCCATTGGCTACCTGATTGCAGCCTTTGGTCCGCCCTTGTTTGGAAAGTTGCATGATTATGCCCTCTCTTGGTCCTATTCATTTTATTTCCTGTTATTGGTGATTGTACTGATGACGGTGTTTGGTAGAAGGTCGGCCAGGCCAAGGTTTGTGGAAGAGCATTAAGCTGGAATGCAAAAAAGCAACTCAATGAGTTGCTTTTTTTGTAGCCCCGAGCAGAATCGAACTGCTATCAAATGTTTAGGAAACATCTATTCTATCCGTTGAACTACAGGGCCGTGCTGCAAAACTAATATTTTATGGACTTAGAGCAAATTTTATTTTCAACTGATTGTATTTAGGTCTATTAAAAATATACTTAACAGTCAAAGTTACCCTTCTGCCCATCAAAATATTTTTCCCTGCTCAGCCGACCAAATAAACCATTGACAATCAAAAAGAAGACTATTTGTGATATAAATCATTCTTATATGTGATGCTGGTTTTAAATAGATAAAACCGATAGTTAATAAGTATTATCGATTATTTTTAGGCGTTAAAAAGTGTATCTTTGTACTACAAAAAAGAAAAGAAAATTATTATGAGTTTTACAGGTAAAAATTTCCCGAACATTACAGTAGATGCAATTGACTATTTAGGCGACAATTTCACTTTGAATTTGTTCGAAAAAGCACAACAAGAGAACAAGAAGATCTTATTATTTTGGTATCCAAAAGACTTCACTTTCGTTTGTCCTACAGAGTTACACGCATTCCAAGAGGCTGTTGCTGAATTCGAGAAAAGAAACACTATCGTAATCGGTGCATCATGTGACTCTGCAGAGGTTCACTTTGCATGGTTGAACACTGCAAAAGACAACGGCGGTATCGAAGGTGTTGAATACCCGATCATTGCTGATACTAACCGCAACCTATCTAGCGTATTAGGTATCTTAGAAATGAAAGAGGTTGAACACCCTGAATACGGAACTCTAGTTGAAGGTTCTGCGGTATCTTACCGTGCTACTTACTTGATCGATGAGACTGGTAAAGTATTCCACGAGTCAGTAAATGATATGCCTCTAGGCCGTAATGTAAAAGAATACATCCGTTTGATCGATGCTTATACGCACGTTCAGAAACACGGTGAAGTGTGCCCAGCAAACTGGGAAGAAGGTAAAGAAGCGATGAACGCTACACGTGATGGCGTTGCTTCATACTTGTCACACAATTAATATTCCCCCATACTGAAAGAGGAGGGACAACCTCCTCTTATTTTTTCAGATCAACTCTTAAATCAAAAATCATGTTAGAAGAATTAAGCTCAGACAATCTACAAGAGGTCATCGACAGCAATGATACGGTGATGGTTCAATATGCTGCTTCTTGGTGTGGTAACTGCCGCATTATGAAGCCTAAGTTCAAAAAATTAGCAGGAGAAAACGATAACGTGAAATTTGTGATCGTAGATGCAGAGAAGTTCCCAGAATCAAGGAAACTTGCTAATGTAAACAACTTACCAACTTTCGCTGCTTTCAAAGGCGGAAAGTTGATCAATCAAGTACAAACAAATAAAATCGAAGGATTAACAGAACTATTAAATGAAGTTACCAATAATTAAACATCTTACGGAATTTATAGCCGAAAACGACGCAGACTTCGTATTGGAAACAATCGAAACCTTGGAATCGTTGACCGAAGTCTCTCAATTGAAAGACGAAGAGCTAGATGTAATTGGTGAATTGATCTCCAATATGTACGGCGCCATCGAAGTCAACAAATTGGTTCAAGAAGGAATGCCACAAAAAGAAGCCCTGAACACCTTTATGAAGCGTGTTTTAGGCTCCATTGACAAGTAATTCGCATAAACAATCATAAGGTCAAGCTATTGACCACATTTTTCTTTTCCACAAAAGCCTGTGCATAACTGTGTTTTTGTGGAAAAGTTTTTTATAAATACCGCGACTAATCAAATTGATTTATATTACTTTTATATTTATTAAAGGTTAGACCAAAATAAAGCGCATCATCCTGCTAAAAATTAAACCAACGGAATTAATACCAAGGTTTAAAGTCGAAGATTTTTAATTGTTGGTAAAAGGAATCAAATTATTTTGATTCCTTTTATTTTTTTACACGAATCTTATTACTTTTAAGGATGATTCACAGATTCTTAGGCCTAATCTTCCTATTCCTATCATCTTTTTCGGTTGCTTTTGCACAGCAGAGCAATTCGGCTTCCTTAATTAAGCTCAAGATCGATAAACTTGGAACACTAGGTACCGCGCTTTATTTCGCGGCCCACCCAGATGATGAAAACACCAGGCTCATCGCCTATTTAGCCAATGACCGCAAATATAGAACTGCATATCTTTCCCTGACCCGTGGTGACGGCGGACAAAACTTGCTAGGGACAGAACAAGGAATTGAACTTGGTCTGATCCGTACTCAGGAATTATTGGCTGCCCGCGCTATCGACAAAGGGGAACAATACTTCAGCGCAGCCTACGATTTTGGCTTTTCCAAAACGCATGAAGAAACTTTCAGCTTCTGGAAAAAGGAGGATATCCTCCGCGAAGCGGTCTATATAATCCGTAAGCTCCAACCGGATGTGATCATCAACCGCTTTCCACCGGATAGCCGTGGCGGCCATGGACATCACCAGGCTTCTGCCATCCTGGCCAAGGAGGCCTACGAAGCAGCGGCAGATCCCAACCGCTTTCCCGAACAGCTGAAAGAACTGAAACCATGGAAAGCCAAGCGTATTGTCTGGAATACCGCCAATTTTGGAGGCATGAACAATACATCGGATGAGCAACTGAAAGTCGTTCTGAATGACTACAACCCTTTATTGGGCTATTCATATGGAGAAATATCTGCCATGAGCAGATCCCAGCACAAAAGCCAAGGTTTTGGTGCTGCCTCCAACCGAGGTAAAACAACCGAGTATTTTGACCATGTCGCTGGCGAAAAAGCAACAAAAGACCTGTTTGACGGCATCAATTCAAATTGGGAGCGCCTAGGCGAACCCGTGAAGAACATCGAGACCAAGATCCAATCTATACAGAGCGCTTTTAATATCAACCATCCTGAAAAATCAATCCAGGAATTGGTAGACCTGCATCAATTGGTTAAAGCATTGAAGCCTTCTGTATACAGGGATCAGAAAATCAAGGATATTGAAGATATTATCCTATCCTGTGCCGGCATAGTTACAGAATCCATTGCCTCCAAGCCGAATTTTGTGGTTAATCAAGCTTTTTCTGTAAACAATGAAATCATCAAGAGAGCCGCAGATGTAGCGGTAAAATTGATTTCCATTGATGGCAAACGGATAGAAGAAACTCTTCCTGCCAATGAAACCAAAAAATACGCTTCTGAAAAGAAGGTTGACCATTGGACACAGCCCTATTGGTTAGAAAAGCCAAACTCATTAGGCAAATT
Organism: Sphingobacterium sp. NPDC055431; assembly: GCF_053644255.1. Taxonomy (NCBI): domain Bacteria; kingdom Pseudomonadati; phylum Bacteroidota; class Sphingobacteriia; order Sphingobacteriales; family Sphingobacteriaceae; genus Sphingobacterium; species Sphingobacterium sp. NPDC055431. The sequence continues at coordinate 64,905 of NZ_JBSHLH010000018.1, forward strand.
TGACATAGAAGACCGTAATTTTGGAAACCCTGAAAACACAAATAATCCGCAGACTAAGTTTGTAATTGAGGTTGATGGCTTGGCCATAACAGTTGACAAGCCCGTGGAATACCGATATGTAGATCCCGTACAAGGCGAAATCTATCAGCCAGTCTCCATATCACCAGTCCTTACCGCGGCGATCAGCTCATCACAAGCCCTGCTGCAAACGGGTGATAAGAAAACCATTAGTTTAACCATCAGCAATAACAGTGAGCAGCCCCAAAAAGCGGAATTAAGCTTTAAGCAGTCTGATGGCTTAAATATTGCTCCTAACAAGGCTTCCATAGACATCCCTGAACATGGTCTGGTCGTTAAGACATTCGAGATCTCTAATCCCAAAAATACAGCTAGCAGTGAGGTCCAGCCCCTACTGAATGGTGAGCCAATCTATGGTTTCAAAAAAATTGCCTACCAGCATATTCCAGATATCACCTGGTTTCCGGCAATCAACCTAAAAGTTAAAGCGCTGGAAATTAACAATCCTTTGAAAAAAATTGGCTATATTCATGGTGCGGGGGATCTGGTTCCCCTGGCATTGGAAAACATTGGCATTCAGGTCGACCTATTGAACAGTGATCTGCTTGCTAGCACTAACTTAAAACAATACGATGCTATCATAGTGGGAATTAGGGCCTATAACGTTAGTCCGAATACCAATCAATGGTTGCCGATCCTATTGGATTATGCAGAACAGGGCGGAACGGTCTTGGCACAATATAACGTGAATTCCAGGATGAGTACCAGTAAATTGGGTCCCTATCCATTTGAAATCAATCGCGAAAGGGTAACCGAAGAGGATGCAAAAGTGACCTTTACGGATCCAAATGACCCCATCCTGAATTATCCCAACAAAATTACAGACAAGGATTTTGAAGGTTGGGTACAGGAACGAGGTCTTTATTTTGCAACCAATATATCCCCAGAATACCGCACTCCGTTGAGTATGGCAGACAAAAATGAAGAACAAAACAAGGGGTCCCTATTGGTAGCGAATTATGGAAAAGGGAAGTTTGTCTATGCGCCTTTGGCCTTTTTCAGACAATTGCCGGCAGGTGTTCCCGGAGCTACTAGATTATTTGTAAATTTGCTGGCTAAGAACGAAAAAAATTAATAAATATAATGGAAAATCAAATCGAAAACTCTAACGAAATCAACGTAAAAGGCATCATCTTATTAGTAGGTACTATCTTAGGTGCACTTACTGCTTGGGTTGCAAGTGGTACATTTTTATCCTTAATTGCTGGACTTATCGGTGGTTTTATTTTTGCAATCATCTTCATTTCCGCTTTATTGCCACAAAAATCGCATGACAGATAAAGGACTACCGCCATTCGTACGAAGCTGGAGACAATTCTATTGGATTATTGTCATCTGGTTAGTCGTTTGCATAGTTCTAATGTATATTTTTACTAGATATTTTGGATGAGTAGTATCGATTGGATAGTACTCATCCTTACCTTGCTTTCCATAGTAGTCTATGGGATTTACAAAAGCAAGAACGTCAAAACCATTGACGGCTATATCCTCAGTGACCGCTCCTTACCTTGGTACACCGTAGGACTCTCCGTAATGGCAACCCAGGCAAGTGCCATTACCTTCCTTTCCGCCCCTGGACTCGCTTACTCATCTGGAATGAGCTTCGCCCAGTTCTACTTTGGACTGCCTTTGGCCATGATTGTCCTCTGTATCACCTTCGTTCCGATCTTCCATAAACTCAAGGTCTATACGGCCTACGAATTCTTGGAAAAAAGGTTTGACATCAAGACCCGGGTCCTGACCGCATCCCTTTTCCTTATCCAGAGAGGGATCTCTACAGGTATCACCATCTTCGCTCCGGCCATTATCCTCTCCACCATCCTGAATATCGACTTGGTGATGACCACCATCGGCATCGGTACTTTAGTGGTAATATACACGGTATACGGCGGCACAAAAGCGGTATCATACACTCAGCTCTTACAGATGTCCATCATATTCGCCGGCCTGCTATTGGCGGGAGTCTTGGTGGTCCATCTTCTGCCTGAGGACATAGGCTTTAAAGAAGCCCTACACATTGCCGGAAAGTCCGGAAAAGCAAATGCCATTGACTTTAAGTTTGACCTGGACAATCAGTATACCGTCTGGACCGGATTGATCGGTGGTTTCTTTTTGCAGCTATCTTACTTCGGAACTGATCAGAGCCAGGTGGGACGTTATTTGACAGGATCATCGGTAAAAGAGAGCAGATTGGGATTGCTGATGAATGGATTGCTTAAAGTGCCTATGCAGTTCTGTATCCTCTTGATCGGTATCTTGGTCTTTGCGTATTATCAGTACCATACCCCACCCCTATTCTTTAATGAGCAAGTCATTGAAAAACTGGAAAACAGCTCTCATAAACAGGAGTATGAGGATATCAAGCAAAGACATGAACAGTTAAGCCAGGAAAAAACCGTTTATATCAATCAGCTGACCAGTGCATTGAAGGAAAAGCAAGATGATAAAATCGACGATGCCAGGATCAACCTACAACAATTCAATGAAAAAGACCAGGGATTGAGAACCGAATTGGTGGACCTGATCAAGAAAAACGATCCAAATGCGGACACCAATGACACGAACTATATCTTTCTAAGGTTTGTTACCGATACTTTCCCTAAAGGCTTGATAGGCCTGTTGATCGCCATTATCTTCCTAGCCTCCATGGGAGCAACGGCCAGTGCCATCAATTCACTTTCTTCAACAACAGTGATCGATATCTATAGACGCTTCGTAAAACGGGATGCCAACGATGCCCATTATTTAAAGGCTTCGCGTATCAGCACCTTATTCTGGGGGATTTTTACCATTGGGATAGCCCTTTACTCCAGTCAATTGGGAAACCTCTTGGAAGCCGTTAATATTTTAGGCTCCCTTTTCTATGGAACCATTCTTGGAATATTCCTAGTGGCTTTTTATATCAGAAGAATCGGTGGAAAAGCAGTTTTTTGGTCTGCTGTAATAACCGAGGTTATCGTTATTGGGATCTGGCAGATGAACGTTGTCGCCTTTCTGTGGTTGAATCTGATCGGTTGTGTACTACTGATCCTCATTGGACTTATCCTGCAGTACTTCATGGGCAGTACTCCGAAAAAGGATATCGAACCTACTCAGGTATAATGCCGTATACCAGCAATTATCATTTTTTAAATATTCTAATAATACTTTCGGTAGAGATCATATAAGATCGCTCGGTCCCGATCATTCAAGATAGGTGAAAGATCAGATTTCACGAACTTTCGTTTGAAGGACTTAATGGCGGCATCTTGGTTGGTCAGGTCATAACCTATGAGCTTAAGGGCATCGATGGGATTAAAGTTTGACGGAGGAGCCATTAAATAATTAGGATTGTACCAAATTCCAAAACCTCGTTCGGCCAAAAGCTGCCATGGGAAGAATACATTGGGGTCATCTTTTCTTCCAGGCGCGAAATCAGCGTGTCCTATGAAGTTTTTTTGAGGAATACTGTACTTGGTCTTCAGGGTATCCAATAAGACCAGCAGGGAGTTTATTTGGGCGTCTGGAAAAGGTTCAGAGCCATTGTTGTCAAGTTCAATCCCAATGGACACCGAATTCATGTCCGTAATGCTTCCCCACTTGCCTCTTCCGGCATGCCAACCCCGCAAATAATCATTCAACATCTGCACCACGCGACCATCACGACCGATCACATAATGGCTGCTGACCTTGGTATGTGCCAACTGAAAGGTACGGATCGTTTGGGCCAGATTGGCTTGGGAGGTATGGTGGATCATCACAAAGGATGGTTTCCGGACATCAAAATGGATGGCGTTTGCAAAGTCATACTGTTTGCTGGTCCCTTGCAAAAACATGTTCCAAGCTTGCTGTTCCGGTGTCAATTCCGAATTAACCGAAAGCGTAGGCGCTACTTTTGCCTGTTCAATGACCTCTGCAGGCTTGTTCAGGGTATCCAGCTTCGGCGCAGAATTCTCAACGATTACAGAAGGAGTAATTACAGCTGTATTTGATTGCAAAACCTTCGACTTCTTGGCCGTCGAACAACCAACCAAGAACATTACCCCACACAACGCAGCAATCAGTCTCACTGAAATTTTAATCATCTATCTTATTTTGGTAAATTAAGCATTACCCCCATGGAAAGCATCTGGTTCCACTGAACCTTGCTGTCCAATGCAGAATCATACAAAATAACACCACCCAATGCCACATTGATCAATGAGGTCACTTTAGCCGTTAAGGTTGCGTCCAAACGATGGGTTGGATCGGTAATGTCTTCGTAGTCTGCAAATAGGTTGTAACGCGATTTTAAATGCAAGTTTTTTGTCAGGTTCCTATCTAGGTTTGCGGTTAACTGGAAAGCCAGTTCATTGTTAAAGTTCTTTCCTTCGGCAACCCCAAACATTGGTCCGGTTCCTTTGGTCACGTCGTTAGGGTCGAAGTATCTCCCATGTTTCTGATAATAATCATAGGCATTATAAGGCTTCAAACGGTTATCCAAGATTAAGGTCTGTCTAGCCGTACCTGTACCGAAACGCAATGAGAATGTATCATCTGGCTTATACTCCAAACCGAATGATTCCGTAAAATATCCAGGTGCCATAAATGATGATTTCAAACCGGTAATGACCTCTTCACCATCCTGCATCGCATAATGGAAGGCATTATCAAATTGGGTTTCATAGGTTAGGGATAAATAGACCGCCCATGATTTGGTCAACTTATACGCCAACTTATTATCCCAGAAAATACGGTCATTGTTTGGCTTGGCCAACTGTCCCTCATTCTTTACCTTACCATACTTCAGGTCCACCTCGGAAACAAAGTTGAAATTGTTCCTGTTGAACTCCGATTTATGCCAAAGGATACCACCGATGGCAAATGAATTTAAACCACCCAGTTTCCAGTTTTCAGAAAAGGCCGCTTGGTTAAAGTTAACCCCTAGCCTTGTCCAATGTTTCCAGTAATTGACCTGTAGGTCCAACTTAGGGATCGGCACATTGATATTTTTGATACCTAGCGCTTTCCCATCCGTTTCTGGCGAAATGCTGCTGTCCGGTTTTACACGCAGATCGCGCAAATCCTGTGCTTGAATCATACTGATTCCGAAAATAAAAATGAAAACAGGTAATAGGTAAAGTTTTATATTCATGTTAATTTTCTTTTTTTACGTCTAATTGAATATCTGGCAATTCTCGCAAAGGTCGTAAATTTGGGTGTAGTTTGAACACTTCATATTTACTTTTTATATATTTTACCATCTGATAATAGTTGGCGGTGGACACAAACTCGTATGTAGGCCTAAATAACTGCATAAATGCCTTCAGGTCATCACCTTCCAACCCCACCAGACTATGTACTAATTCCGGTGTAAAATTAAAGTCTATAATGTTTTCTTCATGGAGCTTCCCAATAAACTGGGTAAATCTCCTCGCGTCCTTCCCCTCCTTGCTGATCATGCCATAGAGCGAATTAATATTCAATCCTGCTCCTGTCATTCCCACCGAAAACAAATCGCCAGGCTTAGCTAACTCAAAAGCCTTGCCATAATCTCTTTTTATCTCATTTAAAACATCATCCGGGTTCTTGCGACCAATGACCGTAACGGTTTCAATATTGGCTACATTCTCCTTCAAATTGATGATCAGCGCACTCTGGTTATTGACAACCACCGTATCGCTAAAGTAACCCATCTTCTTAAAGACCAAGACATCCCCAGCATGTACAGGCGTCTTAAACTCGCCTCTTGCATCATTATAAATGTATTTCTGTGTGTTTAGGTTTCTAATTTGCACTTCCCCGAGCCTTCGCTTGCTATCCTTGTCATATACGATTCCCTCCAGACTTTGTTGTGCATAGAGCAAAGCCGGAGAAAGCATAAAGCATAAAATAAAGATACGGACAAGAATTTTCACTCCTATAAAACTACGTCTTAGAAGAATAGCTTGCTAATATTTAACATCTTTTAATGGGACTTGTAACTATTTTGATACGACCAATAACTGTCCAACCGTTACAGCATCGCTGCTCAGGCCATTCAATTGTTTGATAGTTTCCACGGTTACATTATATTTTCGGGCAATGGAATACATGGTATCGGTCGCCTTAACCTCATAGATCAGCATGGCTACCGGTTTCTTGATTTCCTCAACAGGAACTTGAGGCTCTTCCACTTCTTTTTCTTCGATCACTTCTTCGACTTTCTCCACGCGGGCAATGACCTCCACCGGAGCTTCGGCACGATCATATTGCTGCAGGTTATATCGCTCGATCAGGTCGATCAATAGTTCTGGGTACCTAGGGTTGGTCGCATATCCTGCTGCCTTTAATCCCTTTGCCCAGCCTTTGTAATCATCCTTTTTTAAGGTGAAAAGGTTCTCATAGCGTTTTCGGAGAAGAAATTGGGAGTGATCACGGAAAGATTGCTCCGGATCATTGTAAACCCTGAAACAGTCATTGTTGCTGTCATCAGGACGGTTTACCGACTTGCCGTTCCAGGTACCGCCACATTTGATTCCAAAGTGGTTGTTGGCACGGGTCGCCAGATAGCTATTGCCATTTCCAGACTCCAACAGGGCTTGGGCCAATTTGATGCTGGCAGGAATACCATATTTGTTCATTTCCTCAATGGCGATCCCTTTGTAGCGATCGATATAGTCCAGACCACTTGTTGAGGTTCCTTTGTTGCTAGATGATGAAGAGCTGGAACTGGCGGAGCTGTTCGGTCTGCCGTTTGGGTTCTTCAGTGTAGTGTTTCTTTTAGTTCCACAGGAAACAAAAAATAAGGCCAATATTAAACTGGCCAATAAAAACTTCTTCATCTTATCTGACAAATTCGCTTAATTAAGATTTATTTTTTCGTCGTACTTCTCAAGGTCATAAGTGTCGATCGTAGAGATTACTTTTCTCGACCAATCACCGGTCTCTGAATATCCAGATCTAGCGATTCCCTTTATCCATCCCTTATAGTCTTCTGAATTGTGTTTGTCGAACAAGGGCTGCGTAGCCTTTCTTCTTTGGAGAAGCCCCACAAAATCACGGTAAGAATCCAACACCGAACCATATCCTTTATAAGCAGAACGGATCTTTTTACTGTTGTTCTTCCCTTTGATACCAAAGTGGTTGTTCAGATAGCGTGCAATTCTACTGTTGCCATAGGCACTTTCGTGAATTGCTACTGCTAAGATGACAGAGGCCGGAACCCCTGTTTCACGCATTAGCGTTTGAGCTGCCGGACTATGTTTCTCAATGTACGACTTCGTCGTATAATCTTGAGCATAAAGCCCTAAAGTTGAAAGAGTGATAAGTATACATATCACAAAAATCTTTCTACAATATTCTAGCATAAAACTTGTTTTAGTTTAACACTACTTTTTGCGTAGCACAAAAAGCCCATCTCTAATCGGCAGAATAAGTTTTTCAACCCGTTTATCCTCTGCCAAGGTTTGATTTAATTCGATTACTTGCTGTGTTTGCTTGTCGGGGTTCTCATCAAAAACCTTGCCTTTCCATAACACATTGTCAACTAAGATCACCCCTCCAGGCCTCACTCGGTCGATCAATGTATTGAAGTAGTACAGGTTCCTTTTTTTATCGGCATCAATGAACACCAGATCAAAAGTCCCTTCAATACTTGGGATCACCTCCGCTGCATCGCCAATATGATACTTGATCTGACTTGCATAGGGCGATTCATCAAAATAAGACTGAACCCGCTCTTGTTGCTCCTCATTGATATCAATGCTATGCAAAACACCCTCATCTTCCAATCCCTCTGCTAAACACAGGGTAGCATATCCTGTAAAAGTTCCAATTTCCAAAGCTAACCTCGGATGTACCATCTTGCTGATCATCGACAGCACTCTTCCTTGGTAATGCCCCGATAACATGTGGGGCATGGTCTCCTTCAGATAGGTCTCTCTATTGACCTTTTTTAACAACGAATTTTCCTCGTCCGTAGTATCTTCCAGATAGCTGTTTAATGGATTAGACTCTTCAAACATACTGCGCAAAGATAAATATTAGCCCCGCATCCAAACAAGAGATATTTTACAAATAAGTGATTATCAGCTTGTTAGTTCGTAACAGTAAGTGTATCAAACAGCATTTAAAGGCTTTAAACGCAAGTCACAAAAAGTGAAATTTTTAAACTTTTATTTAAATTACGTCATTATTTTGACCATTTTGTATTTTGGGTTTCAACCCTTCCTCAACAACATTCGATAATTTTTTTTGGATGAAGGATATGCTCTAGGTATGGACTTGGTCTCATTCGAGACACAATCGGAAAATTCGGAATGTGTCTCGAATGAGACCAAGGTAAAGTCAAGCTGTAATCGTGAAAAAATCTCCTATCCTAAATGGAAATTATTGGAAATAGGATGCCTTTTTTGTTCATATAAAAGGCCTGAATTCCGTAAATCCAGGCCTTAATTTTATCTTTTTTATTCTTTTATCCTAAAGAAGCGGTAATTAACCTCAGGAATTCAGATCGGGTAACATCGTTTTGGAAGGCACCGGTAAATGCTGAAGTGGTGGTTACAGAGTTCTGTTTCTGCACGCCGCGCATCGCCATGCACATATGTTTGCACTCAATCACAACAGCAACACCCGCAGGTTTTAGGGTCTCTTGGATACAGTCACGGATTTCATTGGTCAATCTTTCCTGTACCTGTAATCTCCTAGCGAATACATCCACAACACGTGGGATCTTGCTCAAGCCTACGATATGGCCGTTAGGAATATAGGCAATATGGGCTTTTCCAAAGAATGGAAGCATATGGTGCTCACACATGGAATAGACCTCTATATCTTTTACAACCACCATTTGGCTGTACTCTTCTTCGAACATTGCACTGCGCAATAGCTCAGCAGCATCCACATCATATCCATGAGTTAAAAACTGAAGGGCTTTTGCTACACGTTCAGGTGTTTTGATCAATCCATCACGCTTAGGGTCTTCACCCAGGGCTTGAAGAATATCTGTATAATGTTCTGCAATTCGTTCAACATTCTTTTCGTTGTATTGGTCGATCTTTAAATAACCGTCCTGCTCTTCTTCTTCAAATTGTTGAAATTTGCTCATTCTAAGATTGGTTTTTAGGTGAATTATTCGCCGAAGTACTCGACATAATTATTTTCGGTTTCATGGAGTCTGACTGCATGCAAAAACACTTTCTCTTTTTCGAAGAAAGGCTTTAGGATATTGAATATTTCAATGGCAATCACTTCGGTAGATGCCATTTTTCCTTGCATGAAATCTACATCCAGATTGACGTTCTTATGGTCCAATTTGTCAATAACCTCTCTGATAATAATATCCTTCATCAACTTCAGGTCGATCAAAAACCCTGTTTCAGGATTGACCAGGCCTTTAACAGTCACAAATAAGTCATAGTTATGACCGTGCCAGTTTGGGTTTGAGCAATTACCGAAAACACGCTCATTCTCCTCCAGTGACCAGTCTTCACGATAGAGCTTGTGGGCAGCATTAAAGCGTTCGCGTCGTGTTATATAAATCATAATGACAAAGATAAAGTAAATTACCGTAAATTAGTACTTTGAGCCACATATATGAAAACTCTCGTAGTAGCAGCAACGGAACTAGAAATAGCCGCATCCATTCCCACATTTATAGAAACGAAGACAGATTATTTGGTAACTGGCGTTGGTATGGTCGCCACGGCCTTTTCCTTAGGGCAATACCTTCAGGGTAAATCCTATGACCTGCTGATCAACGTGGGTATTGCCGGAACATTTAACCCTTATCATAAACTAGGGGCAATGCTGAAGATCAAGACCGACCAGGTTTTTGAGTTTGGAGCTGAGAATGATCAGGATTTTATCCCGATCGATAGCCTTGGCTTTGGCCAATCTATCTTTGTAGAAAGCTTACCCGAGCAAGCCTTGCCTGCCGAGTTTTATGAAATCCCTTATGTGGATGCCATTACGGTCAATAAGTCCCACGGATCTGAAAACAGCATTGACAGGATCAAAAAGGAGCATGGCTTGAACATATTGGAAAGCATGGAAGGTGCTGCTTTTTTCTATGCAGCGAATAAATTAAGGATTCCTTGTGTCCAAGTACGGTCAATTTCCAACCTAGTGGAAAAGAGAAATGTAGAAAATTGGAACATCCCTTTGGCGCTAAATGAGCTGAATTCTTGGCTACAGCGGTTCCTAATTGCTCTACAAGATCAAAAACCCCTTTTGTAAATCGATTGTGTAGACCCATTTACATCGAAAATAGTACAATGCCACTACGAAAATTCGAGAAATAATAGTATTTTTGCGTATCTAAACAAAATTCACTATCTGTAATACTGATGAGAGAAATACAATTCAGAGAAGCGCTTCGTGAAGCGATGAACGAAGAAATGCGTAAAGACGAAACAATCTTTTTAATGGGCGAGGAAGTCGCTGAATATAATGGTGCATATAAAGTAAGTCAAGGTATGCTTGATGAGTTTGGTGCAAAACGTGTTATTGACACTCCAATTGCTGAGCTTGGTTTTGCAGGTATCGGCGTGGGTGCGGCGATGAACGGTTTAAAGCCGATCATTGAATTCATGACTTTCAACTTCTCACTGGTTGCTATTGACCAAGTTATCAACGCTGCGGCAAAGATCCACCAAATGAGTGGTGGTCAGTTCTCTTGTCCGATCGTATTCAGAGGTCCTACCGGTAATGCTGGTCAATTAGGTGCGCAGCACTCACAAAACTTTGAAAACTGGTATGCGAATACACCAGGATTGAAAGTGGTTGTTCCTTCAAACCCTTACGACGCAAAAGGATTGTTGAAATCAGCGATCATCGATCCAGATCCAGTTATTTTCATGGAATCTGAGCAGATGTACGGTGATAAAGGCGAGGTTCCTGAAGAGGAATACTACTTGCCTATCGGTAAAGCAAATGTAGTAAAAGAAGGTACTGCAGTAACTGTAGTTTCATTCGGTAAGATGGTTCCTCGTGTTGTTATTCCAGCAGTTGAGGAATTGGAGAAAGACGGTGTAAGTGTGGAATTGATCGACTTACGTTCGGTACGTCCAATCGACTTCGCTACCATCATCGAATCTGTTAAGAAAACAAATCGTTTAGTAATCGTAGAAGAAGCTTGGCCTTTGGCTTCAATTTCTTCTGAAATTACTTTCCATGTTCAAAAACATGCATTCGATTACCTAGATGCTCCAGTAATTCGTGTTACTTCAGCTGACGTTCCTCTAGGATATGCGCCTACTTTAGTTGAGGCATCATTGCCAAGTATTGCGAAAGTGGTTAAAGCGGTAAAAGAAGTTTCTTATATCAAAAAATAAGAAATACAAGATAATGGAAGCCCTGGTATGAAAATACCGGGGCTTTTTGTTTTAGAGTTTCTGCACTGAAAACTTTGTGTTCTGCAAAAAAATAGTATTTTTAAAGAACTAAATTCAAAAGAATGAAAAAATTACTGATCCTTTTCCTACTTACTTCAGCAGCGTTAGTTACTAAAGCTCAGGAAGTTGATTTTACTATGAAGATGCCTTTGAACAAGCCATTTAAGTCCGTTACCAACATGAAAATGGATATTGAAGGAGAGCAGAGCATGATCATGGATATGGTAATGAAAAGCACCATAAATGTGTCTAAATATGAAAGTCCGAACTATACCATGGAAAACACCACAGACGCCATTAAGGTGGATATGGATGCTGGGATGATGACCATTAGCTATGATTCTGAAAAACCTTCGGATGATCCTACGGCCGCAATCATGGCCGCTCAGTTTGAAAAGTTGCTAGGCAAAAAAATGACCATTATTACGTCAGACAAAGGAAAAATGATCAGTATGGAAGGGGTTGAAGGAACGGATAGCAGTTTTGAAAACTTTGCCATGACCACCACCTACCCTGATAAACCGGTAAAACCGGGTGATACCTGGACCTCGGAGTCGACAAACAAAGGAATCAAGACCAAAGCGATCAATAAATATGTTGGGAAAACTGCAGAAGGATACCAAGTGGAGACAACCGGTGAAATGTTCAATGATTCAGATACTAAAATCGGAACCATGAGCAGTACCTATATTGCAGACACGGAAACTTTGTTTACCAAGTCGGCTACCATCAAAATGCAAATGGACGTAGAAGGACAAAAAGTAACTTCGGATATTACGATGACCGTCCTTAAATAAGATATTAATATCATTAAAAAAGGCCATTTAGCATTGCTAAATGGCCTTTTTTATGTTTTATCGCTAGATTAAGCGTTAACTTCAGCTTTGTAGTCATCTGCAGACATCAATCCGTCTACATCAGCAGCATTGTTCAATTTAACACGGATGATCCAACCTTCACCGTAAGGATCAGAGTTAACCAATTCTGGGTTTGCATCAATTGCATCGTTTACTGATAATACAGTAGAAGTAACTGGCATAAATAGATCAGAAACAGTTTTAACCGCCTCTACTGAACCAAACACTTCATTTGCTGCGACCTCATCACCCACTGTGTTGATGTCAACAAATACGATATCACCAAGCTCTCTTTGAGCAAAGTCCGTAATACCAATTACTGCTTCATCACCTTCTACACGAACCCATTCGTGATCTTTGGTGTACTTTAATTCTGAAGGAAAATTCATGTCTTTTCTATTTGTATTTCTCCAAAAATAGGATTAAGAAAGGAGAATACAAAAGTTATTGTATTTTTATCCTATGAACCCTAGCATTGCCAAATTAGCTGAAATAGCGCAGAAAGACCATCGTCTGATCATCGGTTTGATGTCCGGAACATCCTTGGATGGGCTGGATATTGCCCTATGCAAAATTCAAGGAAATGGAAACCATAGTAAAATTGAACTTCTGGCCTTTGAAACGATGGATTATAAGCCTGAATTCAGGACTTGGGTCCGTAAGATATTTGCTCAACGAAACATTGACCAACAGGTCCTTTGTGGGCTTAATCCCTATATCGCCGAGGTACACGCCGCATTGATTTTAGAAGCGCTCCAGAAATGGAATGTACAAGCCACCGAAATCGATGCCATCGCTAGCCATGGGCAGACGGTATTTCATGCTCCGCAGTCTTTGACCCATGATCGTTCTTTGCCAAACAGTACACTGCAATTGGGCGATGGGGACCACATGGCGATAAGGACTGGGATCATCTGCTTGTCCGATTTTCGGCAAAAACACCTTGCTGCTGGCGGCGAAGGAGCCCCTTTAGCGGCTTATGGTGATTACCTATTGTTCTCTTCGGAAACTGAAAACCGCATCCTATTAAATATCGGTGGCATTTCCAATTTCACTTTTCTTCCGGCTTTAGGTTCCGAACAAAAGGCCTATGCGACAGATCTGGGTCCAGGAAACACGATGATGAACCAATATATGGAGAAGCATTTGGGGGTTGAGATGGATAAAGATGCTGAAGCGGCCAAAAAGGGTCAGACCAATTTGGATTTACTACATGAGCTGGAAAGCGAACCCTTCTTGAACCTTGACTTCCCCAAAACAACAGGTCCCGAATTGTTTAACCTGGCTTACCTGGATAATGCCCTGGAAAAGATCGGTTCTCCTCAACTAAGTCATGAGGATATTATGGCCAGCCTTAACAGTTTCTCGGCAAAAACAATGGTAAAAGGCATACAAAAAGCCACAACAGGCCTGGAGAACTTGAAGATATATGTCAGTGGTGGTGGATTGCACAATCCCTTGCTGATGGAGCAGTTAAAGGAGGAATTCCCTGAGAGTGTTGAATCTTTTGAGGCCCTTGGTTTAGATCCGGACGCAAAGGAAGCTTGTTTGTTTGCCGTTTTGGCGAATGAAACCTTGGTGGGAGATCCAAAATCTGTTTCCAATATCAAGGATTCCCCTGCAGTTTGCATGGGTAAGATCAGTCTACCCTATTGATCGATTGCCTGATGGATGAATTCCTTGAAAGGAATCATACTGGCATAATGCTCAATTACCGTTTCTAAGGCCTTAGGCGCTTCCATTTGTTTTCGGCTCAGGTTGGTTGACAAAATGAAGCTTCGGTGCTTCAGGAGCTCTATATGCTCGTTGTCGGCGGCATATCCTGCTGGAGGTCTCTGCAACCTATCCTCAGCAGACATATCCTCGGCTTTCCAACCCCCTTTTTCCAAAGCTTTGAATAGTTCTTCGGCATTATAGTCAATTTCTTGCCTAACAGCATCCAAATGGTGCTTTTCGGGGCGCCAGTAGCCTACGGCAATGAAAGTGCCGTTTGGCTCGATATGTATATAATATTCTGGTCCTGCTAATTTTCTGCCATCAACAGATATCCCAGCGGCAAACCATGATTTGTAAGGATCTTTATTCTTCGAAAACCTGACATCCCTGTAGATTCGGAACAGGCACTTCTTTGCAGATATCTCCTGGTTGATATGTGGATCAAGCTCAGAAAGTTTCATGATTATACCCTCAATAAACTCAGTGACATTTTTCAATGCTTCCTCATATTCAGGCTTGTGCTCTTGAAACCATTCCCTGTTGTTGTTGTCTTTCAGGTCGTTTAGAAAATCGAAGGTAGACTTTTCTATTTTCATGTTTTTCTATAATAAAGTAAGCAGTACGTAGACTAAAGGCGCGGCAATCAACAGCCCATCAAAACGGTCTAAAAAGCCGCCGTGACCGGGTAATATCTGTCCAGAATCCTTGATTCCAAGACTTCTTTTCAGCATGGATTCGACCAAGTCGCCCAATGTTCCAAAGATTCCGATGATGGCTGCAATGGCAATCCATTCTATTTTGGACAAGCTTCCAAAGAAGTGCTCCAAACTGTAGGCCACCCCCATGGCCAGGATAACCCCACCGATGAACCCTTCCCAGGTTTTATTCGGGGAAATCCGTTCAAACAGTTTTGTTCTTCCTAATGCCCTTCCAGAAAGATAAGCGCCGGTATCATTAGACCATAGTATGATCAGGAATCCCATAGGGATATAGGGATTGAAATCTCCCTTTAAGAAGCCCAGTCCTATGAAAAACAGAAATGGAACTGTGCCATACCAAATTCCCAATACGGTATAGGCTATATCATGAAAGGGTTTTTCTCTTTTTAGGTATAAAGATGAAATAAACAACAGGGAGAAGAGTGGCAAAGCCAACATCAGGTATTTCAGCTCCAACACGCCCAAGAAATAGGCAGAAGACAGCGCAGCAAGCACTGTTGCCGTCAATATCCCTAAGCCCATTAAGGGTTTTGTTTCTTCTGTTTTACAGATGGTGAAAAACTCCCTTGCTGAAAGGACACCCACAATGCTGAAGAATGTGGCAAAAACATATTGGTTAAAAATCGTGGCGCACACCAATGCAACCACAAAGAAAAATCCTGTAATAGCTCTTGTTTTCATTTATTCCTCTTCGTCTCCAAATGAACCCATCAATTCCATTGCTTTGTCTGCATTTTCATGCTCCACATACAGTTCCACCACACCAAATAGATAGGATGAGTCCTTTTTGTTTAATACCACAGCAGGAATATTGTTTTCAAGAAGCATATTTTTTACAATTTCAGCCTCAAAGGCTTGGTTGTAAACTTTTATTTTAGTCCAGTTTGAGTTCATTTGATTTAGTTTTTTGGTTCGAAATCTTATAAAAGTAGAAAGCGATGGCAACACTTATAATGATGCTGCTGATATAAAAAGGGATGGTATACGGATCTGCATTTTGCAGGTCTTCATAGGTCTTTCCATTTCTCGTATATACAAATGCGATGATGGTCACCGAGGCATTGTTCAGGAAGTGGGCAAATATCGGTACCCAAATATTCCTGGACCACACAAAGGCATAGCCAAAGATCAAGCCCAATAACATTCTTGGGAAAAAACCATAGAACTGCACGTGAATGGCTGAAAAGATGATCGCAGTAACCCAGATAGCCACATGTACGTTCTTAAAGAGCCTACCTAAGATGTTCTGCAAAGCGCCCCTAAAATAATATTCTTCCACAATGGCCGGAATGACCGCCATGACCAGCAAGTTCATCATCAACATGCCGATGCCGTCCACCATGACCAATCGCTCGGTCAACTCCTTCATTTGATCCTCTTGCGAACGCATCCAAGTTTCCGTTTTCTCTAAGAAATCCGGCAATTTCATATCCATGTTCCAACGGCTCACCAGCTCCATGGCAGGGTTGCAGACCAACAGAAACAAGAAGATAAGGACTAGATAGTTCTTAAGCTGGAAAGGTTCAGATGGGAAATAACGGTATTGGTTTTTCTCGCTAATCTGTAGGAATACGGAGGGCAATAAAAAGGTAGAAATGCTACTTGCCGCCAATATCGTGTAGAGAACATAAGTGTTTTCTGAAAAGATAGAGTTACCTCCTCCTTCCAGCATGCTTTTAATATCTCCTGTACTGATTAATATGCCAACAATGACTATGACCTGAACGACAAAGGCACAAGCAAATGTTAATCCCAAAAGGATCATCATTGACATCCAAGCTGAATTCTTTTTGGGTTCAAACATTTGGCTGTTCATATCAGATTAAATATCGCATTTATCATCCGTACAGCTCGGTGCGGAATCATCACTTTTAAAGAAAATAATGGGTGGATTTTTTTCTTTCCATTCTGAAAAGCTTTTTTCTAGAACTTCAGCGAAAACATCTACCGGTTGAGCGCCAGATACCGCATATTTACGGTCAATAAGAAAAAATGGAACGCCACGAATACCGATCTGTTGTGCCTCTGCAAGGTCTTGTTTGACTTCATAAGCATATTGATCGCTCTTCAGCGACTCTTTGGCTTGTTCCTTATCCAATCCGATTTCTTCTGCCAAGGATACTAATACCTCATCCTTTTCGATATTCAGCCCGCCGGAGAAATGTGCCTGGAATAGGCGTTCTTTCATTTCGGCACCTTTACCTTGGGTAGCCGCAAAATGAATCAGTTCATGTGCTTTGAAAGTATTGGCAGGAATATTTGTTGCAAAATCAATGTTGATTCCTGCGTTTTTTGCCATCTGTTCCACATTCCCGGTCATCTCTTTGACCTGCTCCATTGGCATGCCTTTAGAGCGGCTCAGATAGGAATATGTGCTATCGCCATCTTGATAATGATAGTTAGGATCTAATTGATAACTCTTATATTCTACCTTAATCTCATTTTTAAAAATAAATGAATCAAGCGCTTTTTCGAAGTGATGCTTTCCGATATAACAGAAAGGACACATAATGTCGGACCAGATTTCTATTAACATGTTCAAAAATACTCTTTTAAATCAGTAAAAAGAACGAAAGCCACGAGTTACCCCCTGGCTTTCCTTTATTTTTTAATTTACCCGGATTGGATCCGCAGGCTTTTTAAGCTCTTTATACGGATAGGTTTTCATCTCCTCCAAAAGGATCTGAACAGTTCTTTCCAATTGCGGGTCTTTACCCTGTAAAAGTTCTTTCGGCATCTGCTCTACGAAAACATCAGGAGCAACACCTTCGTTTTCAATGATATAATTACCGTTAAGATCGAAGATTCCGAAGTTTGGCGAAGTAACCATTCCGCCGTCCAACAGCTGCGGATAGCCAGAAATACCGACCAAAATACCCATGGTGGTCCTGCCTACAAGCTTACCTAGCCCTTTGAACCTGAACATATATGGCATCATATCACCACCTGAACCGGCAAATTCGTTGATGATCATAGCTTTTGGACCAAAGATTCCGTTTCCAGGTGTAGTGAAGCTCTTACCATCGCGGATTCCCCAGCCTGAAATCAATTCTCTCGACAATAGATCGATGACATAATCGGCCACTGATCCTCCGCCGTTATTTCTTTCGTCCAGCAACAGGGCTTTTTTGTCCATTTGAGAGAAGTAATAGCGGTTGAAGGACACATAGCCTTCTCTGCCTGTATTTGGCATGTAGACATAGGCAATCTGTCCATTGCTTAATGAATCGACCTTTTTGCGGTTGTTTTCTACCCAGTACTGACGTCTCAGAGCGACCTCGTTTCCAAATGAAATAGGCTTAACGGTAATGTCTTTGGCTCCTGCTAAGCTAGGCTTATCATTTACCTTCAGGCCAATCTGTTTGTCAACGGTGAAGTCAAATAGGCTATAGATATCCATATCTGCAGTCAATTCTTTTCCATTTACGGCCAGAATGTACATACCTTCTTTCACACCCAAACCTGGTTCGGCAAGTGGGGCTTTGAATGATGGGTTCCAATCCATTCTATTGTAGATTTTCTTGATCTTATAACGATTGTTGTCTATTACAAAATCTGCTCCCAATACACCTGAGCTTACAGATGGGGCGCTAGGCTCGTCTCCTGGATAGATATAGCTGTGTCCTACAACCAACTCCCCTAACATCTCGTTCAACAGATAGCTCAGGTCGGAACGGTGATTGACATAAGGAAGGAATTTTTCATACTTCGTCTTCACGGCAGCCCAATCTGCACCATGCATATTCTCTACATAGAAGAAGTCCTTTTGCATCGCCCAAACCTCATTAAAGATCTGGTTCCACTCTTGTGAAGGTTCAACACGTAATTTGATATCATCCAATTTCAGCTTACCTGCATCTCCAGCGGGCTTCTTTCCTGCCTCGACGATGTAATACCCGTCCTTGTTGCTGTAGATCATCTGCTTACCATCACTACTGATCGAATAACCGTTCGCATTTTCTACAATGGTTTTCTCTTCCAGTTTTTTCAGGTCATAAGCATATATGTTGCTTCCGCGTTTATAGATCAACATGTTTTCAACCGATCCATCAAATGCATAAGATCCTTTTGGAATGGAAAGGGCAATGATGCGATTATTGATCTGTTCAAAATCAACCTTGATCGGTTTGATAGTTTCCTTGGATTCTTCTTCTTTGGAATCATCTTTTTTGGAGCTATCCTTTTTATCTTTTTTGTCCTTTTCTTCTTTTGAACCTTCCGATTTCACGGTTTCCTCATCGCTTTCATTCTTGAAGATGGAAGGGGAATCGCTGGATAGGATAAAAGCATAAGGCGAATATTCGGTATCACGGTCATAAGCAGTCATGTGCAGACCTGAATTGGTTAGCCCCACATTGGTGCTCGCCGAGAACACCAGGTATTTACCATCTCTGGTAAAGATTGGCTGGGTAACCTCACTCATTCCGTCGGTAACCTGTTGTGTTTTCTTGGAATCCAGATTGTACATGTAAACCGCATTCTGACCATTGTTAAGGGTCTTGATATAGGCTATCCATTTCGAATCTGGTGACCAGCTGGATTGGAAATAATTATAATTACGTCCGGTATGGGACCCTAGGTAATCATCATCTACTTTGGTGACTTTCTTAGAGTCAATATCCACATAATAGAGATTTAAGTGGGAATCTGTATAGAACAATTTCTTGCTGTCTGGCGACCAGGTCGGTTGGAAATAGAAATTACTGCTTCCTAAACTGATATAATTGGGTTCATCCATGCCCTTTTGATCACGTAGGACCAGTTCGTATTTTCCGTTCTTATCTGAAATATAAGAAACCCATTTCCCGTTTGGCGACCATGCTGGGTACTTCTCATGTGAGCCTGGCGAATTTGAAATATTACGGGCATCACCTTTTTCCTTAGGCACCGAGAAGATCTCTCCTCTTGATTCAAAAAGTGCCCTTTGTCCGGTTGAGGATATTTCAAAGTTTCGGATATCTTTTTTCATATCGACATAATGTCCTCGCTTGGATAAGGCATCGGCATTGATGTTGATGGAAATCGGGTTGCTTGATTTATTGGTAGTATTCAATAAGTGCAGCTTGCCGGCCTGTTCGAAGATCAATTCATTGCCCCTTCCCTGCAATGTGCGAACATCGTAATCAGTAAAATTGGTTAATTTTTCTACCTGTTTTGATTTGACATCATAACTGAAAACATTGACAATCTTATCTCGGTCCGACAGGAAGAAAACCTTGTCGCCCAGCCAGATTGGCTTAACGTCATTGCATTTCTCGCCCGGTACGACCTGTACATCATGGCTCTGGGTATCGAAGATCCAAATCGACGGCATGCCCCCACCACGATAACGCTTAAATGCCACGCGATCCCTCTCGGTAGGATCCCCGTTCTTGATATAGGCCCAATACCTACCATCAGCAGATGGAGATCCCTGATTTGCCTCTGGCATCAGCAAGGGATAATCTACAGAACCATTGATTTTACTGCGGTATAATCTTGCTCCAAGTGAATAATTCAGTTCGCGTTGCGTCGTGAAGTAAACCTCATCGTTGGATAACCAACCCCTTAGGACGTCTGCAGAAGGATGGCTCGTGACGCGCTGTGGGTCACCGCCCTGTATCGAAATTACATATACGTCGGTGTTTCCATCATAGTTTCCCGTAAAAGCTATTTTGGAGCCGTCTGGAGAAAAAACTGGGTTCTGTTCTACAGCAGGGTTGACGGTAAGTCTGCGTGCATTCTGACCGCTCTTATCGGCAATCCAGATGTCGCCCCCATAAACAAAACTGATATGGTTCTGGCTAATGCTTGGATTTCTCAACAATAAGGTCTCATTGCTATTTTGAGCAAAGCTGATTTGACTGACAGCTAATGCAAGAATGGAAAAAACATTTTTCAGCATAGTGATAAATTGGTGTGTTGGATAAAAATAGGAATTAATAGGGATAATTTGGAGCCCATGGTCTCTGGCCAATAAAATATTTCGAAGAACGTGGGATAAATTGTTTGACAATAAAAAACGCCAGCACAATGTGCTGGCGTTCGCTATATAGTTTTTTAAGGACTATGCTTCTTCAGACGCAATTTCTTCGTCAACTAAAATCCTACCGCAGTGTTCACAGATAATGATTTTCTTTCTTTGGCGAATTTCCGATTGCAATTGAGGTGGAATCTTGTTATGACAACCTGAACAGCTATCACGCTCGATAGATACCACTGCCAACCCGTTACGGAAGGACTTACGTAATTTCTTGATCACTTTAAGAAGACGATCGTCGATGTTTTTCTCTGATTTCTCTACTTCTGTAACCAATTTGTCTTCGTCTTTTTGAGTCTCCGACGTAATTGTTTCCAATTCTTGTTTTTTAGCATCCAATTCACTTTTGCTGAAATCTACATTCTTCGCTGTTGCTTCATAAGCCTCAGTTTTGTTTTTGATTTCGAACTCAGCTTCACGAATACGTTTCTCACAAACTTGAATCTCTAACCCTTGGATTTCAATCTCTTTAGAAATTGCATCGTATTCACGGTTATTTTTTACTTCGTTTAGTTGTGTCTCGTATTTTTTGATTGCTGTCTGCGCATCTTTGATCATGTTTTTGCGCTTCACAATAGAATCTTCTAATTCGTCTAGCTCATTACGAATTTTTTCGATACGTGTATCTAGACCTGCGATTTCATCTTCAAGGTCAGCTACCTCGATAGGTAGTTCTCCACGTACTTGGCGAATTTTGTCAATCTGTGTTTCGATTGATTGCCACGCCCATAAAGCTTTTAGTTTTTGTTCTACGGTTTGTTCCATTAACTGTAGTATTTTATTGGATTTGTGTCTATTTCCGTCAATAGGACAGCAAAGTTAGCAAATTTTTTCTGAATTATATCTAACAATAATTCTTGGGTAAATTGCTCACTCTCAAAATGTCCGATATCTGCAATGATTATTTCGCCTTCTGCATCAAAAAACTCATGGTATTTATAATCAGCAGTGATGAAGATATCTGCCCCCGAGCGCTTGGCATCTCCTAACAAAAAGCCCCCAGCACCGCCACAAACCGCTACTCGGCTTATTTTCTTGCCCAAGGTCTTCGTGTGCCTGATGACGTTCAGCTTCATTCGGTCCTTTAGGAAAGCCAAGAATTCTGACTCCTCCATGGGCTCCTCTAAATTTCCAATTACTCCTGATCCTACATAGGAAAAAGAGTTCTCAATGTTAAAGATTTGATGGGCAACCTCCTCATAGGGATGTGCGGCAAGCATGGAAACCAAGATCTTCCGCTCCGCTTGAGCCGGATAGATGACCTCAATCTTTGTTTCTTCGACACGCTCCTGGTCACCTACCTTACCAATAGCAGGATTTGCTCCATCTAATGGACGAAAAGTACCATAACCTGCTGTATTATAACTACATTGATCATAATCACCGATTGCTCCAGCGCCAGCATCAAACAATGCCTGTCTCACTTCTTCAACATTTGCCCTCGGTACATATACGACCAGTTTCTTTAACAGCCCTCCCTTTGGACGAAGGACAGCCTGGTTTTCTAAACCAAGTTTATCGGCCATCTTGCTGCTCACACCCCCAACGACATTGTCTAGGTTGGTGTGGATCGCATATAGAGCAATATTGTTCTTGATCGCTTTGATTACCACTCTTTCCACGTAATTCCTTCCGGTGAACTTCTTCAGTCCGGAAAACACGATTGGATGATGAGAAATAATCAGGTTGCAGCCTTTGGCAATTGCATCATCAACGACCTCTTCCGTGCAATCCAATGATATCAGGGCTTTGCTGACCTCCTGATTGGGGTCTCCGACGATCAGTCCCGAGTTATCGTAGCTTTCTTGATAATTTAATGGAGCTAATTCCTCCAGATGTTCTATTACCTCTTTAATTCTCATTTCTGTTGTTTTTCTCTGCTTCCGCTTCCAACCACTTGTTGTGCTCCATCAACAATACACGGTATTGATTGATCTTAAACCAATAGGTGATGAAATAAACGAAACTAACGATCATCCCCAGTATCCTCCAAAAAAGAGGGAAAGGGAAATTATATATCAAAAATGACCAAGCATAAGTCATACCAGCCCCTAAGGAAGGGTTGTGCTCTACGGCTATCTTGCGGTCAAAAAATTCATTGTTTAGGGAATAGGAAAGCCTTCTGGCTACTTCAAAGTTCCAATAGATATTAAAAAACGGAACGACCAAAAACCAGGCTTGGTTTGGCAGGATACATTGGTTTTCTTTGGAAATCAATTTCAAGGTATTCCTCACCGTATTGGCAAAAAGTGCCCAAATAATAAGGATAACGACTACAAAAAAGATACTGATTCTTTCGATTTCGGCTGTCAATTCGGGAGAAAGTACGTCGTTCATCTATTTTTCATTATTTAATATCGTGACCAAATCTTCTAACTTGTGTATTTGCGGGTTATGGTCCGCTTCCATTTCTATCACCTTCCAATTGTATTTTCTTGCCCTCGTAGAAAAGAAGTAGAAAGAATCCTTTTCTGCCCCTCCTTGCGACGATTCGAAGGTCAGGATATAGGTTGATGGAATCTGCAGTCTCTTGGGGTTCTTGAGCTGGATGATCTCCTTTAAAGAAGCCAAAGGATGCGGAACATCCCTAGGGAATTCGGTCGTGTCCTTCACCCAAGATGGATATACATAGGTACCATCCTTACTGTTCAACAATGAACCCGACGGATTATCCTTGAAATATGCAGCCACACTTTCGCCGTCCTCAGGAACAAAAGCATCCAGATATACCACTTTCTTGATCTTTTCAGGAATGCTGTCTGCCACCCCAGTTACCACCATTCCTCCATAACTATGGCCCATCAAAATCACCGAATCCAATCTTTCAAATAAAATAGTATTGATTACATCTTTGATGTGTGTGCTCAGATCCACTTCTGGGTTTGCAAGATGGTATCTTTCCCCTAATCCAGTCAGGTTCACCCGATAGACATTAGCTCCTAATCTTTCCAACCTCTCAGCCGTATTCTTGAATTGCCAGGATCCACCCCAGGCCCCATGCACCAAGACATAGGTCGCCTCTTGAGCCCTCAAATGGATAAAAGGGAAGCATAGGAATAGAAAGGAAATTAGGATAAGTTTTTTCATGAACTATAAAAATACAATTTTATGGAGCAAATAATAAAAATATACAAGGCTTCTTGTGTAAATCTACTGTCGTATTTTTCCAATCGGCAATACTTTGTGTGCGGATGTATTCATCCTTGCCCGTTACGTTGCAGGCTACACAGAGAAGGGTTTGTGGTTTAAGTGATTTCAGTAATTCCGAAAGCATCTGATTGTTTCTGAATGGAGTTTCGATAAAGATCTGGGTACTCCTTTCCTTATGGCTCACAAACTCCAGATCCTTGATTGCCTTTGATCTATCCCCTTTATCAATGGGGAGATAGCCTTTAAAGCTAAAATTCTGTCCATTAAATCCCGACGCCATCAAACCCAAAAGGATCGAGCTCGGTCCTACCAAAGGAATGACCTTAATCCCTCTTTTATGGGCTTCAAAAACAACATCTGCCCCTGGATCGGCAACCCCCGGACAGCCCGCCTCTGACATAAGACCGATATCAGCTCCTTGTTCCACCGCCTTGAAAACAAGATAATAGTTAATCTTCTCTCGGCTATGTTTTCCATAATCATGGATGATCAATTCACTCTGAGGGATTTTCAAACCCGCTTCCTTTAAGAACTTTCTTGCCGTTTTTTCGTTCTCCACCACATATTCTTTGATATGATTGATGATGTCCAGATGCAACAGCGTATAGGATGCGCGGTCGGCGTGTTCAGCTAAGGGAACAGGTAGAAGATATAAATTGCCTTTTGCCATGCTACAAACCTAATCATTTGCTGATTAATTTATACAGATTTACAGACTCCATCGTTATTTATGTAATTACAATGGTGAAATTTTTTCTTACATTTTTTCAAAAAGCTATTTTGTTTGTTACTTTAATTCAAACACTTATGATTATTTTTTGTCTATTAATTGTAATTTAGGTAATGCATAATTAGGTTATTTTTGTGTAAATGATCAGAATATATATATTTGGTTGACTATGACAACACAAACAACTTCAGGAGTTAAGATTTCGGTTGAGTCGACGTATCAATCAGAATACTCAAATCCAGAAAACGAGCACTTCATGTTCGCCTACCGGATTACCATTGAGAATCTGAGTGAATACACCGTTCAATTGGTGCGTCGTCATTGGAATATTTATGATTCTATTGGCCTGAACAAGCAGGTTGATGGTGATGGAGTCGTTGGGGAACAGCCCATACTCGCACCGGGGCAAATGCACCAATATGTTTCAGGATGTAATTTAAAAAGTGACATGGGCTTTATGGAAGGATATTATGAGATGATCCGTGAAATGGACAATTCCATCTTCCATGTACATATCCCAAGATTCAATCTAATCGCTAACTACCGTCTCAACTAGACCGATATCTAGGTCAACTAACTGTATACTTTTCATATTAAAAGTTAAGTAGTAACAAATATTTAATAATTTTGTGCTTGGATAATTACGTCAAGATATCAGGTGAGTATTTTAAGCACAGAACAAGTTAGCCATTCTTATAATGATAAATGGCTTTTTACCGATCTTCATTTTGCCTTACAGAAGGGAGATCGATTAGCATTGGTGGGAATCAACGGAACAGGAAAATCAACCTTATTGAAAATATTGGCAGAGCTTGTCATTCCTAATAAAGGTAAGGTTGTGAAAGAAAAGGGTTTGAGGGTAGGCTATCTCCCCCAAGATCCTGATTTCTCTGACCTCAAGACCATCAATGACTTTATATTCAGCGCCGACAACGAACAACAACAGTTAATCAAGGAATATGAGGAATTAATTGATAATGAGGATGTTACCTCTAAAAAATTCCTTGATGTCACTGAAAAACTGACTGCGCTCAATGCTTGGGAATATGAAAACAACATCAAGACCATCCTGAGCAGATTCCAGATAACAAATTTCGAACAACGAATAGACTCCTTGAGCGGTGGTCAGAAGAAACGTTTGGCCCTTGCCAAACTCCTGATCGATGAACCCGATATCTATATTCTGGATGAGCCGACCAACCACTTGGATATTGAAACCATTGAGTGGTTAGAAAAGTTGTTGACCACCGGTAGCAAGACCGTCCTCCTTGTTTCCCACGACCGTTACTTTTTAGATAATATCTGTACCGAGATCCGTGAGCTTGACAAAGGACAGGTCTATATCTATAAAGGAAACTATGCATACTTCTTAGAGAAGAAAGCCGAGCGGGAATCGAATGAGATCCTAGCAGCTGACAAGGCCCGAAACCTATGGCGAAAGGAATTGGACTGGATGCGAAGACAGCCCCAAGCCCGCGGTACAAAAGCAAAGGCCAGGATAGAATCTTTCTACGATCTTGAGGAAAAATCCAAGGGTCCTCGCAAGAAAGACCAGGTAGAACTGAGCATGCAGATTTCAAGACAGGGAAACAAGATCCTGGAAATTGAAGGTGCCGGTTTCTCCGTTCCGAACAAGAAGATCCTCTCCCCTTTCTCCTATACTTTCAAGAAGGCAGACCGAATTGGTTTGGCCGGAAAGAACGGAAGCGGCAAGACCACTTTCCTCAATTTGATTACCGGCAGTATCCAACCGACCGAAGGAAAACTTTCTGTCGGGGAGACAACTAAATATGGATATTACAAACAGGAAGGTCTATCCTTTAAATCGGACGAAAGAGTCCTGGACATTGTAAAGAATGTTGCGGACTATATAGAAATGAAAAACGGAGAAGTCATTACGGCTTCCCAACTATTGACAAAATTTCTCTTCCCTCCCGAGAAGCAATTTGGATTTGTCAGCAAATTGAGTGGTGGTGAAAAGAAGAGATTGCAGTTGATGCGTGTCCTGATGGCGAACCCAAACTTCTTGATTCTGGATGAGCCTTCCAATGACCTGGACATCGACACCCTGAATGTCCTGGAGGAATTCCTGGAAAATTACCCGGGTGTTTTGGTGTTGGTTTCACACGACCGTTACTTGATCGACAAGTTGACCGAACAGCTCTTCATCTTTCCTGGCAATGGCGACATCGTAATCTATAATGGTAACTATGCCGACTTCAAATTGGAACAGGAAGAGCTGAACAAGAAACCGGAAAAGAAAATTGAAAAGCCAAAGGCAGAAGAGAAGAAACAGAAGCTGAGCTTCAAGGAGCAAAAAGAATTCGAAGGGCTGGAAACAGAAATCGCCGACCTGGAAAACAAGGTCAACGACCTGACCGAAGACCTGTCGAAAACGACCGACCACGTAGAGCTCCAAAAGATAGCCGAGGAGATCGACCTGACAAAAACCACTCTCGACGAGAAGACCGAGAGATGGATGGAACTAGCAGAGTTTATATAGCGTTCCACGTGAAACTAAAATCAATAGAGGAAGAGTTTCACGTGAAACTAGAGAAAGATATATGTTTAATAAATATAATGTTATTGTAGTTGGAGCCGGCCATGCCGGATGTGAGGCGGCAGCAGCAGCTGCCAATTTAGGTTCATCGGTTTTACTCATCACGATGAACATGGGTGTCATTGCCCAAATGAGCTGTAACCCCGCCATCGGCGGAGTGGCAAAAGGACAGATCGTCCGCGAGATCGATGCCATGGGTGGATACACCGGAATCATCGCCGATAAGTCTACCATCCAATTCCGCATGCTGAACAAATCAAAAGGTCCAGCGATGTGGAGCCCAAGAACCCAAAACGACAGAATGAGATTTGCGGAGGAATGGCGCCTGACACTGGAGTCCATTCCCAATCTGGATATGTGGCAAGATACCGTCAAAGAAGTCATCGTAGAAAACGGAAGAGCAAAAGGTGTAGTAACCTCAATGGGAATCCGCATCGATGCGGATGCAGTCGTCCTAACAAATGGTACCTTTCTAAATGGTGTCATCCATGTGGGCGAGAAGAAATTTGGCGGTGGTCGTACCGGTGAAAAAGCAGCAACGGGACTGACCGAACAATTGGTCTCCCTAGGTTTCGAATCAGGAAGGATGAAAACTGGAACTCCCCCACGTGTGGACGGAAGAAGTTTAAACTACTCCCTGATGGAAGAACAATGGGGAGATGATTCACGTGGAAGATTTTCCTATACCGATGTAGAAATTCCACAGGAACAAAGATGTTGTTGGATCACTTATACCAACTCAGCAGTACATGAAATCTTAAAAACAGGATTCGAAAAATCTCCGATGTTCACCGGAAGGATCAAAGGTCTCGGCCCACGATACTGCCCTTCCATCGAAGATAAAATCAACAGATTTGCAGAACGAGAAAGACACCAGATATTCGTAGAACCTGAAGGATTCAAGACCGTAGAAATCTATGTCAACGGTTTCTCGACCTCCCTACCGGAAGATGTACAATTGAAAGCATTGCAATTGATCCCAGGATTTGAAAATGCAAAAATGTATAGACCGGGATACGCCATCGAGTATGACTACTTCCCTCCTATGCAGTTAGACTTGACCCTAGAAACACTGTCCGTAAAACACCTCTTCTTTGCTGGCCAAATCAATGGAACTACTGGCTACGAAGAAGCAGCTGCACAAGGATTCGTGGCAGGGATCAATGCACACCAAAGAATAAACGATCAGCATGAACTGATCCTAAAAAGATCGGAATCCTATATCGGAGTTTTGATCGATGACTTGGTAACAAAGGGAACTGATGAGCCATATAGAATGTTCACCTCAAGAGCTGAACATAGACTCCTGCTTAGACAAGATAATGCCGATATCCGCTTGACACCAATGGCACATAAATTAGGATTGGTATCGGATGAGAGACTTGAAAAGGTCAATGCTAAAATCAACAATTCCGATGACATTGTAGACTACCTAAAAAATAATTCTATCGGAACTTCAGAGATGAACCCGATCCTAGAAGAAAAAGGTTCAAGTCCGATTGCACAAAAATCTAGACTCTTCGGAATCTTGAGCAGACCACAAGTTGAAATCGAAGACCTCATCAAAGCCGATAAGGACTTTGCAAATTACATTGCAAACTTTGACGCCGACACCATCGAACAGGCGGAGATCAAAGTGAAATACGATAGTTACTTTGAAAAGGAAATGGAGATAGTAAGCAAGATGAAGAAAATGGAAGACAAAGAAATCAATCCTGATTTTGACTATAATTCATTAACTTCACTGTCTATTGAAGCCCGCCAAAAACTCTTGAAAGTAAAACCAAGAACTTTAGGTCAAGCTTCAAGAATTTCAGGTGTATCTCCGGCCGATATCAGCGTTTTAATGGTACATATGAGTTAATTAACTGAATATCAGTATATTACATTAATAAAATAACAAACGTAAATAAAGCGATTTAAGACATTATTTTAAATTTTATGACTCAGGTATCCAAAAAAGATAAAAATCCGTTAAATCAATTAAAAACAGCTTTATTTAAAAATCTAATCTTTTTAGGTCTTGCTACGATCTTGGCATTGAGTTTTGTGCAATGTGCCAACATGCAAAAACCTACCGGAGGCCCAAAAGATTCTTTACCTCCAAAACTGTTGGGGGTAACCCCTCCTAACCTCTCGAAAAATTTCAAAGAGAAAGTGATCGAGATGACCTTCGATGAATTTATCAAAACGGTAAATCCAGGAAAAGAATTTAACATTTCCCCAGATGTCGAAACTCAACCCATCTATAAGGTTAGGAAAAAAAGATTCATCATCGAACTTCCGGATTCCTTGGAAGCCAACACCACCTACACCATTAACTTTGGAAAAGGTCTGGTCGACTTCAATGAAGGTAATCCGTTCATCAATTACAATTACGTTTTTGCGACAGGGGATGAACTCGATTCCCTAAGTATCTCCGGACAGGTCAAGAATGGTTATACCAAAGACTTCAATCTGGAAAAAGACAAGGAAGTCATCGCTATCCTGATCCCAACCAGCCGAGACACCATTTTTGGAAAAAGAAAAGCTTCCTATTATACAACAGTCGACTCATCTGGAAATTTCAAGTTCAGCAACCTGCGTGAAGATACCTATAGGGTATATGCACTGAAGGATATGAACAACGATAAGATCTATAACGGTAATGATGAATGGATCGGCTTTCAGCAGGACAGTATTTTCCTGAACCAGAACGTCTCGGGCATACAGCTAGAATATACAAAGGGTACTGCGCAGGTTTTCAGGAACTTAGAGAAAAAAGTAGATAATAATGGTTCGGTCCTATTGACCTTTAACAGGCCTCTGGAGGAGGGTAATATTAGGATATTATCACCTAATGAACTGGATGCCAATAAGATGGTAAGATTTAAACCTACCCAGGATACCGCTAATATCTATCTAGAAAATTTGGAATTTGATTCCCTGAAATTGGAAGTAAGCGAAAGAAATATTCCTTTGGACACTATTGACCTTAGAAAAGCTAGAAACATAAAAGTAGACAATAGCATTGTTCCAAAATTAAATATCAGCAATAAGGTAGACCGAGTAAAACACATAGAATTGAGTTCGGACTATCCCATTGCATCCATTGATAAAAATAAGGTACTGATCAAGGAAGATTCTGTTTCACGTAGAAATTTCCAATTACAACAAGATTCGGTAAATCGAGAAATGTACCACATCCGATTCAATTGGAGACCTAACAAGAACTACGAATTGGTGCTGGAGGAAGGTGCCATTTTAGGTCCATTCGACGAGACAAATAAGGAATTCAAATCGCAGTTTACCCTGAATGAAACCGAGAATTACGGCGACTTCAATCTAACCTTCACAGGTCTGAAGGATAATACAGATTATTTGGTGGAACTGATCGATGAAAGCAAGGAAAAACTATTTGATAAACGCCCCCTCCCACCCGACCATGTCTTACGATATATTAAATATCCAGGCGGTAAATACAGCATAAGGCTGATTGAGGATAGCAATAAAAATGGTAAATGGGATGCTGGCGATGTCTATCAAAAAAGACAGGCAGAACCCATCTGGTATTTAGATCGAACATTTACGATACGGGCAAACTGGGAACAGAATGAAACCATAGATGTATCATTCAAATAAAACCCAAATTACTCCGTAAACCAAGACGAATAAAGCACGTAATTGTGCGGTAATTTTTTCAATAGATTAAGCTGCTCCTCCGTGAGTGGCTTAATTTTTTTAGCAGGAACTCCAGCATAAAGATAACCAGACTCACAAACCATATTCTCCAATACCACCGCACCTGCAGCAATAATGACGTTCGATTGAATATGTGCCCTGTCCATCACGATTGCCCCCATACCTATCAACACATAATCATCTATGACACAACCATGTACAATAGCGTTATGACCGATATTAACATAGTTACCAACATCTGTCCCATTCTTTTCATAGGTCCCATGTATGGTTACATTATCCTGTATATTGGAATAATCCCCGATCTTGATATAGTTCACATCGCCCCGTACCACAGCATTGAACCAAACCGAACAATGTGAACCGATAGTCACATCTCCAACAATGGTACAATTAGGCGCTATAAAGCTGTTTTCTTCAATGATGGGGTATTTGTCCTTAACAGGTAATATCGTGGCCATAAAGCGTTTAAAACTTAAAATTAAAGAATGGTATCTTCCAGTACATCAGCATGCTTTGGATAATCCGTTGTATAGTGCAGTCCCCTGCTCTCTTTGCGCTGCATAGCTGATTTTACAACAAGATAAGCTATCTGAATAACGTTTCGCAGCTCACAAAGTTTAACGGAAAGCTTGGTATTCTTATAGAAAGCCTCTGTTTCCTCATGTAGCAATCCTAAACGTCTCATGGCCCTTTCCAGACGGAAATCCGAACGTACGATCCCTACATAATCACTCATTAACTTTTGTGTTTCACGTAGATTGTGCGTCACCAGGATATCTTCGTTCAATAACTGGGTATTGGATTCATCCCAAGAGGGTACATGATCCTGAAAATCAATGCTATCAATATGTTTACTCGCATCCTGGAAAATTCTATGGGCATACACAGCAGCCTCAAGTAAAGAATTGGAAGCCAAACGGTTAGCGCCATGAAGTCCCGTTGAAGAACATTCTCCACAGGCATAAAGGTTATTGATCGAGGTTGCACCGTATTCATCAACCATGATTCCTCCACATAGATAATGTGCTGCAGGAGTAACTGGAATCAAGTCTTTGGTCATATCCAGACCAATGGAAAGACATTTCTCGTAAATATTTGGAAAATGCGATAAAATATCTGATTTAGAGCGATGTCTGATATCTAAATAGACATAATCAAGACCCGATTTTTTCATTTCTGAATCGATCGCACGGGCTACGATATCCCGTGGAGCCAAGGATCCTCTTTCATCATATTCCTCCATAAAAGACTCACCATTAACCCTTTTCAAAATTCCGCCGAAACCACGTACAGCTTCAGAGATCAGGAATGCAGGATATTCTTTAGGATTATATAAGGCAGTTGGATGGAATTGGATAAATTCCATATTCCTAACTTTTCCCTTAGCCCGATACACCATGGCAATTCCGTCACCTGTCGCAATAGTCGGATTAGTAGTGGTGGAATAGATATGCCCCGCACCGCCTGTGGCCATCAGGGTAATTTTGGAAAGTATCTTTTCAACATGTCCCGTTTCGGTGTTAAAGGCATAGATACCGAAACATTTGATATCTTCCGTACGTTTATCCACATGTACACCCAAATGATGTTGAGTAATCAGGTCAACGGCAAAATAATGCGTCAACATCTCTATGTTAGGTTCAGCATGTACTTTTTCTAAAAGAGCACGTTCAATCTCATAGCCCGTAATGTCCTTATAATGAAGGATTCTATGTTCAGAATGTCCACCTTCCCTGGCCAGGTCATATTCTCCAGAATCCTCACGATCAAAGGTAGTACCGTAAGAAATAAGCTCCGCAATACGTTCCGGACCTTCTTTCACCACGTTTTCCACAACATGTGCATCACATAAGCCATCTCCCGCTATTAAGGTATCTTCAATGTGTTTATCAAAGCTATCCCCTTCATCCGTGACTACAGCTACTCCACCCTGTGCATATTTCGTATTCGACTCATCCTCATTGGCTTTCGTCACGATAAGTACTTTTCCAAGCTTCGCAGCTTTAAGTGCAAAACTCAATCCGGCGATACCCGAACCTATTATCAAAAAATCAACTTTTCTATCCAGCATTGAATGTATATTGTAGATGCTACGGTTAATTACTACTGAACCAACAAATTAACAAAATATGTGCAAAACGTGTAAATAACTCGTGAATTAAAATGTAAAACTTCTTATGTTTCCACAATACTAGCAATTTTCACACATCTATTACCAAAATATTAAGACAATATCACCGAAATATTAACATCTTACACACAACTATCATTTCACAAAAAAATATGCAAAAAATAAAAGCCGAAAAAAGACAGTATTGAAAATCAGCACTTAACCCTTCCCAACCTGTGGATAAGTTGTGAATAACTATAGAACATCCACTAAAAAAAATAAAAATCACCTGAATTATCCCCATTTTCCACAGACTAATAAACAACAAGATTCTTCTTTAAAAAAAAGATTATTATTTATTGAAAAAAGGGAATGTGGATTTCGTTTCGTTTTCTTTCTTTACTTTTGTGATGTTAGAAAGTCAAACAGGCAGGAATCAACTTAGAAAAACCAAATGAATACAACATTTGAAACAGACTTAGTGGCTAAGGGATATATTGATGTTGCAATAGATCCTAACCTAGATTTGGTCAAAGAAATTGAAAGACTTAAGAAGGAAAAGAATGCTGTTATCTTAGCACATTATTACCAAGAGTCTGAAATCCAGGATATAGCAGATTATATAGGAGATAGTCTAGGTCTATCTCAACAAGCAGCTAAAACAGATGCTGATGTCATCGTTTTTGCTGGTGTACATTTCATGGCAGAGACCGCTAAAATCTTATCACCTTCCAAAAAGGTGCTGTTACCAGATTTAAAAGCAGGTTGTTCATTATCAGATAGTTGTCCGCCACATTTGTTTGCTAAATTCAAAGAGAAATATCCGGATCATTTAGTGATTACCTATGTGAACTGTACTGCAGAATTGAAGGCTCTTTCAGATATCGTATGTACCTCCAGCAATGCCGTACAGATCGTGGAAAGTCTTCCAGCTGATCAAAAGATCATTTTTGGTCCAGATCGCAACCTAGGGGATTACGTGAAGAAAAAAACAGGTCGTGACCTTGTCCTTTGGAATGGTGCCTGTATGGTCCACGAGATTTTCTCCCAAGAAAAAATCGATGCCCTGCGTGCTGAGTATCCAGATGCAAAATTCATCGCCCATCCGGAATGTGAAGACCATATCCTGGCGCAAGCCGATTATATAGGTTCTACTTCTGGGATGTTGAAATATACCATCGAGGATCCAACCGACACTTATATCGTAGCAACTGAATCTGGAATTTTGCACCAAATGCAAAAAGCCAGTCCTTCTAAAACATTTATCCCTGCTCCTCCAAACAATTTATGTGCTTGTAATGATTGCCCGCACATGAAATTGAATACCTTAGAGAAGCTATATAACTGCCTGTACTACGAACAACCAGAAATTACATTAGATGAAGATATCATTCAACGTGCGCAAAAACCTATTGAACGCATGCTTGAACTTTCCGCAAAACTAGGATTATAACATGAGCATATTTGAAAATAGCGATAGAACGAACCTAAACGAAATTGGTGAATTTGGTCTCATCAATCACCTGACCCAATCTGTAGTATTGACCCAACCCAGTTCTGTTAAAGGGATTGGTGATGATGCTGCCGTATTGGATTTTTCCAATAAGAAAACGTTGATTTCCACCGATCTATTATTGGAAAATGTACATTTTGACCTACGCTATGTTCCGCTTAAACACTTGGGATACAAAGCTATACAAGTTAATTTGAGTGATATTTATGCCATGAATGGAATCGCTAGCCAAGTGACCATTTCCATTGGATTATCTTCTAAGTTTCCCCTGGAAGCCGTTGAAGAAATATATGAAGGTGCACTGTTGGCTTGCCAGAACTACAATGTGGACCTGATTGGTGGTGATACCAGTACCTCAACCCAAGGCTTGGTGATCTCCGTGACCAGTATTGGCTATGCCGAAACGGATAACATAGCTTACCGTTCCGCTGCTAAAGAAGGTGACCTGATCTGTGTATCCGGTGATCTGGGTGGTGCTTATGTAGGTTTACAACTCCTAGAAAGAGAAAAACAGATTTTCTTGGAAAATCCTAATATACAGCCTGATCTGGAAGGAAAGGATTATATTATCGAGCGTCAATTGAGACCTGAGGCAAGAAAGGATATCGTTGAATTACTGGTTGCTTTAGCTGTTAAGCCTCATGCGATGATCGATGTTTCTGATGGTTTGGCTTCGGAGATATTACACATCTGTAAAGCTTCCAATGTAGGTTGTAAATTATATGAAGAAAAGATCCCTATCGATCCAATGACCTATGAAACTGCCCGTGAATTTGGTCTGGATCCTACGGTATGTGCTTTGAGTGGTGGAGAGGATTACGAATTACTGTTTACTGTACCGCAAAGTGACTATGATAAGCTGAAAAACAATATGGAAATCAGCATTATCGGTCATATTACTGAGGCTGCCGAAGGATGTACCATGGTTTCTAAATCGGGTAATGTACATGAAATCAAAGCCCAAGGTTGGAATGCCTTTGGAAATCAAGAATAAGCATAAAATTCTTTATTAAAATATTATAAAAAGAGCCATTTTAAATGGCTCTTTCTTTTTATGATTATCCTGTTTTGACCTTACTCTCATTCGAGACACATTGCGAA
>NZ_JBSHLH010000019.1:0-73935 GCF_053644255.1 Sphingobacterium sp. NPDC055431
GTGCTGGTCGAAAATGTTCCTGAAAAACGATATACAAAAAGCCTTCATCGAATAGATGAAGGCTTTTTTGCGTAGGTGAGGGATCGAACCTTGTGTTGGCCGGGGTTCGACCCGCAGGGGGTTCAGGGTTTGCGCTGGGGGCATGTGGGGCTGAACCAATCCCTCACGGGTGCTGGTCGAAAATGTTCCTGAAAAACGATATACAAAAAGCCTTCATCGAATAGATGAAGGCTTTTTTGCGTAGGTGAGGGATCGAACCTTGTGCCGGCCGGGGTTCGACCCGCAGGGGGTTCAGGGTTTGCGCTGGGGGCATGTGGGGCTGAACCAATCCCTCACGGGTGCTGGTCGAAAATGTTCCTGGAAAACGAAATACATAAAGCCTTCATCGAATAGATGAAGGCTTTTTTGCGTAGGTGAGGGATCGAACCTTGTGCCGGGTGGGGTTTGCCTAGAGTCCATCTAATTTTCAGCTTCATTTTTAAAATATCATGTAAAGGCTGTTTAGGCGTTCAATTTTGCAATTAGAGAATGCATTTGGCTTTCAGTTGTCACAACGTTTTTTAATCCTTTCCCTAAAGCGATCACATCGTTAGATACAGTTGATATTTTATTTAATTTTGCAACAGCAATCAATAAATATATTAGCATGATGCCTTCTGAGAGCTTTGAAATTATTAAATATTCCGATGCATATAAGCAACAAGTTTTGACTGTTTGGGAAAAATCAGTTCTTGCGACACACGATTTCTTGACCCCAAATGATTTTAAAGAAATTAAGGAATTAGTCAGTACAATTAATTTCAATGATTTTCAGGTTTTTTGTTTAGTAAATGGAAAAGTTATATTAGGTTTTATTGGTGTTGCAGATATGAAAATTGAAATGCTCTTTTTAGACCCTAAATATTTCGGACAAGGGCTGGGACAGAAATTATTAAATTTCGCAGTCAAAAAACTAAATGCAGACAAAGTAGATGTAAATGAGCAGAACTCAAAAGCAGTGAAATTTTATCATAGGTTTGGGTTTGAAATTTTTGAAAGAACTGATAAGGACGACCAAGGAAGAAACTACCCTCTGTTAAGGATGAAATTAGCTGATTAACAATACAGTATCTATAAAATTATCTGTCAATCTGTTTAAATTATAACCTACCCATTTCCTTTCCTCTCTCCAAATCTTTAACTTTATACATGGCTATTAAAAAATCTGGAACTCATTCCATTTCCTTTGAAGGCACAACCCTCGACGTCTTTTACAACTCATATCTTCCTAGCTCCGACAAAATATACGGCAGCATCATTGTCCTGCACGGTATGCAGGAGCACAGCGGTCGATACGATGAATTTGCTACCTTTCTTTCGAAAAACGGATTTGCAGTCCTGACCTATGACCATCCTGGTCATGGACAAACTGCCAAGGGAAAAGAAGAATTAGGTTTCTTCCATGAAAACAAACCTGGAGAGTTTTTGATTCAGGTAGCTATAGGCATGTCACAGTTTTTGAATTCGCAGTACAAAGATCAGCCTCATTTCATCATAGGTCATTCATTAGGTTCCTTTATCTCAAGGAATGTCATTCAGGAGATAGGGGAAGAATTTAGGGGAGCCATCTTGATCGGTTCGGGACATGCAATGAAGGGAAGCTCCCTGGGCACGAAGTTTTTGGGAGTTCTTAATCGAGTAGCTCCAAATTCCAGGTCCAGTTTTATGAACGAAAAGTTTGCCCAGATCAATAACAGGAAGTTTAAGGATGAGCCCAACCATGAGGATCTAAATTGGTTGAGCCTAAACTTGGAGAATCGTGATAATTACCTTACTGATGAATACTGTGGGATAGACTTTACGGACAATGCTTTTTATGGAGCGGCGCAGGTGACATTGTGGGGCAGTGGGAACGGATGGGTCAAAAAGATTCCAAAAGAGCTATCGGTTCTGTTTTTGAGTGGTGAGGACGATCCGATTGGTGATTTTGGGAAAGGGGTGAAAAAATCTGCTGAGGAGTTGGTAGAACATGGGAGCAAGGATGTCAAGTATCAACTTTATCCAAAAATGAGGCATGAACTATTGAATGAGGATGTAAAGAAGGATGTTTATCAGAAAATATTGGACTGGTTATTAATCAAGATTTGAGTTTGGGGATGATGCTGACAGGCTGTTGTCATAGCTTTGTTTTTCTTTGTCCTAAATAAATACGAAAAATGATGAGTAGAGAACATATTGAAAGGTTTTATGTGATAGGCATTGCTGTCACAACCTGTAATACCGATGGGTCGGCGGCACAGGATATTCCTGCACTTTGGGCAAAATTTGCAGGGGAACGATTGGATTCTAAAATTCCTAATCGAATCGATGACACTGTTTATTGTATCTACACAGATTATGAAAGTGACTATCAACATCCTTATCTAACCTTATTGGGGTGCAGGGTGAGTTCTTTGGATGAGATTCCTGTAGATATGGTCGGGAAAGAGATTCCGGCCTCGAATTATGAAAAGACCATTGTGGAAGGTGATATTTCAGGTCCTGCCATTTATGGAGCTTGGGAAAAAATCTGGGCTTCTGATCTGGACAGAGCATATAGAGCGGATTTTGAAGTCTACTCTGCTGAAACTTGCCAAGCCGAGGAACCATCCCTTGAAATCTTTGTTTCCGTGCGTTAATTGTAGATTAGTTAAAGAAATTCTTAATAGGAAAGCTGCCATTGGTGGCTTTTTTTGATTTCTGCATCGTTTTATTTTAGGATTGATGGGCCAGCCTTTAAGTTATATGCGGTAAAATCAAGCTTTATTTTACATTAGCAACGGGCTTTTATTGGTATCTTTGTTTTTCATACAAATAAAGGAGGGATCTTTTGGCAAAAATTGGAGTTATAGGTAGTGGAAGTTGGGCTACTGCAATGATCAAAATGTTGACAGATAACCAACAGACTAAACATATCAATTGGTGGGTTCGCAAGCAGGAAGATATTGATTATATAGAGCAATACCATCATAATCCATCTTACTTAAGTGCTGTTGAAGTTAAATTGGACCATATCAGTTTGTTCTCTGATCCAAAGGAAGTATTCCAAAATTCGGATATCATTATTCTGAATACCCCTGCAGCTTATCTTGAAGACGCCTTGCAGGATCTTCAACCTGATGATTTCAAGGATAAACTTCTGGTATCCGCCATCAAAGGAATTGTGCCATCCATAAAAATGATCGTCGGCGAGTTTTTGAACAAGAAATTCGAGGTGCCATTGGAGGATACGGTTGTTGTAGGTGGTCCTTGCCATGCGGAGGAGGTATCGCTTGAAAAACTTTCGTACCTGACCTTTGCTTCGAAGAACACTGCAAATGCTGCTGTTGTTGCTCAATTTTTTCAAAACCATTATATAAAAACAGTGGTGTCCAATGATATGTTGGGCGTAGAATATGGCGCTGTCCTTAAAAATATCTATGCATTGGCTTGTGGTATCTGCCATGGTCTAGGTTATGGCGATAATTTTCAGGCGGTATTGATATCCAATGCTATCCGTGAAATGGAGTATTTCGTCAATGCTATCGATCCGCAGAAAAGGGAAATCAATCAATCGGCCTATTTAGGGGATCTATTGGTGACAGCCTATTCGCAATTCAGCCGCAATAGGACCTTCGGTACCATGATCGGCAAGGGCTACAGTGTGAAATCTGCACAGATGGAAATGAATATGGTGGCAGAGGGATATTTTGCTTCTGATTGTATCCAAGATATTATCTTGAACCATCAATTGGATATGCCAATCTGCAACACCGTTTACAATATTTTATACAAAAATCAATCAGCTACATTAGCTGTGAAAGCATTATCGGATAAACTGACGTAATGATTAATAAAGATCAAATCGCTGAAAAATATAAAGAGATTCAAGACGAGATCACCCAAGCGCTAGAGGCATTGGATGGAAAGTCTCGTTTTGAGGAAGAACTGTGGGAACGTGAAGGTGGAGGTGGAGGAAGGACCCGTATCATCCAACATGGAAATATATTGGAAAAAGGTGGGGTAAATTTCTCTGCTGTACATGGAAAGCTTCCTGAGCAGATCAAGAAAGCATTTGGCGTAGATGAAGATGAATTCTTTGCTACAGGTGTTTCCATTGTGATCCACCCCAATAATCCATGGGTGCCGATTATCCATATGAACATCCGGTATTTCGAATTGAATGAAAATATACGTTGGTTTGGTGGTGGTATTGACCTGACTCCGCATTATGTGGATGAAACCGATGCTACTTATTTCCATCAGGAACTGAAGAAAGTCTGTGATCAGTATTCATCGGAATTCTATCCTAAGTTCAAGGATTGGGCTGACCAGTATTTCTTTATCAAGCATAGGGATGAAACCAGAGGGATCGGTGGTATATTTTACGATAAATTGACTCCTGAAAAGGCAGGTATCTCTGATCAAGAGATCTTTGACTTTTCATGTGATCTTGGCCATCTTTTCCCGAAAGTATATAGTGAATTAGTAAACAGAAGCCGAAATAAACAATTTACAGAAGCTGAAAAGAACTGGCAGTTACTGAGGAGAGGCCGATATGTGGAATTTAACTTGGTATACGATGCTGGTACTAAATTTGGCTTAGAGACCAATGGAAGGATTGAATCCATATTGATGAGCTTGCCAGAACAAGCGAATTGGTTCTATAATTTCCAAACCGAACAAGATTCTAAAGAAGAAAAAACTTTGTCCCTATTGAAAAAGGGGATTAACTGGGTTTAGTGTTTATTGAAATTCAGATTCAATGATAAAATTTGAAAGATTCATTCTTGAGAATGGATTGAAAGTGCTTGTCCATGAGGACCCTCATAGTCCTATGGCTTGCATGAACATTTTGTATAATGTAGGGGCACGGGATGAGCAGGAAGACAAAACTGGCTTCGCCCATCTGTTTGAGCACCTTATGTTCAGTGGTTCAGTAAATATTCCGAACTACGATCAACCTTTACAGAGAGTTGGCGGTGAAAATAATGCGTTTACCTCAAACGATATCACCAATTACTATATCACCTTACCCGCAAACAATATTGAAACTGCCTTTTGGTTGGAATCGGATCGTATGATGGGCTTGGCATTTAATGAGCAAGGCTTGGAGGTTCAGCGCAATGTAGTGATCGAAGAATTCAAGCAGCGTTATCTGAATCAACCTTATGGTGATGTTTGGCTGAAGCTGAGGGATTTGGCCTATAAGGTGCACCCTTATAAATGGGCTACCATAGGGAAGGAAGTCAAGCATATCGAGGATGCCAAAATGGAGGATGTAAAGGCTTTCTTTAAGAAGTTTTACACCCCTAATAATGCCATTGTAGCCATTACCGGTAACGTAAAGTTAGAGGACATCAAGGCATTGGCTAAAAAATGGTTCGCTGATATTCCGGTTGGGGAAGCCAATGATAGAAACCTTCCGCAAGAGCCTAAGCAAACAGCGGCCCGTGTGGAAGAAGTGACCGCGGATGTGCCGGTGAGCAGTATTTACATTACTTTCCATTCGGTAGATCGGCTAGATCCCAACTATCAGGTGGTTGATCTGATCACGGATGTGCTGGCCAGAGGAAGCTCCTCTAGACTCTACAGGAGATTGGTAAAGGACCGCAAATTATTCAGCGAGATCAATGCATATGTGCTGGGTAGCTTGGATAACAACCTTATCGTTGTGGAGGGCAAGCCGGTTGAAGAAGTCTCCCTTCAGGATGCAGAGAAAGCAATCTGGGAGGAGCTTGATAAACTGAAATCGGAATTGGTTTCTGTGGAGGAACTGACCAAAGTAAAGAACAAGATTGAATCAACCATGGTCTTTGCTGAACTATCGATCTTAGATAAGGCGATGAACCTGGCATATTATGAATTGCTTGGGGATGCTGAACTATATAATCAAGAAGTAGAAAAATATTTGAACATAACTGCCGAAGATATCATGCGAGTATCTCAGGAGACCTTTCAACGAGATAACTCATCCACATTAATGTACAATGCAAGAAGTAAGGAGGCTGAACATGCTGAATAGAATACATGCACCATCGATTAATGGAATTGGCGATATCAACCTTGAGCGACCAGAGGAAATCAATTTTTCCAACGGGCTGAAGGTTTTTGTGTTCCATGCGCCGGAACAGGAGCTGGTAAAGGCCGAGTTTGTTTTCAATAATCTCTTTGAAGGTTTTGAAAATCCGGTTAGGAACACCGCTCTGAGCTCTATGTTGAAGGAAGGGACGAGTTCATTGAACAGTGCCCAAATTGCAGAGAAGATTGATTTTTACGGGGCTTATCTGGTTCCTGAATTCAGTTTTGACTATAATGCCCTGACGCTTTATTCATTGGGTAAGCATATTGATGCGGTCCTGCCCATAGTCAATGATATCCTGAATAACTCCATCATCCCTGAACAGGAATTGCAAACCTATGTGAGGAACAACAGTCAAAGTCTGCAGATTTCATTGGAGAAAACTGATTTTATCGCTCGTCGTTGCTTTTATGATAGCTTGTTCGGTTCCACACGTTATGGACAATCGGTAACGGATGAATTGTTAAAGGGATTGGATAGGGAGGATATTGCAAGATTGTACAGACAGCAGATTCAACCTAAAAACGCGACATTGTTCCTTTCGGGAAATATTACTCCGGAGGTCTTGTTCAGTTTTCGGAATTATTTTGAAGATCAATGGCAAGGAGATGTTCAGATCAACCA
Organism: Sphingobacterium sp. NPDC055431; assembly: GCF_053644255.1. Taxonomy (NCBI): domain Bacteria; kingdom Pseudomonadati; phylum Bacteroidota; class Sphingobacteriia; order Sphingobacteriales; family Sphingobacteriaceae; genus Sphingobacterium; species Sphingobacterium sp. NPDC055431. The sequence goes on from NZ_JBSHLH010000019.1 coordinate 6,704, forward strand.
TTCGCCATTTATCCAAAAAGCAGAACATAATATGGAGTTGCTTAAGGTCGATAAACCTGGAGCATTACAATCGTCCATCCGCCTAGGAAAGATTGGAATCAAGCGTTCGCATGCGGATTATCCAGCTTTACAGTTTGTAAACACGTTGTTTGGTGGTTTCTTTGGTTCCAGATTGATGAGCAATATCCGTGAGGATAAAGGCTATACCTACAGTATTGGTTCGTTGGTGGCCAACCTAAGCCATGCTGGTTTTATTTCCATCGTCACAGATGTTGGTTCTGCATACACAGAAGATACCTTGAAACAGATCGAGTTGGAGTCCAGGAGATTGCAGGATGAAAAGGTGAGCGAAGAAGAATTGGAATTGGTGCGGAACTATATGCTAGGGGCAATGCTAGGAAGCTTGGAATCTATATTTTCGCATGTCGATAAATTCAAGTCTGTCTATTTTTCAGGATTAGACCTTGATTATTACACCTATTACAGCAATATCGTAAGAAATATCAACGCCGACCAAGTTCAAGATATAGCCCAGAATTATTTGGGAGTAGATGATATGGTGAAGGTGGTTGTGGGATAAGTAGTATTTAGTAGTTAGTATTTAGTATTTAGACCCTTTCAACCGTCTAAATACTAAATACTTGATACTAAATACTATTTTCAATATACTTGATACTAAATACTAGTTTCATGCCATTAAATCCCTGATTGCTACGGAGGCTAAAGTGCCACCAAATGCTGCTGGTAGGTAGGACATGGTTCCGTAGGCAGATTTTTTGAAATTGCTGCCATCGGTGTACAGTAAAGATTCTTTATCTGGGAGTTCGGTTGAGAAAACAACTTTGACTCCTTTTTTTATGCCGTGTTTTTTGAGTTTTTTGCGGATATGCTGTGCAAGCTTACAGTTGAAGGTACTGCCAATATCGGCTACTCGGATTTTAGTAGGGTCGACCTTGCCACCAGCACCCATGGAACTTACAAAAGGTACCTGGGCATCCAATGCCAAGCGAATGAAAAACAATTTAGGCGTGATACTGTCAATAGCTTCTACGCAGTAATCGGGTTTTAAGTCCAATAGACCGGGGATGCTCTGTGGCAGAATAAACTCTTGCACCACATTAAGTTCCAATTCAGGATTGATAGCCAATAGCCTTTCTTTCATGATCTCAGCCTTTGCTTGGCCATGATTGGTTGCCAAGGCTGGTAACTGCCTGTTTCTATTGCTGGGATCGACCGTATCTCCATCGATAATGGTCATCTTTCCAACACCAGACCGTGCAATAAATTCAGCGGCAAAGGAACCTACACCGCCAAGACCAAGTACCATGACATGGGAGTTAGCCAATTTCTCCAGAGCTTCTCTACCGACAAGTGCTTCGGTACGAGAAAGCCATGATATATCCATCATTCTTTATATACTATAATTAAAAACCTTCTTGAAATTCAGCAAGATCTGCTGCTCCAGTTCCTGCAAAGGCAGTTTTCTGGCGCGGCAAAAATAAGCATAAATTTCAGAGATTTTTGCATTCTTATCGTCACATTCTAAGAAAACACGATCGAGAGGGATATTGCGGATTACCTCCAGCATTCCGCCCTGTAAGATGTGTGGGCCCAAGGATAGGTAATAGCCATTTTTCAGGAGGGTTTCTGCCAATGCCCAGTTTTTTGCATAGCCATGCATCATGACGGGAACTTGATTGTGTTTTGCGGTCAAGGCACTGAATACTTCCGAATAGGCTCGGACACAATGGATAATAAGGGGCTTGTTGATTTCATTGGCTAATTCGATCTGTTTTTCGAAAGCCATGACCTGCTTCTCCCAAGGAGTAGAGGCCAATTTATCTAAACCACATTCACCAACGGCGATCACTCCTTCTTGAGCCTGATAGCGCAGCAAGGTTTCAAACTGCAGATCAAAATTCTCATCTATATACCATGGATGGATCCCTGCGCTGCAGGGTTTTCTGTAGATAGACTCTTTGGAAACAATGACATTGGGCAGCGTGAGGACTCCCGGATCAGGTTCTGCATGTTTATGGGTATGGATATCGATCAGCAACATATAGATTTTGATTCTAAACTAATGATATTTTTGGCAAAAACTACTCCATTATTTCTACCCGTTCAAATTCAAGGATGATAATTCCCGAAGTGGTATCTATTTTAAAACGTTTGCGATTGTGGTCATTGTCGAAATTCTTTTCGATTTCAGGGACTGTTTCTGAAATCTCGAGGATTACTGGATAGCCTTCGTGGGCAATTTCAGAGCGTGAGTAATGGGTGACCTGATCAAATTTCATTTTCCGCTCATGTCCATGATGGCCGGCATCATCATCCAGCAGTAGGGTTACGAATAGTGTCTGCGACTTGGAGTCTTCTTCTGTTTTTATGATTTCTGCTCCTAATAGAGAATTAATGTCTATTACCATAATGCTACATTGTCTAGGTATCTACCTGTATAACAGAAATCGCGTTATTTCGTTTTTATAATAGGTTAATTATTACTAAAAACAAAATTATTGTGCCTAAGGTCCTCCATAATCAACTTCATGATATCCTTCTTTCTTTCAGCTATCAGTTTAGCCTTCAGATTTTTGATAAAAGGATGCTTCCCAGACGACTGGGACTCATTTTTTGAGGAGTTGTTTTTCTTGTTGAACATATTACCTCCTGATGATAAATTGTTTATAATGGTCAAACATTCTAGTAACCAAATGAGATTCAGCTAACTAAGTGTTGTATTAAAGTTAAGGTAATGTGTTGATAATAACAATAGATGGGAAGAATTTTAAGCAGGGATTTAATTTTGCTTAAGGATTGCATATCTTCGTTTCAAAATCTTGAAATTGCTAAAAATCGCCCATCATACTGCTTATATACAACCTTTGCCGGAAGGACATCGCTTTCCGATGATGAAATATGAGCTGATTCCCGAGCAATTGATTTATGAAGGTTTGGTGGGTAGAGATTCCTTCTTTGAACCTGAATTGGTTGATAAGGAAATCATCTACCTAGCCCATGACAAGCAATATACTGACGCTTTATTGAACCTGACCTTAGATCCGAAGATGGTCCGTCGGATTGGTTTTCCTATGACGGAATCGCTTGTTGCACGAGAAAGGTATCTGATTGATGGAACCATTAAGGCTTCCCTGGAAGCCATGAAAAATGCTGTGTCATTCAATACCGCCGGAGGTACCCATCATGCCGGAAGGGACTTCGGCGAAGGATTCTGCCTGCTCAATGACCAGGCAGTAGCTGCCGCCTATCTGTATCATGAAGGGCTGGCAAAGAAGATATTGATTATCGACCTGGATGTTCATCAAGGCAATGGAACTGCCCATATCTTTGAAGACCATCCCGATATCATTACCTTTTCAATCCACGGTGAGAAGAATTTTCCTTTCAAAAAAGAGAAATCTCATTATGACATCGCATTGCACGATGCTGTCGAAGATGAAGAATACCTTTCCATATTAGCAGATAGTATTCCCGAATTATTTAATAAAGTTGAACCTGATTTTGTGTATTTTCAGTCAGGTGTCGATGTATTGGCGACTGACAAGCTCGGAAAATTTAACCTGAGCATGGAAGGTTGCCGCCAGAGAGATGCGATCGTCTTTCAAAATTGCAAGAAGTTTAAAGTCCCAGTTGAAGTGAGTATGGGCGGCGGATATTCTGTTCACATCAAGGATATCGTCAATGCTCATGTCAACACCTATAGGACTGCCATAGATATTTACGATTTATAAAAAATTATGTTTTTTCACCAAGATGCTAGTTTCCTGAACCTGATAATCCATCATGTAGGAAATAAAAGCCAAGACGAGTATTTTACCTTATCTGAGGAAGAAGTTGATGTTAAATCTGATGAGATATTAGCAGATCTGTTGATGCAATATTTTATGAAACCATTTGCTAAGGCGAATGAGGTCTATCGATTCTACCATCCTAACGATACCTTGGATCTAAATGAGGTTTTTTACTTTTCAAGACAGTATTTCAAAGGAGAATTGGGATTCGTGGATTTTTCAAAATCCATTGCTAAGTTCCTGTATGAAGTAACCGAACATCCCAAGATCAAATCTGGAGAGCTGTATGTTGTAGCTCTGGATAATGTGCAATTGGAAGGAGAGGAGCATAAGGCTATAGGGATCTTTAAATCGGAAAATAAGGAGGCTTATCTGAAAGTTTATACCGAAGCTTCAGGCTTAGGGGTGAATTACGAAGAAAAAGCAATCAATATCAATAAACTTGATAAAGGGGTGGTCATCGTGAATGTTGAAGAGGAGGAAGGCTATAAAGTGCTCTGTGTGGACCAGACCAATGGTTCTGAAGCGGTGTACTGGAAGGATGATTTCTTAAAACTGAAGACCAGAAATGATAACTACCAACAGACCGGGAACCTGATGAAAGTCTACAAGAACTTTGTTAACGATAAGATAGATGAGGTTTTTGATATGGACAAAGCAGATAAAATTGACCTGATGAACCGTTCCATGAACTATTTCAAGACAAAGGAAACCTTCGTGGAGGATGAGTTCAACGAAGAGGTAATCGGTAACCCTGATGCTATTTCTCTATTCAAGGATTATAAGAGCAATTTTGAGGATGAGTTTGAAACTCCTTTCCAATCGAACTTCGATATTGCTGCTCCAGCAGTGAAGAAAATGGCAAGCAGCTATAAATCCGTCCTTAAACTGGATAAAAACTTCCATATCTACGTGCATGGCAAGCGTGAGCTCCTTGAGAAGGGTTATGATGAGGATAAGGGAATGAATTATTATAAACTGTATTTCGAAAACGAAGATTAGTCATGGCAAGACCTAAGTCAAATAAGCAGTATTACAAATGGATAGGCATCTGTATTTTGCTGATATTGGCCTTGCAGATCTTTCAATCAAACTCGAGTTGGGTAGAAACTGCTTATAGCCGTGGTTTCTACCCCATTTACGCTTATATCCCCAAATTTCTTTTTGGCTGGTTACCCTTTAGTATCGGAGACCTGATCTATGCTTTTATCTTTATCCTTCTTGCATGGACACTAATAAAAGCCATTGTTTTGCTCTTCAAAAAGCAATATGCTCAGTCAGGAAAACGATTTTTAAGGTTTATTGGCCTACTCTTGACTTTCTATATCTTCTTTTATGCTGCTTGGGCATTGAACTATTATAGGATACCCATCAGTAAGCAATTGGATATAAAAGTTGATACCATAAAGCTTGAAGATCATCTATCGGTACTGGAGGCCCATATTGCCAAGGCAAATGGGCTTCGGGAACAGATAAATATTACAGATCAAGATAGGGAAAAGGCAGCTGAGCAGATTCAGGAATTGATGTTAACTGATCAAACATTTCCTATGCTCAGTAAGTCGCAGGTCGAGATTAAGACCCCATTGATTGGTCCTATGGCATCGTATTTTGGGGTGTCGGGTTATTTCAATCCATTCAGCAATGAGGCTCATGTCAATGCTGAGATGCCAAAAACGAGCTATCCTTTCACGGTTGCCCATGAACTATCCCATCAGATGGGGATTGGATTTGAAGACGAATGTAATTTTATCGCTTTTGTTAAGTTGAAGGACCATGCAGATCCTTGGTATCAATATGCGGCCTATTATGAAAGTGTTACTTACCTGCTTAGGACCTTATATCTGGTCGATAAAGTAAAGTTCGAGACCTATAAGGAGCAGCTTTCCCCACTAGTTAAAGCTGATATCAAGGAAGACCAAGATTATTGGCTGCGCTATACCGGTTGGATATCGGATATATCAGGCTTGTTTTACAACCAATATTTGAAACATAACAATCAGATCGAAGGGATGGCAAGATATGGAATGGTCAGTAGGTTGATCATTGCCTGGGAAATAAAAAAGGCTAACTGAACCAGCTAGCCTATTATCGATTTTATCTTTTCCTATACAGAGAAACTTTCTCCGCATGCACAAGTTCTAGAAGCGTTAGGATTATGGAATTCAAATCCTTTACCTGTCAGACCATCAGAGTAATCCAATTCTGTTCCGGCTAAATAAAGATAAGATTTGATATCTAAACAAATCTTTACTCCATTGTCCTCGAAGAACTGATCTCCTTTTTTCTCTTCATTGTCGAAGTTCAATTTGTAAGATAGTCCTGAGCAACCACCGCTTTCCACAGCAACACGTACGAAATAAGTGTTATCGTAGTTCTCTTCCTTAATAATTGCGCTTATACGTTCTTTTGCTTTATCAGTAACGGTAACCATGATTTCTCCTTTAAATAATTCTACAAAAATACATAAAACAAATATGAAATATGATTTCAATCATCTTTCTTCTGTCAAATTAATCCTTCCTTGTACATCTCCCAAATTGGTGAATCCTTCCTAATGCTTTCACAGGCGGCTTTTATGAGAGGAATCGCATAGTCTATTTCTGCCTTGCTATTGTATTTGCTAAAGCTGAAGCGAAGGCTGCAATAAGCTTCGTCATCGGTATAGCCCATGGCCTTTAAAACATGAGAAGGATCTCGATCTCCAGAGACACATGCCGACCCAGAGGAAATAGCTATGGTTGGAAGTTTGGTCATTAATTCTGTTGCCTTTACATGTTTGATATGTATATTGCTGCTGTTGGGTAATCTGCTGCTTCCCAGTGTTTTGATTTCGCTCTCCTCAATCTCTTCTAGAAGCCTTTTTTCAAAGTAATCTCTTACCTCTCCCACTTTATCATGGTCGAAATTTACCTGTTTCGCTGCCTCTCCCAAGCCTACAATTTGATGGACAGCATAGGTTCCGCCACGAAAGCCTGATTCCTGTTTTCCTCCTACAATCAAGGCTGGGATCTGGGTAGGTTTCGTCTTCCTGCGGATATATAATGCGCCAATTCCCTTCGGTCCATGGATCTTGTGGGCACTCAAACAGGTAATATCGATAGGTATCTTACTGAGGTCCAATGGCAGCTTTCCAATCCATTGGGTGGCATCACAGAAAAAAAGAACATCGTTTTCTAAACAGATCTTGGCAATCTCTTCAATAGGTTGAAGAACTCCGGTTTCATTATTGGCTGCCATAATGCTTATCAAAACTGTTTTGTCTGTGATCGTGTTCTTTAATTCTTCCAAATCGATAACTCCAAATTTGTTCACCTTGAGGTAGCTAACCTGCATACCTTCTTTCTCCACAGCGTGACAACTGCTCAATACAGCTTTATGCTCCGCACTGGAAGTGATGATATGGTTGCCTTTGGATTGATAGGCTTTGCTGATTCCCTTGATTACGGTGTTAATGGATTCTGTAGATCCCGAGCTGAAATAAATTTCCTTAGGGTTTACATTCAATAATTCTGCGATCTGTAAACGAGCCTTTTCTACAGCATGGTTGGCTTGTCTCCCTAATTTATGCTGTATGCTGGAAGCATTTCCGTAGGAGTCCTTTATATAGGGGAGCATGGCCTCAAAGACCTGATTGTCTATCTTCGTTGTGGCATTATTATCAAAATAGCAGTAGTCCATATGTTAAAGTTATTTAAAATATTAAGCCATCAGCTGAATAAAAGACTATTTTTTTATTTTTGGGCTAAATTATCACAGCAAGAAAATGAACTTTGCAAATTTAGAATCAAGCTTAGAGAAGTTGTTCGACGTAATCCTTCTTAAAATCCCGAGTATAGCCGTTGGTTTCTTCATCTTAATTGTAGGCCGTTACATCATAAAATTCGTCCTGAAATTTATCGATAAGCGCTTTGTCAAAAAAGATGTTGATATTTCAATCCGCTCCTTTATCAAGAGCCTTTTAAAATTTGCGATGTATGCCTTATTGATCCTGACGGTAGCTAATACCATGGGGATTGAAACCACCTCCTTTATCGCTGCATTATCAGCCTTCGGTCTAGCGGTTGGTATGGCCTTGCAGGGAAGCTTGTCAAACTTTGCAGGTGGGGTGCTGATCTTGGTGTTCAGACCATTTGATGTGGGCGATTATATATCCAGTGCCAATGGTTCTTCTGGCTCTGTGGAAAGAATTGATCTATTGTATACCACCATTATTGATGATGACGGAATCCGCGTATTTAGTCCTAACGGAACCTTAGCGAATTCGGTCATTAAGAATTATACAAAGATCACCGCGCGAAGAATGCAGTTCACTTTCGTTGTTTCCTATGATACGAACATCAAAGTGGCCCGTGAGGCAATCCTTTCGGTATTAAATACTGATGAACGTATTTTGGATGCGCCAAAGAAAGAGGTCATCGTGGGTGACTTAAAGGAATCAGGAATCAGTTTGGTGGTAAGGGCTTGGGCGAACCGCGAAGTATTCTGGGCAACGAAAAACCAGGTTAGCGAGGAAATCAAGAATGTTTTAGATGGAAAGAATGTAATATTCCCTTCCAATATAGTGAAGGTCATAGATGAAACTCCAGGCGATGAAGAAAAGGACAAGGCCGTTTCCTAATCCATTGAGTTAATCAAAACATAATATCGGTAAGCTACAACAGCCTGTTGTAGCTTACTTAGTTTAGAAGGGTCCTCCTTACTATACTTTGGAAGTACTTTCTGGTTGATTTTGTTCAAAATCCTAAAGAATCCCTTTTTCATATTTTTTTAGTGAATCAATAAATTCAAACCTACAGCTAATAATGCTCCAATAATTGGACCAAGAACAGGCACCCAAGCATAACCAGCATCAAATCCAGCTTTATTTCTTATCGGAAGGATGGCATGTACGATCCTTGGACCTAAATCCCTGGCAGGGTTGATCGCATAACCCGTTGTTCCACCTAGAGAGAGTCCGATCACCCACACCAAAAAGGCAACAGGAATTGCCCCAATAGAACCCAAACCTACCACAGAATCATCCGAAAGCTTGGCATCCGTAAAATGGAGGATAGTGAAGATCAGAACAAAGGTTCCCACAACCTCAGAGATCAGGTTGATGGGCAGGTTCCTGATGGCAGGTTCTGTACAGAATACAGCTTGCTTTGCACCAGGGTCTTCCGTAGCATCAAAATGACTCTTATAGACCAACCATACCACAGTTGCCCCGATCATAGCACCCAAAAACTGAGCAGCAATGTAAGATAGGGAAGTAGCAAGGTCCAATTTGCCCAATGCCAGGTTCGCAATGGTTACAGCGCAGTTCAAGTGGGCTCCTGAATAGGGAGCGGCAATGCTGACCCCTACAAATACAGCCAATGCCCAGGCGGTTGTGATCACGATCCATCCCGAATCATTTCCTTTAGTTTTGTTCAATACGACATTGGCAACAACCCCGCCTCCTAAGAGAATCATTACGGCGGTGCCAACAAGTTCAGCTATAAATGGTGTCATTTTTAGGTTTTATAGTAATATGTTTTCAATTAGGTGTTAGTGGTATTATGCGTTATCCGACCAATAGATCACAGCGTTTACCGCGCGTTTCCATTGTTCAAGATTCTTGTCCAGCTTTACGGACTTATTGTTTTCAATGCGTTTATCTTCTTGCCAAAGCTCTTGGAGTTCCGATAGATCCTTCCAGAATCCAACAGCCAGACCCGCTAGAAATGCGGCTCCCATAGCAGTAGTTTCTGTGATCTTAGGTTTTACAACCGTAGATTTTAATATATCAGCCTGGAACTGTAAAAGGAATTGGTTTTGAGTCGCACCGCCATCCACGCGCAATTCTTTGATCTTGGTCTTAGAATCCGCTTCCATGGCTTTCAGGATATCATGGGTTTGGTAAGCGATACTTTCGATGGCTGCCCTAGCAATATGGGCATCAGTTGTTCCTCTTGAGATTCCAAAGATTGTTCCTCTGGCGTTTGGGTTCCAATGTGGAGCACCCAATCCCGCAAAAGCAGGGACTAAATAAACCCCATCAGTGGTATCAACACTGGTTGCCAAGGCTTCTATATCGCTTGATTTTTTGATGATCTTTAACTCATCCCGTAGCCATTGTACAACAGCTCCGCCAATAAAAATACTTCCTTCCAAAGCGTAGACTACCTCTTTTCCGATTTTCCAGCCAATGGTAGTTACCAATTTATTTTCCGATTTGACAGGTTTGTTGCCAATATTCATCAACAAGAAACATCCGGTCCCATAGGTATTCTTGGCCATTCCCTTTTTCAGGCACATCTGCCCAAAAAGAGCCGCTTGTTGATCACCGGCGATACCGGCAATCGGAATAGGTCGGCTGCCCAATTCGGTGGATGTTTCACCATATACCTCAGAAGAGCTCTTTACTTCAGGCAACAGGGACTCCGGAATGTCAAACAATTCCAATAGTTCCTTATCCCATTCTAGATCATTGATATTGTAAAGCATGGTTCGTGATGCGTTGGTCACATCCGTAACATGTTTTTCACCATTTGTCAAGTTCCAGATCAACCACGAGTCAATGGTTCCAAAAGCAAGTTCCTTGCGTTCAGCCAGCTTTCTTGCACCTTTCACATTGTCCAGGATCCATTTGATCTTTGTTGCAGAGAAGTAAGAATCGATCAGGAGACCAGTTTTCTCCTGAACCATGTCCAAGTGACCGTCTTTGATCAGCTTGGCACAATAGTCAGCAGTTCTGCGATCTTGCCATACGATTGCATTATAGATAGGTTCGCCAGTTCTACGGTTCCATACCACGGTCGTCTCCCTTTGGTTGGTAATACCGATACCTTTGATGGATTCCAACTTGGTCTTGGATTTCGCCAAGGCTTCCGTGAATACAGCCATCTGGCTAGACCAGATTTCCTGCGGATCATGCTCCACCCATCCCGATTTGGGATAGATCTGTTGAAATTCCTTTTGGGCTATGTTGACGATATCCCCCTTTTTGTTAAATAAAATTGCTCTCGAGCTTGTCGTTCCTTGATCTAATGCAACAATATATTCTTTCATTCTCTACGGTTTATATAGTCTTGAATTATAGTGTGTAGCGTTTCGCTAGTTCAATGTATTGCTTAACTTCATCTTGTGCCCAACCTTCAGGTTTTCCCAGTTCCTTGGCCATGATCTCGGCCACTTTAGGAGCGGCTTTCATCGACGCCTCGGCATTTAACAGTAGGAGGCGACAACGTCTGGCAAGGAAATCTTCAACCTTACGGACCATCTCGTAACGGCAAGCCCAAACCACTTCAGCGGCGTTGTATTCATAGCCATCCACCAGCAGGTCGCGTAAGGATTCATCCTCTTGGATCAGTTGCTGTATCGCTTGATAATCCTTACCATAAAGGTTCCAATGCGCATGATAGACATCTGGGGTTGAACCATGGATTGCTAAGTTTTTGGTCCTACATGGTACATCTTTCAATTTCCCGATCTCAATGGCCATATTGACGGTATCTTCTGCCATTTTACGGTAGGTTGTCCATTTACCTCCCGTAATCGTGATCAAGTCAGATTCCGAGTGGATAAGCTTATGGTCCCTTGAAATTTCCTTTGTGCTTTCATCATCGTCTTTTGGAGCGGCCAAAGGCCTTAATCCGGCATAAATAGCTAGGATATCTTCACGCTTTGGCGCTGGATTCAAATAACTGTCTGCGGTTTCCAAAATAAAATTGATTTCATCTTCCATTGGTCTTGGTTCGATCATATGATCCTTGATAGGGATATCGGTTGTGCCGAGCAGGACTTTCCCATGCCAAGGCACACCAAAGAGGACACGTCCATCACTAGTCTCGGGAATCATCAATGCATCGATCCCATCGAGGAACTTCTGGTCAATCACGATATGCGAACCTTGACTTGGACGAACCAAGTTTTTATGCTTAGGGGAGTCCATCTTCAGGATATCGTCCACAAATACACCGGTAGCATTGATAACCGTCTTAGCCTGAATGCGATATGATTCGTTTGTTTCAGTGTCTCTTACGGTAATTCCATTGACTTTTCCTTGCTCATTCTTGTGGATCTCCATTGCTTCCATATAGTTCAGAACCGTCGCGCCATGTTCAAATGCCGTCTGACCCAAGTTCACGGCAAGTCTGGCATCGTCGAATTGACCATCATAGTACAAAATCCCACCTTTCAAGCTTTTTGTCTTGATGTGAGGGAGTTTCTGAACCACCTCATCTTTGGAGAGGCCTTCCGAATTTCCGATGCGTAGGCTGCCTGCAAGCCAATCATAGAGCTTCAGGCCAATTAAGTATTTTAATTTGCTAAAAGTCGAATAGACAGGGATAACAAAGGATTGTACGGATGAAACGTGTGGGGCATTCTTAAATATCAGGCCTCTTTCTCTCAAGGCACCCATCACTAATTTGATATCACCATTTGCCAAGTAACGGACACCACCATGTACCAATTTGGTACTCTTACTGGAGGTTCCTTTGGCAAAGTCATATTTTTCGATCAATAGGACTTTAAAACCTCTACTGGCAGCATCTACTGCTGTCCCTAAGCCGGTAGCACCGCCTCCGATGACTACCATGTCCCAAATGGTTGATTCTTTTAGTTTATTGAGTTGATCTGATCTGTTGATTCCAGCGAGCATGTAATTGTGTTTTATGCTAAATGTAAGAATTTTTAAGAAGAAAATTAAATCCATGCTGAGGACTTTACATAAAATTAACGCCTTTAATAATCCATAAAAAAAGGCGTATCTCCTTCTTTTTTAAAGGAATTTTATTCTTATTTTTGATGTTAAGCCAATATAAATAAATCTTGAATTTTATAAAAACAATGATTTATTTATCTTAAATTACCTTTAATAATGTTTTATAATAAGAGCCGCATCTACCGCTACGATACTTAGTAATAATTCATTTACGCAAACGATTGACTAAATCCTACTGACCAAAAATAAAAGTATATGACTTAAATTAATAAAGTTATGACTGAATGTGATAACCGAAAACTGAAAAGTTTTCCTACACTTGTGAAACTAAATCTATTTATACAATTTTTATGATACAATAATCTTCTTTTTTGCTGAATCAATTTCCGAGGGTGGGAGCTGTTCGTAGCAAGGAAAGAGTTTGTTATATCCAGTTGAATCATAAATTTTATGAAAGAAAACAATAATACTTCTAGGCGCGATTTTATCAAGAAATCGTTGATTGGGGCAGCAGCATTTACTATTGTGCCTCGTTTTGTACTTGGAAAAGGCTATTTAGCACCCAGCGATCACTTGACAAAAGGGGTAATCGGTGTCGGCTCCATGGGCCGTGGACACTTTGAATACGCCGGTACCAAGACAGTCGCTATCTGTGACGTCGATACCCGCCACTTAGCAATAGCACAAAAAGCATTGGGGGGAGGTGTCAAGGAACACCATGACTTCCGTGATTTGATCTCAAATCCTGAAGTAGATATTGTCCACATCGCTACGCCACCACACTGGCACGGATTGATGGCGGTCGAGGCTGCCCGCTCCGGAAAAGATATCTGGTGTGAAAAGCCAATGACCAGAACCATCGGTGAAGGTAAAAGAGTGAAAGAAGCTGTCAAACAGCATGGTAATATTTTCCGTTTAAATACATGGTTCCGTTTCGATGCCAATTTCTATGGCATGAATGTACCGGTTAAGAAAATCAAGAAATTGGTTGATACAGGTATGCTGGGATGGCCATTGAAAGTGACCATCAGCAAGCATACAGGATTTGACTGGAAATTCTACTGGGTAGGAAAAACCAACCTACCGGTGGAGCAGGTTCCAAAAGAATTAGACTATGATATGTGGTTAGGTCCAGCACCATACAAACCATACAGCACCCACCGTACCCATTTGACCTTTAGAGGTTATTGGGATTATGATGGGGGTGGCCTTGGTGATATGGGTCAACATTACATGGACCCAGTTCAATATTTCTTAGGAAAGGACAATGAATCACCAGTTAAGATTGAAGTTGATGCACCACAACAGCATTCAGATGCGGTAGGAACTTGGAGAAAGATTACCTATACCTACGCAGATGGTTGCCAAATTATCTTGGACGGTGAAGGCACGGAAGAAGGAAAAGCGTACATAGAAGGGCCTAATGGAAAACTATATAGAGGATTTGTTTCGGATATTCCAGACTTGGAGCGCAAGCTGGCTCAATATCCAGATCCAGCCCCTCAAGTTACCGACTTCGTAGAGGCAGTTCGTACGCGTCAGAAATTTGCACTGAATGAAGAGAATGGTTATTACTCCTGTACCTTGATCAACTTAGGGCTTGCAGCGCTTAGATTGAACAGGACTTTACATTATGATTCCGCGAAACAGGAATTTGTCAATGATGAAGCAGCTAACAGATTAATTCACCAGCCGATGAGAGGCCCTTGGTCTTTCTAAATCTACGAAACATGAAAAAAGTATTTAACACCATAGCCGCATTATTATTTTTACAAGTTGCCGCTTATGCACAGCAACCAACGGGACGCACCACTGCGACCAAGATTGCCGATGTATTAGCCCAACAGCCTGCAGAAGAACAAGCAAAGTTCCTGATGGCAATGAAAGAACTGGAAGGATTTACTTCCGAGGATGTTTCAGCGCTATTGCTAGGATTGAAACCTCAAGGAGGAAATAATGCGCCAATAGAATATGCAACTAATTCATATGCGTTTTTTGTGATGCAACCCAACATGGAAGGCCAACGTGCAACCTATGTAAAGGGCTTATTAGAAGCATTGGATAAACTAACTGACAAAAACAACAAGGGATACGTATTCGAACTGCTTAAATTCTGTGCTAAAAACGATGCTATTGAAAAGGTAGCTCCGTACTTGGCAGATGAAGACTTAGCGGAAAAAGCCGCTCGCGTTTTGAATGCTATCCATACTCCTGAAGCTGCTACCGCATTAAATGCTGCTTTAAACAGCTCAGCGACTGAAAAAACAGCTACTGCTATTGTAACGGCTCTTGGTGAGCTGGAATCTACCGAAGCGGAAGCGAAAATCATCGAACTGATCGGAAAATATACCTCAGATAATTTTCAAGTTGCAGGTTTAACGGCATTGAGTAAAATTGCTGGTCCTAATTCCGCAGAGATTTTCTTAAAAAAAGCAGAAGAAAAAAGCTATCAGTACGATAAGACCAATGCGGCAAGTCTAGCGGTAGACTATGCAGAAGGGTTAGCTAAAAAAGACAAGGATGCGGAAGCAACCAGATTTGCTACCACCTTATACAAAAATGCTACGGCATTCAAAGCGCCAACAATCCAAGCCGGAGCTATTTCGGTATTGACTGCAATCAACCCAGCCAAGCAGAAGAAACAATTGATCAAATTGGCTTCTAATGAAGATAAACTTCTTCGCAATGTAGCCCTAGGCCTATTGGCTGATGAGGCGAAAGCGAGCGACTTGGTAAAACTAGCTGGTTCATTGAGAAAGTTTGATGGCGATGCCCAAGAGAGCTTATTGAACTTCTTGGCCACCGAAGATGCAACGGGTTCAGTTAAGGCTATTGAAAAAAGCTTTCCTGCATTGAAGGATGAAGAAGCAAAAATCGCAGCTTTAAATGCGCTTTCTGTATTGACCAAAGGAGCAAATTCAGACTTCTTGATCAAACAGATACCAAATGCCTCTGAAAAGGAATTGGCCGTTATCAAAACATTACTTTTATCCTCAAAAGATAAAGGAACAATGGATGTTGTGAATGGAGCTTTAGCCAATGCTGATGCAAAAACCCAAGTGGCTTTATTGGATGTCCTATCACATAGAACGAATCCTTCATCATCTGCTGCGGTATTGCCTTTAACAGCTTCAACGGATGCTGCAGTGAAATTGGCCGCTTTTAAAGCTTTGTCCAATACCGTAAATCCGGATAACCTTGAGGCAGTCATCCAATTAATGGACAATGCTTCCGGAGAGGAATTAAAATACGCACAGCAAGCAGCCATCGATGCAATCAATGCCAGCCCAGATAAGGATGCTAAAATCCAACGTCTGGCAGCTAATATATCACGTTCAGCGGCTCCTTCCGCAGCTAAATATTTCCCAATATTCGCAGGTGTAGGTGGTGCAGATGCCTTAAAAGCAGTTGAAAACTATGTAGGGAGCAATGGACCGTTAAAAGCTGAATCTATCCAAGCCTTGGCAAACTGGTCAAACTCGGAATCTCTTCCTGTTTTGATCCGTCTTTCCAAAACGGAAAAGGATCCAGCGCTATTCAATACCATTTTCAATGGCTTGATCAAGCAATTGAATGCAAGTACTGTCAATCCAGAACAGAAAACCTTATTGTTAAAAGATGCTTTTGAACTGGCGCAAGACGTAAAGCAAAAGAGAGCTGCGTTGTCAAACCTTCAGTCTACTGGTACTTACCAAGCCTTGATGTTTGCTGCACAGTACATGAATGACAAAGATCTAGGTGGATCAGCAACCAACGTAGCCATGAATATCGCTATGGACCATAAGGACTATATTGGAGCTGATGTTCGCAAGATCTTAAATGATGCTGCAACTAGACTTTCAGGAAGCGAAAGTTCTTACTTGAAAGAAGCTATCGTCCGTCATCTAGCAGAAATGCCAAGTGGTGAAGGCTTTGTTTCCATGTTCAATGGTAAAGATTTGACTGGATGGCAAGGATTGGTGGAAAATCCAATCAAACGTGCCAACATGTCGAAAGCTGAATTAGCGAAGAAACAAGCGGAAGCTGACAAAAAGATGCGTGAAAGCTGGACTGCGCAAGATGGTGATCTTGTATTCAGCGGACATGGTGACAATATCGCTACAATCAAGAAATATGGCGATTTTGAAATGTTGGTGGATTGGAAATTAGATCCTAATGGTAAAGAACCAGATGCTGGTATTTACCTGAGAGGAACTCCACAGGTTCAGATTTGGGATATCTCTCGTACCGAGGTAGGTGCTCAAGTAGGTTCTGGTGGTCTTTATAACAATGCTAAAAATGCCAAAGACCCTATAAAAGTTGCAGATAATGCTTTAGGCGAATGGAATACCTTCAAGATCAAAATGGTAGGTGAAGATGTATCCGTTTGGTTAAATGGCGAATTGGTTGTTGATAATGTTCCATTGGAAAACTATTGGGACCGTAATCAATCTATCTTCCCAACGGAACAGATCGAACTGCAAGCTCATGGATCCAGAGTATGGTACCGTGATATCTTTATCAAGGAAATTCCTCGTAAGGAAGTCTCTACTTTGAGCAGTCAAGAGAAACAAGAAGGTTTTGAATTGCTGTTTGATGGTACTAACCTTGATAAATGGACGAGTACTTCAGCTTATGAGATCACTCCTGAAGGCTATATCCGTTCAAATCCAGATGCAAAATTTGGAAAGAACCTTTATACCAAAGATCAATACGGCGATTTCGTATATAGATTTGAGTTTAAATTGACGCCAGGAGCAAACAACGGTGTAGGAATCCGTACACCATTAGAAGGCGATGCTGCCTATCAAGGTATGGAAATCCAAATCTTAGATGATGGAGCTGACGTGTACAAAGATCTTAAACCTTATCAATACCATGGTTCGGTCTATGGAATTATTGCTGCTAAACGTGGTGCCTTAAACCCAGTTGGTGAATGGAATACGGAAGAGATCCGTATCCAAGGCGATAAGATCAAGATTTCCGTTAATGGAAAAGTTATTGTAGATGGAGATCTGAAACAGGCGACCAAAAATGGTCCAGCTGATGGTAAGAGTCACCCAGGTCTAAGCAATAGCACTGGCCATATCGGTTTCTTAGGTCATGGTACCGAAGTTTTCCTTCGTAATATCAGAGTGAAAAAATTGTAAATAGATTTTAATAGAATGAAAGAGGGACTGTCCATTTAGGATAGTCCCTTTTTTTATCCCGAGTTTTTTATCGTAAAATAAAGCTGACAGTTCCGCATATTCCTCCCGAATCTCGTATACTTGCCATAGTAAAAACAACAATCAATTATTCATGCATAAGATTAACCTCATCATCTCTTGTTTGGTCCTTGGAGCTGTTTCTAGCAGCTTTGCCCAGCTATCACCTTTAACGGTCGAAAAGATCATGCGAGATCCTAAATGGATGGGTACTTCACCCTCAAATTATCGTTGGTCTGACAACAGTAGATTCCTTTATTTTGATTGGAATCCAGAAGGCAAGGATAAAGCCCAAGTTTATCGCTTGGATATTGCCTCCAAGAAATATGTGTTAAGTTCGGATAGCATTGCCAATCTGGATGAAGCTCCACAATATATTTTTAATAAGGACAAGAGCATTGCCGTATTCGAAAGGGAAGGAGATCTTTATGTTAAGAACAAGGATCAGGTCAAGCGTCTTACCGAAACTGTAGAAAGGGAAAACCCGTTATCCTTTTTGTTGAACGATGAACTGGTATTCCAGAGGAATGAAAATGTATTTACCCTAGACCTGAACAATAATACAGTTCGTCAATTGACAAACTTTCAACGCGGTGCTGCTCCAAAATCCGACCAAAAGCTGTCCGATCAGGATGAATGGCTGAAAAAAGACCAAGAACAGCTGTTTGAAGTCTTTAAGGAAGAGGATCGATTAAAGGATAAACGGAAAAAGAAGGAGAACAAAAAAGTATTATATCTTGGTGACGCTTTTTTGGGCGGTTTGTCGGTTAGTCCCGATGGGCAATATATCACTTACCGTTTGATCTATCCTGCCAAAGGAAATAGAAATACCATTGTTCCCGATTTCATCACCCGTTCTGGTTATGTGGAAGACCTCAATATGCGTACTAAAGTGGGAAATGAACTTACACAGTTTAAGGCCTACGTGTATAAAGTGAAACAAGATACTGCTTTGGAGGTTAAGGCAACCAATATTCCGGGAATCAAAGATCTACCGGCTTATTTATCTGACTATCCAGAACGTCTTGCAGAGCTCCAAAAAGCAAATAAGGATCGTCAAATCACTTGGGGTGTAGCTTCTTGGTCGCCTAATGCTAAATATGCAGTAATCACGGCAAAAGCTCAGGACAACAAGGATTTTTGGATCTTGAAGGTAAACCCGGAAGATGCAAGTGTGGCCCAATTGGATAGACAGCATGATGATGCCTGGATATCTGGACCTGGAATAGGAAGAGATGTCAAATGGTTGAATGACAATACCTTTTATTTCAATAGTGAAGCCTCTGGATACTCGCATCTGTACAGCTACGATTTAAATAGCAACAGTAAAAAGCAATTGACCGAAGGAAACTGGGAAGTACAATCCGTGCAGTTGTCAAAAGATGGAAAGAACTTCTATATCTCAGGAAATAAAGAGCATCCAGGCATTACCCATTTTTATAGCTTACCTGTTCAAGGAGGCAATTTATCACAGATCACCTCGATGAAGGGTGGTAATGAAGTCACGCTTTCACCGGATGAAAAATATTTGGCGATCAGCCATTCTACCATGAACAAACCTTGGGAACTGTACTTACAGAATAACAAAGCCCAAGCGAATGCCAGTCAGATTACCAAATCGACCTCTGCAGAATTTGATAGCTATGCTTGGCGAGAGCCTGATATGGTTAAATTCCAAAACCGCTATGGCGATGATGTATATGCTCGTGTTTATCCAGCCAAGAATCCGCACCCCAATAAGCCGGCGGTAGTATTTGTACATGGAGCAGGTTATCTGCAGAATGTACACTATTGGTGGAGCCAATATTTCAGGGAATATATGTTCAATAACATGTTAGCCGACAATGGCTATACCGTTATTGATATTGATTATACGGCGAGCTCCGGTTATGGACGTAATCACCGTACAGGCATTTACAGACATATGGGAGGGAAGGATCTTACCGATCAGGTTGATGGTGTAAAGTATTTGGTAGACCATTACGGAGTTAACCCTGCTAATGTAGGCCTATATGGAGGCTCCTACGGAGGTTTCATTACCTTAATGGGCCTTTTTACCGAACCGGAGGTATTTAAGTCTGGTGCGGCGCTAAGGTCGGTTACAGATTGGGCACATTATAACCATGGCTATACCGCCAATATATTGAATACACCGGTAGAGGATCCGATTGCTTTCAAAAGAAGTTCCCCAATTTATTTTGCCGATAAATTAAAAGGCAATCTGTTGATGTTGCATGGTATGGTGGATGTCAATGTACAATTCCAGGATATCGTAAGGCTTAACCAGCGTTTGATTGAGTTAGGAAAAGAAAATTGGGATTTAGCGGTTTATCCAGTCGAAGACCATGGATTCGTACAACCAAGCAGTTGGACCGATGAATACAAAAGGATATTTAAGTTGTTTGAAAATACCTTGAAGAAATAAAAAGCAGAGTCTTCTTCTAGAATATTTTGCCAGATTCCTGTAGTTTGAACCAGGATGGAATGGATGAGAGGATGGACCAAGATCATGGTATAATCGTGCATTATTCAACGATATTTACCCCAATTACTTTAGGGGCCTATTGAATACGTCCACCTCAATATTTTGTTTGCATTGGAGTACAGGTCCTCAATCTTCGATTGAGAATGACAAGGGGATGATGGGGGAGAACCGTACAGATTCTTCACTCATCGTTCAGAATCAAAATGTTCTGGAGGGAGATTCAGAGTGCAGCGAAGAATCTATTTTTAATTTTATTGTGAAGGGTTTTTCATTTCGAAATCGTAAGATGAGAAACCTATTTCAAGTGAAGTATGGATAGTTCCGAGACCCTTCGGCGGTGCCCTCAGGGTGACATAGAAAAGGTATAGAAAAATATTTCACCCACGCTGTGGGTTGGCCATTTCCAAAAATCTAATTTCTACAAAGATGCTACCCCCGCTGGTTTTTTTACAAACACTTATCCTTCCGAAGGAAGCCCTTTAGCCCCGGCTCATTTCCAATGGCGGAAAAATGGAAAGGATGCCGGTGCCCTGTGGGATGGGAATGGCCTTGGATGCTATCAAGAAATTCTCCCATCGAAGGGGAGAATTTAGAAGAACAGCATCCTCGACATCCAGGCATTCTTTTCATGTGCGGATGATTGTGCGAAAAGCCATCTTAAATGAGCCGAAGGTTTTTGGTTACTGTTGGGCTCCAAAAGTAACGAAGAATCAAAATTTTGTTTTTTTCTTAATTTAATGACATTGCCCATTGGGGGTTATTCAGCTGTTTACCATTTCTTCAAATTTTCTTCTTATCTTCAGGGAGTTACTAACCAATTAACCAATTTGTTATGAATTATAATCGACTTCTGTTGCTGATTATATCATTAACGGCAGCGGCGACCATGTTCTACTTCTTGTTTGGGCCCAACAAGGACAATAAATCACTTGGCTATTTTGCTTTGGTCATATTGATAGGCACCAATGCTATCTACTTCTTGTTTTCCAAGGATTGGATCAATCGTAAACCTAGGTAATTCCTACCTTATTCGAGACATATTCCGAATTTTGGCCAAATGTTCAATATTTTAAGAAAGGTATTCCCGAAGCATTCCCGAAGATGCCTCGAACATGGGTAAAAGGAAAGGGCTAATTAAAAATGCCTGCTCTGGAACTTGATTAAAAAAATAACGGATAAAAAAATCCCCCTAAGTTTCTTTTCTTAGGGGGATTCCATATTTATTTTGGTATTAATCTTTTAAGCGACGTCTCTTAAATCTACCGCTACAACTCTTGATACACCTTGTTCCACCATAGTTACACCGTAGATAATATCGGTGCTGGCAATCGTACGTTTATTATGGGAAACCACAATAAATTGGGATTGGTTGGAGAACTCGCGGATGATGTTATTGAACTTATCAATATTGGTGTCATCCAATGGAGCATCGACCTCATCGAAAATACAGAACGGTGCCGGTTTCAATAAATATAAAGAGAACAATAGGGCAGTGGAAGTCAATGTTTTCTCACCACCTGAAAGCTGGTTGATGGACAAAGGACGTTTCCCTTTAGGACGTGCTACAATATCGATATCGGATTCCAAAGGATTGTTTGGGTCACTTAATACGATATCACAGGAGTCTTCCTCGTTGAACAGGGATCGGAATACCTTGATGAAGTTCTCACGAACGGTGGTAAAGGCGTACATGAATTTATCATTGGCAGACTGATCAATCTCTTGGATCGTGCTCAATAAGGAAGCTTTGGCTTCCATTAGATCTGTTTTTTCCTTTTGTATAAAACCATGGCGTTCATCCATTTCATCGTAGGCTTCCTTGGCCATTGGATTGATGCTTCCATAGTCATCCAATTGCTTTTTAAGCTTTCTGCAGGAAGTCTCTAGATCGGCCATAGCCAATCTTTCCTCTGGGATTTCCGCTTCCAATAAATCTTGTAACTCGATATTGAATTCAACTGAAAGCCTTTCCTTCAGCGCATTCAAGTCAATCTGTAATGTTGTTTTCTTATCCTTCAACTCAGATATCAAAGCGTCAGATATATCCTTGGATTTACGAAGTTGATTGATTTCATCTTCTAGATCGTTGATTACCTTTCTGGATTTAAAGAAATTTTCTTCAACTTCTTGCAAACCTTTTTCAAGCAATTCCTTTTGTTCGTACATTGAGCCCAGGTCTGTATCGTTGTTGTCTACAAAACTCAAGGCTTCTTTCAGGTCGTTTTTGACTGTTTCAAATTCTATGCTGAACTTCTCGATTCTATCTTCTAGGTTCTCACGTTGTGTTTCCCTGTATTCTACATCCCTTTGCAGGGTATTCACTTTGTTCTGCTGTTGGTGGAACTTAATGTTTTCCTGGTTATAGACAGTTGATTTCTCGTTCAGGATCTCGTTCAGTTCATGGTAGGAGTCCTCCAGACGGCTTAATACCGTTTGGTTTTCGGTTGCCGTTTCTTTGAATGTAGCCAATTCAGGCTCAGATTTCTCTAATTGAGCGATGATATTGGCAACCTTGGTCTCAATATCCTGTTTTCTGTTCTGGCTGCTATTGATGAAAGTTTGATATTGCTCCTGTTTTGTCTTTACGGTAGTCAGCTCATTGTTCAGACGGTTCAATTGTATTCGCTGTTCATCGATGAATTCCTTTTGGGAACTGCCTTTCAATCCGACCAATTGACCATTCAATGCCTCTTGGGTTTCTTGTATGATATCAATCTGTTCGTTCAAATCTTTGATTTCCTTTTCCAGGATTTCTAAATTCTTGGCTCTTCCGATACGTTTGCCTTCAAATAAACCTACCGAGCCACCAGAGATTCCCAATTTGTTTTTAGCGTATTTTCCCTCTTTTTGAAGAAGGACTATGTTATCAGCTGGTAGGTTGGCATCGATGTCAATTTCAGCTTCCGAGTCAATTAAATACACATCTTGTAAAAGGATATTACAAAGGTTTCGGTATTTTTCGTCAACCTTAATAATGTCCATGGCCGGTATAAGAGCCTTATTGTTTTCTTTAGCGATGTTGTTTGGTTTTTGTTCGTTAATTGCTTCTAAAACAAAGAAGTTGGCTCTTCCTCTTGAAGAATCACTTAACAGTTTTATGGCCTGTACAGCATCCTCTTTGGTCTCTACCACATAATGGTTCATGATAGGCTCCAAGAAATTTTCGACTGCCACGCGGTAATCTTCCTTACAGAATAGGATATCAGAAAACAAGGGAGGGTTTTTCTTCCAGCCAGCATGTTTTCTTAGGAACTTAATGGACTCTGGAAAACCTTCCAGGTTATCCACCAATGATTTGGTCAAATTATATTCGTTCTGTTTGGAATCTACAGACCGCGCTTTTCTACTCAGGTCATCTGCTGATTCTTTGAGCTTGGTTTCGCATTGGCCAATCTGCCTTTGGATTTCCTCTTCCGTGCGTAAGGCCTCATCAAATTGATCTTGTTGGATCCCTACACGTTCTTCTAATTCGGCAACTGCATGATTGAACTGTTGAAGTTCCAGTTCTTTTGATTCAGAATCATGACTGGTTCGCAAGGATTCTTGTTCCAAAGCTTCCTTTTGTATGCCTAAAACTGCCAATTCCTTTTCCAAAGCATAGATTTGGCTCTGTAGAGCCTGGCTATTTTTGGAGAATTCGTCCAGCTTCGTTTTTGCTGAGGATTGTTGTGCTCGCAGTTCTTCAACCTCGATTTTATTAGTATCTAGGTCCTGCTTTAAGACATCTAAGCTGTTCTGTTCTTCAAAAAGCTCCTCGTTCAGTCGCTTTATTTGATATTGCACATGGTTCAATTGCTGTTTATCGTTCTGCAGGTCATTGTTAAGACGGGTTTCCTTTTCCTGCAGATGTTGCAATTGCGCATTTTTGATCTTTTTCTCAGATTCATAAGACCTGATCTTATTGATATATTCCTGGGTAGCCTTTTGTTGGGTAGACAGGTTCTGTTCTTTGGCAAGGATATCCGTTTTGGATTCTTGCAAGGTTTTTTCCTTGCTTTCCATTTTGGAAAGCACATTTCTCAGTTTTTCCTGTTGCTCGGCTTCCTGATTGGTAATCCTTTCAAGATCTGTTTGAAAACCCTCAAGTTTATAGTAAGCTAAACCAATGCTTGCTTCCTTATATTCATCCTTGAGTTTGAAGTATTTCTCCGCCTTTTTTGCTTGGTTTTCGAGCGATTTTAAGTTCTTGTTGATTTCAAACAAAAGGTCATCAACCCTAGAAAGATCGGATTCGGTATCTTTTAGTTTCGATAGGGTCTGTTTTTTGCGGACTTTGTATTTAGATATCCCTGAAGCTTCCTCAAAGAGGTTTCTTCTGGAATTGTCTTTATTGGCGATGATTTCATCGATCATCTTTAATTCAATGATCGAATAGGTATCAGAACCAATTCCCGTATCCAGGAAAAGATCCGTAATATCCTTTAATCTACATTTTACATCGTTAAGTCTATATTCACTTTCACCGGTTCGGAACAGTTTTCTTGTGATTGTAACAGTTGCAAACTCGGTAGGTAATATGTTTTTGGTATTATCAAAGGTCAATGAAACTTCAGCCAGATTAGCAGCTTTACGGTTTTTGGTGCCGTTAAAGATGATATTCTCCATTTTGTCTGAGCGCAGGTTCTTGGTGCTCTGTTCACCTAGTACCCAGCGCATTGCATCAACAACATTAGACTTGCCACAACCATTAGGTCCAACAATGGCTGTTACCCCTTCATTGAAGTTGATTGTTACTTTGTCACCAAAACTTTTAAACCCTCTAATCTCTAATTTTGTTAATTGCATTAGCTCTTATAAGTAAAAAATGTGTGCGAAATTAAGGAATTTCAACAATGAATGAAATACCCTAATAATGGTCAGGGTACTCCTATATATTTTAAGGTGTTAGGCTAACACTTCCTTAAAGTATACAAATTGGGCTTCAGTGTCTTTTTGAATCCTGAAGATTCCTTTGGAAATGCGGAGGTAACCGGAAATTGCGGTCAAAGCCCAAGCGATAGGGGTGTCGATTTCCAGTTTTGGGTTGCTGAGGTATCCAAAATCATAGAATTCACCATAATTTTTGATGATATCCAATTCTTCCTTTTCAGCTTCAGAGATTTCTGGATTATCCCATCTCCAGGTCCAAATAGATTTCTCAGGATCAAGACTACCCACAATCTGAAACGCTAGATTTAAGTTTGAATTGTCCTCATTTGAAAAGCTGATGATATTATTTTCCCAATCTACGGTATAGCTGGAGAATTGGCCAAAGGCATGTTGTTCTTCAAGAATTTCTTGTTGATCCGTAATGTATTCATGCGCTTTAGCGTGAAGTACACGAAAAGATTCGTCTATTTTGGGTTTCTCAAGGCTCATAGGCCATAAATATAGCAAAACCTTAAAAATAAGAAAAGCCCAAATCATTGGGCCTTTCCGTTTTTATGGATGTATTGTAAAGCTGCCTTGTTGTAAGTCGTTAATCTGTAATGTTATAAAAGCTGTATACAAGCTCTAAAGGAAATTCACTGTTGTCCTTCGTTCCGATTAACATGAAGTTGTAATGTTTGTTGTTTTCCAAATTGATCTCATCGATTTTGGCGATTACCTTTCCTTGTTCATCCGTCACGGTAACAGCAGTTTTTCCCGTGGTAGATTCTCTGAAGATTTGTGTCTGGGCTACAGTGTTAGGGTTTTCCTTCACACGGTTGGTCGATCCGACGATTTCCTGACTGCCTACCTTGAAATTTACTTTGCCTACTTGGTTGGCCAAATGGAAGAACCTAACCCCGGTTTTAGTCCCCGCATTTTTTAATTCTACATCTGGAACCCTGATAAATTCAGGTTTTTCTTCCGTTCCATAGACCATACAGCTGTATACCACTGAATCGGCAAAGGTGAAAGTCGTATCAATGATCGGTTGATTATTTAAGCGATCAACAACCTGTATCTTTTTGTTTCCCGGAATAGCGAAGAACATAGAGATACCTTTGTATCGCGGATCTATCTGATTTAATAGGTTTCCATTGACTGCGTATAGTATTCCCGAACTTTTTGGATAGAAGTTAAAAAGGGAAACAGCAGGGTAGTTTAAATCTGGATAATCATCATTATCCTTTAGACAACTACTTAATGTTAATATACTTAGTACAATGACTAATAGAAGACTATGTTTTTTCATTTGTTCAGTAAATTCTTTTTTGATTTCAATTTTTGAACGTTCAATAAAAAAACGGTAATGTTTACTGATATGCTACAGTGTTAGGGAAAAATCTTTTTTTTGTTGGATTCAAGCTTGTAGAGGAGGATTTAAATAGAGGAAGACCTTATAATGGTTTCCGTTTAGGGTCTGTTTTGGATTTTCCGAGTTGCTTGATGAAATTATCCAATCCTAATTTTTGGATATTATAGACTTCCTGTTCATAAATAGGAAGCAATTCTAACAGTTGTACAGTTGATTTCCTCCCATCCTTCACTTTTTGGGGAATACCATCTTGAACAGGAATCACCACAAAAGCGTTTAGGTCAGACTCTTGGCTGACCTTTTGCCCCAGTCGGATTATTTCGCCACTATTGAAAGGGCAATCCCCACGGAGCTGATTGGTTAAATATCCAACAACATGTGCCCAGGTCATATCTTCAGAATCCATCTGCAGGCATAATTCAACCTTATTGTGTTGATCTGGATGATTAGCGAATGAAAGACCATAGGAGAAGGTTGTCATTGGGCTGTCTTCAGTTTTGTGAAAAACCAATGAATAGACGAATGGAAGTTTTTTCTTTACGCTTTTCTCCCGAAAAACAGCTGCTTTTGCTTGTAGGGTATTTTCCAATTGGCTGCGGAAATGTTCCAAAGGAGACTTAAGGAAATCTGGTTTTTTAAATATCATCTGAAGAATTAACCTGTTTTTTCAGTCAAAAATAGCCAATTGTGTAAAAATTTCAGCACAAGCTGTCAATTTGACTTAAAAATAACATTGGAATATAAGTTGATTACTGAAATATATAAATCTTAAAAAAATAAATTAACAAACATATGCAAGAAGAGAAAGGTACTATTTCAATTCATACCGAGAATATATTTCCGGTGATTAAGAAGTTCTTATACTCAGATAACGAAATATTTTTACGCGAGCTTGTATCCAATGCGGTCGATGCTTCCCAAAAAATCAAAAGATTAGCTTCATTAGGTCAATATAATGGAGAAGTGGGCGATCTAACGGTACAAGTGAAAGTTGATGAAGATGCCAAGACCATTACCATTTCGGATAACGGAATTGGTATGACGGCTGAAGAAATCAAGAAATACATCAACCAGATTGCCTTTTCAGGAGCAACAGAATTCATGGAGAAATTTAAAGAAGCCAATGATGCCAATGAAATCATTGGTCGATTTGGTCTTGGTTTCTATTCTGCATTCATGGTTGCCGATCAGGTTGAGATTGACTCTTTGTCTTACCAAGAAGGAGCGGAGGCTGCACATTGGGTTTGTGATGGGTCTACTTCCTATGAGATCTCTGCAGGTAGCAGAACTACCCGTGGTACCGATGTAATCTTACATATCAATGAAGAATCATTGGAATTCCTTCAAAAGCAAAGAATTCAACAGATATTAAATAAATATTGTAAGTTCTTGCCGGTTCCAATCCAATTTGGAATGAAATCAGAGTCTGAACCTGATGGTGAAGATGAAGAAGGTAAACCAAAATACAAGACCGTAGAGGTTCCAAATATTATCAACAATACACATCCAGCTTGGACAAAATCGCCATCAGAATTGACTGATGATGATTATTTGAAGTTCTACCATGAACTTTATCCACATTCTATGGATGAACCTTTGTTCTGGATTCACCTGAATGTAGATTACCCTTTCAATTTGACCGGTATTCTGTATTTCCCGAAAATCAAGAACGAATTGGAAATCCAACGCAATAAGATCCAATTGTATTCTAGACAGGTATTCATTACCGATGAAGTAAAAGATATCGTTCCTGAATTCCTGATGTTATTACAAGGGGTCATTGATTCTCCAGATATTCCTCTGAACGTTTCAAGATCATTCTTACAGGCGGATAGCAATGTGAAGAAGATCAACAACTATATCACCAAAAAGGTTGCGGACAAATTGAACGAGATCTTTAAATCAGACCGTAAAGGTTTTGAGGAAAAATGGTCTGATATCAGTTTGTTCATTAAATACGGTATGTTGAGCGATGAGAAATTTGCTGAAAAAGCAAATGATTTCTGCTTGCTTCAGAATGTGAACAATGAATATTATACCTTCAAGGAGTACTACGAAAAGGTTAAGGATATCCAAGTAGACAAAGATGGCAACATCATTTACCTGTATACCCAAGATAAAGCGCAGCAAGATGGCTACATTGCAGCAGCCTTGGCAAAAGGATATGATGTCCTGAATTTCAATGGTCCTTTGGATACGCATTTTGCAGGCTATGTGGAGCAACATGGCGGCGAGAAGGTGCAGTTGAAACGTGTTGACTCGGATGTAATCGATAAATTGATCCCTAAAGACGAGAAAATCGAACAGACTCTGACTGAAGATGAGAGCAAGAAAGCAACTGGAATTTTTGAGAAAGCAATCTCTCGTCCGGATATGAAGGTTGAAGTGGATGCCTTGAATGCCAATGATCTCCCAGTTGCCGTAACTATCGATGAGTTTATGCGTCGTATGAAAGATATGGCCAAAACTGGTGGTGGTATGGGATTCTATGGTACCTTGCCTGATAACTATAAGGTAACGGTTAATGGAAACCATCCATTAGTGAAACGTATTGTAGAATCCTCCGAAGAAG
The DNA here is from genome assembly GCF_053644255.1 of Sphingobacterium sp. NPDC055431. Classification (NCBI taxonomy): domain Bacteria; kingdom Pseudomonadati; phylum Bacteroidota; class Sphingobacteriia; order Sphingobacteriales; family Sphingobacteriaceae; genus Sphingobacterium; species Sphingobacterium sp. NPDC055431. The sequence goes on from NZ_JBSHLH010000019.1 coordinate 35,674, forward strand.
AAGGTGAAAAGCTAGCCAAACAGGCATTTGATCTTGCTCTATTGTCAAGAGGTCTGTTGACTGGTGCTGAACTGACAGCTTTTGTAAAAAGAAGCGTGGATTTGATTTAGGATAGATATGAGATGTGAGATTTGAGATTTGAGACTTTTCTGATGTTTCAAGAGGATGATTTCATGTTTCAGGAAATATTTATGTAGATAAAAAAGCAACCCCAGAAGGGTTGCTTTTTTTTGAACCAGGATGGAAGAGATGCGAGGATGGACCAAGATCATGGAATGAACTATCTTTTCGCTAAAAAGGTAGCAGGTGTTGTATGGGCGAATTGAATTCGCCCGCTGGATGCAATCTTAACATCAATATTATCCTTTAGGGTGATTATCTCTTAAATTCGTTTAGATCAGCTAATAAAAAATCCCCATCGGGGGTGAATCTTTTTCCATACCCTTTTTTGTGTCACCCTGAGGGTTTCCCCGAAGGGTCTCGGAACTAACCACAATCATTTGAAATAGTTTCCTCATCTTACGATGACCAAAATTTCCAAAAAAACAACAATAGATTCTTCGTTTCACTCTGAATCCCTCTTTAGCGCATATTGATTCTGAACAGATAGTGAGGAATCTGTATGGTTCTCCTCCTAAAGATCGTGTCATCCTTTACCGAAGGTAAAGGAACTGTTCGCCAGTCAAAAAAACTGTTTTTGATTTTGATGGTCTGTCAAGTTTCGAGATACTTCGGATGAACCTCAGTATGACCAAAAAAACTTAACCTTCTTTAGGATGATGGAGGGTGATAACCGAAAGTAAAGGAACTGTACGCCAGTCAAAAAAGATGTTTTTGATTTTGATGGTCTGTCAAGTTTCGAGATACTTCGGATGAACCTCAGTATGACAAAATAAAACTTACCTTATTTTCTTTTATTTTGATTGTCTGTCAAGTTCCGAGATACTTCGGATGAACCTCAGTATGGCAAATAAAACTTAACTTAATTTTTTGTTTTTGATTGTCTGTCAAGTTCCGAGATACTTCGGATAAACCTCCGTATGACATAAAAAACCAAAACCTACTATCATTGTCTGCTATAATTAAACTGAAAACGTATTATAGCGGATAAATACGCTCAAAAAAAAATGGGACTTAATTAAGTCCCAAGTTTTTATCATCCATGTATTTTAACATCTTTTTGAGTTCTGGATCGTTGAAATAGGCTAAGCTTTCGCTGGCGATCTTTCTGGCAATCCTGAATTCTTTCTTTTCAAGTTGGTCCGCTGCGAGGCTAACGGCAAATGAAATTAGATCTTTATTGTCTTTCAGTCCTAGGTCCTGATTTTTTGATAACTCTTCAATTACCAGATCATGGTAGGCCAGGGATTTTTCGATATTCTCTTCCTGGAAGCTAAGGAATGCTAATTGATTAGCATTGATCGTATATAGCTTACGGACTTGTTTGTCATTTTGTAGGAAAGGAAACTTGGCAGTCCATGAATCAATACTATCCAAAGAACCTTGTAAGTTGTTCTGATCAGATGCAATACTGATCAATGACATTGAAAGTGCAATGCATGATATGAGGTACGATAAGCAACAATTGTAGCAATGGTAGGTTTTTTCCCATTCAAAAGATTTTGTTTTACAGTATCGTAATTTTCATTTTTCACCAACAACAACCGCTGATTTTTGGTGTTAACCATTTGGTAGAATCTCTATGCTTAATATTACCAATAGAGGTGATATTAAGATTGAAGTATAGCCAGTCTACCTAAAAACGATACATTTTTAGTATATTAAACTTATTGCACAAAAAACCTAATCAACATGAAGATCTTCATAAATAAACTTATCCCTGAAGTCGGCATGAAAATGCTGGCTAGACCTGATATCGATCTAATAATGCCTGAAAATCCAGAAATATCCTATGATGAGTGGATTTCGTATTGTCAACAATGTGATGCGATCCTCAATATTGGAGCCTATAAGATTGATGCGAAGTTTTTTGACCTCTGCCCTTCGGTGAAGGCTGTATCGCTATTCTCGGTCGGCTATGATCAAGTAGATTTAGAAGAGGCTACCCGGAGAAGGATACCGGTTTCCAATACTCCAGATGTTCTGAGTAAAGCTACATCTGATATTTCCTTTATGTTGATGTTAATGGTTTCTCGATTGGCATCCTTCCATAGCAATCAAGTACGTGTAGGAGTTCGATTTAAGTATTTCAATCCGATTGCAAATTTAGGCCAAGAGCTTTATGGTAAGACCTTAGGTGTATTTGGATTGGGAAGGATAGGATATGAGATGGCCATAAAATGCAAAGCAGCTTATGAAATGCCGATCATATACCATAACAGGAATAGAAATGAAGAATTGGAAGAGAAGTTGGGAGCAAAGTATGTGAGTTTTGAAGAACTCCTAGCGCAATCTGATGTATTATCTATACATGCCAATTATGCTCCTGAATACCGAGGTTTGTTTAATAAAGAGGTATTTGAGCAGATGAAGGATACTTCGATTATTGTAAATACGGCAAGGGGTGGCTTTATCAATGAAAAGGATTTGGATGAAGCGCTAAATGCGGGCAAAGTTTGGGGTGCAGGCTTGGATGTGACGGATCCTGAACCGATGTTGCCTGATAATCCACTTTTAATACATGAACGGGTCTGTGTATTACCACATATAGGTTCAGCAACCATTGAGGCTAGAGGAGGAATGGCGAGAATTGCGGCAGAGAATATTGTTGCCTTTGTCGAAGGAGAAAAATTGAAAACTTGTTTAAATCCAGAAGTCTATTCTTAATGCTCAACATTTTAATATCACCCAATAGTTTCAAAAATAGCCTAAAGGCTGATAAGGTCGCGGATGCAATTGAAAAAGGTTTGAAATCCAGTGGAATCCAGGCTAATATTTCCAAATTTCCTATTGGAGATGGCGGTGACTATAGCTCTATTCTCATCTGTAAGCAGTTGAATGGAGAAATAAAGAGCATGAAGGTTGCTGGTGCTTACCTAAAGAAAACAAAAGCTAGTTATGGTTTGATTGATTCTGGCAAATGCGCTGTTATTGAGGTGGCAGAGACCTCAGGATTTAAATCAATCCAGAACAAACTTAAAAGTCCATTGAAATCAAGTAGCAAAGGATTAGGGCAATTGATTTCAGCATTGATTGATTCAGGTATCAGGGATTTTGTGATCTGTTTGGGCGGTTCAGTTACCGTTGATGCTGGAATAGGTATGCTGCAAGCGATGGGTCTAGAGTTTCGGGATAAAAAAGGTGCAGTGATAGAGCCCTTACCAAATGATTTTGAAAAGGTGGATTCTATGGACATTTCGAAATTCAAGGAAAGGATCTTAGGTTGTGAGTTTACTGTTCTTTGTGATGTTGAGAATAAATTGTTGGGAATAAATGGGGCGGCAAGGGTTTTTGGTCCGCAAAAGGGAGCAAGTGAAGAAGATATCGAAAAATTGGAGGAGTTTTTGAAAAGCTTTGACCGATTGACAAAAAAAACGGTTCAAAAATCATTGAACGGTATGAAGGGAGGAGGTGCTGCTGGAGGGCTTGCAGCTGCATTTTCCGTATTCTTGAATGCTGATCTAAAAAAAGGAGCATCCTATTTCTGTGAGATAACAGGTTTTGATGCAGCTTTGGCACAAGTAGATTTACTGATCACTGGGGAAGGGAGCATAGATAGTCAATCATTAGAAGGGAAAGCGCCGGTAGTAGTGGCTGCCAAAGCCAAGGAAAGACAAATTCCTTGTATTGGATTGGCCGGAAAAATCCCCTTGAAGATTCCAAAAGAACTGCAGGATTATTTCCTGATGTTGCTGCCTATTGGAAATCAACCAGAGGAATTGGAGATGTCCATAAAGCATACAGAAAAGAACCTTCTTCGAACAGCCCTGCAATTAGGCAAGATGCTTGGGCAGGTGAAATAACAATTGAATCATTATTTAGATAAATACATGTTTTTAAAATCCTTAGTTTCCGTATTTTTTGTAAGCTTGGCCATTACTGTTGAGGCGCAATCTCCCGTTGGTGCTTCAAGATATGTGAATCCATTTATTGGGGCAAGCACCAACACGGCAAGTTCCTACCATGGACTTGGAAAAACTTTTCCGGGTGCTGCCACTCCATTTGGTATGACACAGGTCAGTCCCAATACCATTACAGGGGGTGATAATGGCTCTGGATATAGCTATGAGCATAAAACCATTGAAGGTTTTGCCTTTACACAGATGAGTGGGGTAGGGTGGTATGGAGATTTGGGGAATTTTTTAGTGATGCCCAGTACGGGTCCATTACATGTAATTGCTGGGAAGGAAGGTTCAGGTGAGCTCCAAGGCTATAGATCTACGTATGATAAGAACTCAGAAACTGCTAAGGCAGGTTATTATTCGGTGTACTTAGACCGCTATCAGATTAAGGCGGAAGCTACAGCATCTCCCTATGGCGGTATGCTTCGGTTTACTTTTCCTGAAAATGATACCTCGAGGATTCAAATTGATTTGGCGAGAAGGGTCGGTGGAACTTCTACCCGACAGTCTGTGGAGGTTGTAGATGGCAATACCATCAAAGGTTGGATTAAATGTGATTCAACTGGTGGAGGTTGGGGCGATGGAGATGGTCATCCCGATTATACAGTTTACTTTTATGCGGAATTTAGCAAACCCTTGTTAAATTATGGATTCTGGGCACAGGATGTGCCCGATGGACAGGAGCGGAAAAACAAGGATGTTGCGAGCCTTGATTATCAGCGTATGCTGGAACGGGCAAAGGTCATTCCTGGAGCTTCTGCTGTTGAGGCCGACCATGTTGGGTTTTATCTGGAGTTTCCTACAAGAGATCAAGAACAGGTATTGCTGAAGGTGGGGATTTCTTTCACAGATATGGAAGGAGCTGAAAATAATTTCTTTGCCGATGTGAAAGGGAAGAACTTTAGGACCATGCAGGAACTGGCCCAAAAGGCCTGGGATGATGCTTTAGGTAAAATAGATGTAAAAGGTGGGACGGAAGATGAAAAATCAATATTCTATACGGCACTTTATCATACCATGATTGATCCAAGGAACATTACGGATGTCGATGGGCGATATCCTAGGCCAAATGGAAAGGTGCATGAATCGGAAGGTTTTACCAAAAGGACCATCTTTAGTGGCTGGGATGTTTTCAGGAGTCAATTTCCATTGCAGACGATTATCAATCCAAAGATGGTCAATGAAGAGATAAATTCCTTGATCAGCCTAGCTCAGCAAAGCAATAAGAATTATTTAGAGCGTTGGGAGTTTTTCAATGCTTATAGTGGTTGTATGATCGGCAATCCGGTTCTGTCGGTGATTGCGGATGCCTATGCAAAGGGAATCCGTGGATTTAACCAAGAGGAAGCTTTGGACCTGATGATCAAAACCTCGGAAAAGTTTGGGAATTCTGACCTAGGGTATGTTCCGGTTGAATCAGGCTTTAGCATTTCTGAAACTTTGGAATATGCGTATACGGATTGGTGCATTGCCCAAATGGCCAAAAATATGGGCAAAAAGGATATTTATGAGAAATATATGAAACGTGGCCAGTTCTATAGGAATATATTTGATTCTAGAAAGGATTGGTTTAGGCCCAAACATCAGGATGGGTCGTGGGAGAAATGGCCAGAGGAAGGCCGCATGAAGGAATGGTACGGCAGTATTGAAGCGAATTCATATCAGCAAGGTTGGTTTGTACCGCATGATGTTGAAGGTATGGTGGAGTTAATGGGTGGCCGGAAAAAGGTATTGGCGGATTTGACTGCATTCTTTGAAAATACCCCGAAGGATTTCTTGTGGAATAAGTATTATAACCATGCCAACGAACCAGTTCATCATGTTCCCTTTCTGTTCAATAGGTTAGGAGCGCCGGAGCTGACTCAAAAATGGACTCGTTACATCTGTGAGCATGCCTATAAAAATGAGGTGGAAGGCTTGACAGGTAATGAGGATGTAGGTCAAATGTCGGCTTGGTATGTCCTTGCGGCTTCAGGTATTCATCCTATTGCTCCTGGAGATCCGGTCTATGAAATCACAAGCCCAGTTTTTGAGGAAATTACTTTCAAGCTTGACAATGGGAAGCAGTTCAATATTGTAGCGACCGGTAATTCTAAAGAAAAAATCTATATACAATCTGCAAGCTTAAATGGAAAACCTTTGGAAAAGATGCAGATCAGCCATGCGGACCTCCTGAAGGGCGGTACATTGAAACTTGAAATGGGGGCAATGCCGAAGTTGAAGAATTAAGGGCTCGTCCTTATTTTTTCGTAGCCATGATAGAGATATAATGCTCCATAGGTCCAGTTTGGACCTTTCAAACCAGGGTAATTAAATCGGTCCATCATCAAGGCGATATATTTTGTTGGATATCCTTCGGGTAGTTGAATAACATTTGGCCAAACCCTACTGTTGCTCGTTTCGTCCCATGGTGGAAGGTCCATGGTTAAGTGGCCCAATTCTTTAAGGTCAGGATAGGAATAGATAAAGACTTCTTTTTCGGAGCTGCCCGAAAAGCAGAAAAGTTTACCGTTGATTCTTTGGATAGAGGTTCCGGTAGAATTGTGCTTTACAGGACCGGCAATTTTTTTGTAGCCCTTGTCCCAATCATCGGATTCCAATATGATGGCTTTATATCCATCGCTATTTTCACAGGTCAATATGCGCCATTTATTGGCGTCCTTGTCAAATATTATGTGCGGATCTTCAATATCTCCGACCTGGCCCATTGGTTTAGCTTTCATAATGGAGAAACCAAATCTTGGGTCTTGTTTTGACTCGACCGCAAGTAATTGTTTCTTCTCGGATTTTTTGGCATAGGCACTAAATCCGGTTGTGATCCCTCTCCAAATGGAGTCCCTACGGTCAAAGAAGATATGAGAGGCGACCTCGTTTCGCCATAACCCATCCCCACGATCAAATACCACAATGCCTTCAAACTTGATGTCAAATACAGAAGGATCCATGCTAAAGATTCCTTGGAGGTGATGCGGCAATGCTCTTCCTCGCACGCTCATGCTAAACCATAGACGACCTTGATCCATTATGGGTTCGCCAGTTTCGTAGGTCAATGCGCGGATATCCGCAAGACCCATTCCTGCATTTAATTGGATGTCCACTGATTTTATTGCTATGGTCCCTTTTTGCTGCTGGGCATATAATGAGGTTTGGAATTTTCGGATTTTTTCAATTTCCCTAAGGTCAGTGTATTCTGCAAAATCCTTTTGGGCAAGGACAGTAGGTAAACCCTCATTTTGAAGGTAAAGGGTCAATCCACTGCCAAGCATCTGTAATATGAGCTTGCCTTTTAAAGGAATATCTTTTTTCTCTGGAATATAAATGGATTGATTGAAATTAATGTGCTCTGCTGGTTTTTGATGGTCAAATTCGATGTCAGCAATAAGTCCTGCTGCATAAGAAATGGAGAGTCGGACAATTTCCTTCTTTTTCGGATCGGCAAATTGAAAGCCCAGTTTCCCTTCTCCAGTGATATCGCCTAAGTCCATAATATAGGTGGCAAAAGGATTAAATCCTGCCAACCAAATGGTTGATTCAGATTCAGTATTTGCTGTAATATTCAATAGTCCTTTTTCAATATTAATCTTAGCTGAATCCTTGCCATATTGATGTATGGGGTGCATTACATTTAATCCAATAATCTTTTCCGGATTAAGACTGGCCAATGGGATAGATTGGTCCTGGTCAAAGATAATGCGCTTTACTCCTTGACGGACAAATTGTATTTCGGTTGGAGCAGTTTGGGAATAAGCTGCTAACGTAAAGAATAGGAATACAAAGAATGTACAGCTTAGTTTTTTCATGATAGGTTTAGCGATTGTACAATTTACGAATTAATTGGAGAATCTCCGTTTTAATTGGGATCCAAAGAAGCATCTTTATATTTTTTTCTCCAATTATGGAAAGCCGTAAAAATGGACCAAATGTTCATTTTAACTTTGAACTAGTTAGTGATTAAGAAGTCTCAATCGATCTGGTTTTGTGGCTCAATAATCAATTTAGATAGATTTAATAAGGCTGCTGAAGGAGTAACGCGCTGTTTTACTTTTTCAGGCTGTGATGCTATGAATTGAATCTATCCGGAAGCAATGCCGAATAATAATATTTTCTATACCTAAATGATGAACCTGATTAAGAGGCTGCTTTTAGGGATAGCTATGCACTATAACCAAACTAATTATTAAATAATAATGCTTAGAAAAAAGATCGGAATAATTCAGCCTTATTTCTTTCCGTATTTAGGGTATATCAGCCTATTGAAACATACGGATCGATTTATTTTATTGGATACCGTACAATACATTCAACGAGGTTGGATTGAACGGAACCGTATTTTGAAACAGGGTGATGGATGGTTGTATATACAGGTTCCTGTGAAAAAACCAAACGGAAGAGCTTCCTTGATCAAGGAATGTGTTTTGGACAACAGTCTGCCCTGGAAGGATAAAATGTTTTCGCAAATGGCCATCTATAAAAAGATTGCTCCTTACTATAAACCGACCCTTGATTTTGTGAAAGAAACTTTGTCCAAGGACTTTGATGATATTACTTCCCTGAACAGGCATGTGCTGACTGAAATATGTAACTATCTGGAAATGCCAAGGGAGATTGTTGCCTTTTCAGAGATGGAATTGATGATCGAGCAACCGAAGGACTCTGACGAGTGGGCATTAAATATCTGTAAGTCGATAGGTCAGAAAGTTACTTATGTTAATCCAATAGGCGGCATGAGTTTTTATAACCGGGAAAAATATATTCAGTCGGATATAGATATCTTCTTTCATGAAATAAAGCTCCGGGATTATCAACAAGGAGGGCGGGTGTTTGAGCCAGGACTATCCATTCTGGATGCTTTGATGTTCAATAGCAAAGAGGAGGTACATGAGATGTTAGATCAGTATAAATTAAATTAGGAGAGTAAAACGGGTTGATGGATTTCAATCCGTTTTTTGTTTAGGATTTTTTTAATCAGGAGAATGTTAAAGGGAATTTTAGATACAAAAAAAGGAGGCCTTTTGGACCTCCTTTAACCGGGTAAGTAATGGGGCTCGAACCCACGACCCCTAGAACCACAATCTAGTGCTCTAACCAACTGAGCTATACCTACCGTGATTTTGTGATACAAAAGTACCATTAATCTTTTTACCTTAAAAACTTATTATTTTATATTGTAAGTATCTATAAATCAATTAAATAACAATTCTTCTAAAAATGTTAGAGCCATCTAATATTTTGTTATGATATCCAGTATATCCAATCTTTCTAATGTGATTTTCTGAACGTGGACAAACTTTTGGACAAAATGGAAAATTATTCAATTAAGATTACTTCAACTAAAGACATAGATAGATCATTTATAGCTATCACAGTTAACGGAAAAAGATTTAGAGAATACACAGGGAAAAGACTAGGTTTAGACATCTCCCCAAACAAAGAAAAATGTTCTAAGGCAAAATTAAAACTATTCAAAAGACTAGAATTTGAATTTACAAAAGCTCTTGACAATGGAACTTACCAAAGCTTAGTGTTTCCAAAAGAAGATGAATTATTACATACCACTGAAACGTTATTACAAAAAGCTTTAAAACAGAAACTTTCAACAGATTTAAATCCTCACTATGCAAAAGCATTAGAGAGAAATTGTCAGAACTTCTTGTGCTTTTTGACAGAAAATGAACGTCAATCTGATATTAATTTACTTGATATTAATAGAATACAAGATTACCTAAATTCATTCAAAACCAGTTCTAACAATTACATGGCTAAAAGACGAGAATTAGGCTCTCTCTTTGGCTACATTAAAAAGAAAGGTTTTCTTAATAAAGATTTAATTCAAAAAACAGATAGGTTAAAAGTAAAAGCTACATTACATCAGATTTATACAGAAGAACAATTGCATACAGTTCTCTCTTATTTAAAAGCAAATCACGAAAATCTTTATTTCTGTTGTTTACTCAGTTACGGGTGCTTACTCAGACCGCACATTGAAATTCGTAATCTAAAAGGAAAGCATTTCAATACTGAGTATTCGGAAATACATCTATCTGGTAATGAAAATAAAAGCGGAAAGGTAAGAGTAACTTTAATCTCTAATTATGTTAAAGAACAAATTTATGAGTGTGTCCAATCTTTGACAAGAAATCAAAATTTCTTTATGCTCACAGATGATCCATTTAATGAATATTACTTTAAAACAGCATGGTCAAGTTAAATGTTTATGTAATCAATAAATCGACTTTGAGCAAATCGGATATCCTTGACAACTTTGTATGCAACGAAACAAATGCCACATATAACTAACGCTTTACCTTCATTTGATGAATAATCATCACCTTCTGTTAAGTAACATTATAATGTATGAATGTTTTATTTAGTTGATTTTTCGCATTTATCAGTTTCATTCTTTTTTTCATTTTTGATTTGCCTCTAACTTTTTTTTTTTTTGGTGATGTGTTGGAATTAATATATTACTTTTTAGATTTGTTCAAATCATAGTTCAGGTAAGCATTAAAAAGTTTTTGTGAAGAATAATATGCTTAAAGTATTTTACTTATTCAACTTGCTCAATATTATTGGACAAAGGCACTAATGGAATAAGCGGCATTATTTCGAATTTTAATTGATTCTTAAAATACGAATTACAGTTGGCCACATAAATATCATTTCTTTTTAAACTGGTATTTTCACTCCATAAATTTACAACTTGAGAATCCGCTACAACATACAGTAATTTTGAGTTGTTTCTTGGTGTTATGTATTTCACATTTAACCCATTATAATAAGTGCAAAACCATAACCACACATCATCTGCTTTAGGTGTAATTTTCATAAAAACCTCTTTATTAAAAACTTCCTGAGTTAATTTGTTTTTTAAAAATAATACTCCGCCTACTCCTTCTGCATATAAGGTTTTTCCGACTTTAAAGTTTTTGGATAGATGCAACCAATTGTCGTAAGGTTCTATTGCATTTTCAGTACGAAAGACTTGTATTGCTTTAAAGGCAAAAACATCAAAATTTGGATTATTTTTTGGAGCTTGTGTAAGATCTTTTAACCAATCATAATAGTATACGACGTCATCGTCACAAATAACAATGTCTTTCCGATTACCAAAAGACTTAAAAGCATAAAAATATTTACTATGACACCCTAAGTCCTCTTCCATTTCTATCAAATCTATAATCCCCGAATCCAGATGATTCAGAAGGATAGCATTTGGGTTTGCATTGAGCAGGTTTTTAAATCCCTGCGGAACATAAATTAATATTTTTTCGGGCAATACACTGCCCGCTAGTATTGAAAGAACTGCATATTCAAAAGCTTGAACTCGTGGTGCATAGGTTGTAAGTGAAACGTATAAATCCTTTATAACAGGTTTTTTTTGATATGTTCTTAAAATACGATTCCGTCTAGCTTTTATATTTTCATAAGTTCCTTTTACAAGAATTCTCAAGAAACTCTCTATTCTTTGTCTTAATATAATTTGTTTCATACTTTTATAATTTAGGAGAATTGCATGGTTTGTTGGTAAATTTCTTCATATTCAGCAGCTGCTCTATCCCAATTAAATTGTTGAGACCATTGAATAATCTCTTTTTTATTAACGTTTTTATTTAATATTGCTGGAAGCTCTTCGACTGCAAAATTTTTCAAATAATCTACATCTTCTGATTCAAAATAATGGGCTAGGCTGCCACCTACTTCAGGTAAGGAACAGTGTCTGGACAATAGCGTTTTCTTACCAAATCTCATTGCTTCTACAACGGGTAATCCAAACCCTTCAGCAAATGATGGAAATGCAAAAAGTGAACAATCTCTGTAAAGTCTATATTTGTCCATTTCGGATACAGGACCAGTTAAGTGAACCCTATCCCGAACTCCCAATTGTTCTGCGATATTAAGAATGTGATCATAGTAGGATTTATCTTGAATAAACCCTGAAATCACTAATTTTAATTGATTGTCCAACAATAAATAGGGGAGAATATGGAAATTTTTCTTAGGCGCAATAACACCAATGCTAAAGATGTATTCGCCTTCCGAAAAATAGTTAGATTGATCTAATTGATTAATTAATTTTGGGTCAATTGAGCAGCCATTATAGATTACTTTCACAGTTTTTCCATTTAATTGGCAATACTTTTCTATATCATCTTTGACATAATTGGATATAGCAACAATACTTGTCGATAAGTCAATATTATGCTGAAGAATTGCTAAATCTTTCTTTATTCCTTCTTTTGACTTTTCTTTTAAAAAGTTAAGATCGTGTATTGTCAATACAATTTTAGTGTTTTTCTGAAGTGGTAATAAATCTGTTAATTGATATGTAATGTGCCAAATTTGGAATTTTGTTAAATGTCTGTATAAATATTTATACAATCTATAGGAGATTAGTTTTACAGGGTTTTCTACTTTGAATACTCGATTAAAATTCATACGAAGAAAATAAAAGCGGTATTTGTGGGCAAATAATTTTCCAAAAGATTGACTTAGACTTTTACAATAGCTAAAATGACCGCAAAATGGGTTTCCTGTTAATCCTGCTTCAATTATAATTTTTATCTTCATGTTTAAAATAGATGGAAAAAAGGTATTCCACTCACCTTTATAGGGGATTAAGATACGCCAAACCAAGCTATAAATAAAACGGTTTCCCGTAATTTATTTATAGAACTTCGCTGTTTGTCATAATTATTGTCTAGGTAATCCCTTCACTTCATAAAAGCTCCTAAATCTTTTTAATTTTATTAAAAATCTTCATGCTTTTAGAGTTTGGCTCGCCTGCTGATCACTCAGGCCTGGATGTTGTCACTATTATTGATATTCCAATCGCACTATTCGTTTTCAAAAATACCTACAACAGTCTTCGTTTATTTCGTATATATCGTTGAATCATCCTTGAGCATTTCTCTTCAACGACCTTCGTTCCAACTCGCAGACGGCGAGCAATTAGCGTTAATTGTTATTTGAAATTTACTGCAAGGGAATTTGATACTTATGAGAATTTGAATTCGCTCAATATCATTTTATGATTTTTTTAAGCTCCACGTGGACAAAAACGTGGACAAAACTTAGTTGAAATGCTTAATATTTGACGGATTTCATTAGATTTAAAATTGGACTTAAAAATAAAAATTTCACTTCCATCGCTCTTTGAATCCATTAGAAAGACTTGATTATTAGGATTTTAGATACAAAAAAAGGAGGCCTTTTGGACCTCCTTTAACCGGGTAAGTAATGGGGCTCGAACCCACGACCCCTAGAACCACAATCTAGTGCTCTAACCAACTGAGCTATACCTACCGTGATTTTGTGATACAAAAGTAGGATTAATCTATATATACTCCAAATGTTTTTACCCTAATCATTGGTTTAAACAGTGAAAAAGCTCATTTCTAATGAGATATTTTTATTTGCAGGATGAAAATCTCCTTTTGCTGCATTAATTATGCTTCGAAAATCAATCTATTCTTTTTAAATCTAAGTCATGGAAGTCAAAAGAAAAGTCTGTTAATGGAGAAACGGCTTTCATTTTTATGCTTTCTGCCTTGGCATTTTCATCCAGGTTGAACATAACATAAGAGTCTGCATTCATGCTGCGGTCATTCCAAGCGGCAACGAAGGTGTTCCCTTGGTAATAATACATTTTGCCCTGCAGCTGTGGAGATCTTGCTGATGTAAAATATAGTTGACCATTACGGTTACTGATTTTGATTTCTCCGAACCATGCGTCTTTATATTTACCAAGGAAAGGAGAGAAGTCTATTTTTTGGTCCTGAGCTTTGATTTTGGCCCAGACCTCATTGGTAACTTTGTCGCCTTCGCTTTCGTTTTTGGATTCCCTAGCTTTAAGTTCTGTCAGGCGGTCGGTTCCTTTGATCCCAAAATAGGAATCTTTGATCTGATTGGTGATCGTGGTAAAAGCATAGCCAGACTGTTGGTTGGTCAGCACGATAATGCCGAGCTTCAGTTCAGGAATCAAGGTCATTTGAGTAACCATGCCACCTAAGCCACCGGTATGTTCGGCAACAAAGTATCCATTCTGATCACTGAGAAAGAAGCCTAAACCATATCCTGTGAAGTGAGCATTATAGGGACCTGAACCTCCGATAACGGTCTGTAGGGTCATGATCTGCGCAAGCCGTCTTTCGGAAATGAGTTGCTTTTCCAGGTTGTTCCCATATTTTCCTTTGTTCAAAAGCATGGTTGCCCATTTGCTCATATCCTCTATGCTGCTGTTTATTCCGCCCGCTGCATTGGTTGTTTCGCTTAAGTACCTGGCAATGGTAATCAATTTGCCATCTATAGGGACGTGGGCATCGATTACATTGTTTTTTGACTTCATCCGGCTCAGGGAGGCAGCACTATTCGTCATGCCAAGAGGTGCCATGATCCTTTTCTCTATAAAGTCTTCCCAGCTCATTCCCGAAGCTCTTTTCAAGACCTCGCCAGCGACGATATAAAGTAGGTTGTCATAATCAAATTTTGTTCTAAAGCTGGATACCGGTTTAAGGTACCTCAGGTTATGGATCACTTCTTCAGTATTGAAGTTTGCAGAATCTGGCCAAAACATTAGATCACCAGCACCGAGACCTAATCCTGAACGGTGGGTCAATAGGTCCCTAACGGTAAATTCTGAAGTGACATAAGGGTCATGCATCTTGAATTCTGGAATAAAATCGGTGACTTTGCTATCCCAGGTTAGTTTTCCCTCATCCATAAGCATGCCCAAGGCAAATGCCGTAAAGGCTTTGCTATTTGAGGCGATTGCAAAGGCAGTTTGATTGTCAACAGGTTTTTTACTGTTTATGGATCTTTCTCCATATCCTTTTAGGTGGATGGTTTTTCCATCTTTTATAATCCCTAATGCTATTCCCGGAACATTGAAGCTCTTCATGGTTTTTTCTACTAGCTGGTCTAGGTCTTTTTGAGGTAGTCCCTGTGCAAGGGACTTGAAGGAAAAGGACAATAGAAAGAGTATTGCCAATAAGTGACTGAAAGAAGATTTGTAATTGTTCATGATTTTCAAATTAGGTTTGAATTGCAAAACGTTCAATTTTTCTGAGGACAGTTGCAATTTCTGGATAAATGTAGCTTGTATTTTTAGGATTATAAAATTCGGTTCTATTTATTTTAAAATACTGTAGTAGAGGGTTTTCTACAAAATTAAAAATACTACATTTACGGTTTTTGGCTAAAATTAATCGTTGATAAAACTGATAATGAGGTTTCAGAAAATAGTTTCAATAGATTCGTTTTTTATAAGAAAAAGATTATCAGTAATTGTAATTTATTTAATACAAATCAAAAATTAACTTATATAAATGAATTTAATTTGAACGAATGTATTGTGAAAGTGTTAACTTAATGGGTATCAATGCTAAAGCTATTGAGCTCAGTTTTATTATTAGCAATAAAAAGGAGAAGCAAATGGAACAAGATCAATTGGTAAAGAATTGTATAGAGGCGTGTCAGCAATGTGTGGTTGCTTGTTTAAAATGTGCGCAAGCATGTTTGAGAGAGGAGAAACTGGAAATGATGCGCAAGTGCATTCAAACGGATCTGGAATGTGCAGAGATCTGTGAGTCTACCTATAAACTGTTGATTATGGACAGTAAACCTAAGTTGGAGTTAGTTAAGATTTGTTTGGATCTATGTGAAGCCTGTGCGGAAGAGTGTGAAAAACATGCTGCTCATGGAATGGAACACTGTCGTGAATGTGCCGAAGCCTGTAGGTCTTGTGCTGAAGCCTGTAGGAAATTGGTAGCATAAGCTGCTGCCAATAAGTATTGATAATAAGCATTAAGAGTTAGATTTTCAAAGAATTAATAAAAAGATAATCTATATCTCCACTGCCATTGACTTGAGAAAGAGTAAATTAACCAATAAATGGATAATTAAGGGTTTTCCTGATAGATCTTTAATCATCTATTATTCACTAACACATAAATTATGAAGCTATGGTTACTAAAAACATACTGGTCGATTCGGCATTGATAGGCACTATCCACTTTTATGCTTATGTATTCAACACTGATAATGGTGTTATAGGGTTTGGCTTATTTCCAAATAATAGTCCCAGACCCATATTTTATCTTTTAAATTCCCAAGGCACGAAAATTTCTCTACATTTTGATGATGAGCTGATCCTAAAAGTTTGCCAACAGAGTAATTTCACTACCCATGAACGTCGGATGCTTTTCCGAGAATTCCTTGATTTTGCAACAAAAATGGAAAAAAAGGCCGCCCAGTTGGTCTTTAGGGATACGAAGATGAATTATTTGGCGGACTCTAGGGAGATGGTGAAATATAAACGCATGTATGTCCATTTTAGAGACGTTCAACCCAAAGAAAGCAGAACAATATTTGCAGACTAAACATTAGATTTCAGATAGGCTAGATCTTAAGATTTGGATGGCTTTTTCCATTTCTTCTAGGTTTAGATTGCCAAATCCAATACGCATTGCCTGAAGGTCCTTTTGTTGGTAAAGCAAGGTTTTCGGAATAAATAGGTTGTTCTTGGCCGCTTGCTGACTGAGCTTGAGCAGATTGATTGGCTTTTTCCATTTCAACCAAAATACAAGGCCGCCATTGGGGATATTAAATTCCAGCAGGTCACCTAATTCTTTTTCAAGTAGAAAGGCCATGTAGTCCCTTCTTTCCTTGTAAACCTTCAATGATTTTTTTAGATGCCTGTGTATCGCACCTTCCTCGATCATCTCTCCCAAAGCCTGTTCCATTAAGATATCTCCCTGCCTGTCAATGATCCCGAGATGTTTTCTCATTTCAACCATCAGGTTTTCAGGAGCAACGATAAAGCTTGTTCGGAAGCCGGGAGCCAAGGATTTTCCAAAGGAACCAACATAGATCAGCATTCCGTTCTGGTCTGAAGTGGCAAGGGGTAGAAGTGGTTGCTTGTCGAATTGGAAGTCATAATCATGGTCATCTTCAACGATGATGAAGCCATATTGATTTGCCAGCTGCAGGATTTTCATTCTCTTATGGGCACTTAAGCTAGCAGTGGTTGGGTAGTGTTGCTGAGCTGTGAGGTAAAGCATCCTTATGGTCTGCTTTTGGCAGAGTCTTTCAAGTGCCTCCACGTCGATTCCATCATCCTCCAATGGGATAGAGATAATTTTGCTGCCAGACTTCTGAAAGATCATATTTGCAGCGAAGTAGCTCAGTTCAGCGACCAGCACGGTATCATCCTCTGTGAGCAAGATTTCCGAGATGATATAAAGGCTCATCTCAATACTCCTGCTGATAAGGAGGTTGTTCTTGTTGATTTTCAAGGCGCGGCTGCTCTGCAGGTAATCGAGCATCTGTTCCTTAAAATATTCGCTCCCTTCCTGATTGTAATACCCCATCTTTGACCGGTTGCTCTTGCGTTTCATGTTGGAGCTATAGAACCTAGAGAGATCTTCAAATTGTGTCAATCGGATATCGGGACTGCCATCATTGAATATATAGTCGCAGTTTGTGTGTTCGAAAGGACTGTCCAAGAGAATGGATTTCTTGAAGGTATAGCCAGTTTCCTTTGGATATTGGAAGCTTGAAAGGTCTTGCTGTTCCTGTAGTGGAAGTTGTGAGGCGACGTAGGTTCCTTTATTGGGATGGATTTCTACCCAACCTTGTCCGAAAAGTTCCTCATAAACCGCAGTAATCGTGTTTCGGTGCACTTCTAATAAATCCCCCAATGCCCTTGTCCCTAATAATTTAGTTCCCGGCTTAAGCTTACCCTGTGCGATGGCTTGGATAAATTGATTTGCCACCTGTAAGTAAATGGGGGTAGCGGAATTCCTTTCTATATGGATAAAACTTTTAAAGGGTATACTAACCGGACTAATCATATTCTTTAAACTGGCACCTTTGAACCATCCGGCAAGGTAGTACTTTTGGACCAATTAGAAAAATATGAAAGCAATCCTGAATCAAATAGTGGCGGATGCCACGGTTCACGCCAAATGGCTGAATACCCTTTCTTTTATGGAAAATGCTGGTGCCAGAAAGATCTCGGCATGCGAAGACCCTGTGCGTACCGATCTTATCCAATTGAAGCATGCTGCCGAAGAACATAGACATGCATATTATCTCAAGAAGCAAATTGGTAAGCTAGCTGTGTCTGGTTTTGAGTATTATAAGGAAGATTCATTGTTAGGAGGTAAATCTTCCATTCAATATTTACATCGTTTGGACCTTAAAGCCAGTCGATATCTAAAAGAACAGTTTAGCTTATCTGGTCAGGATTTACGCTATGCAGCCTATTTATTTGTGACCTATGCCATTGAGGTTAGGGCGGATGAATTGTATCCGATCTACCAAGATGCGCTCAGCGAAGCTGGTTCAAAAGTTATGGTGAAATCCATTATCCTGGAGGAAGAAGGTCATCTCGAAGAGATGATCAGCCAGTTGAAAGGTTTTGATGCAGAATGGGAGAGACATGCCCAGAAAGTCTTACAGATCGAGACAGACTTGTTTCAGGATTGGATAGCTGAGCTGTCGAAGGAAGTTGAGAATTGTGATGTCAATAATTGATGGATTACTACTTGAACTCCAGAATAGAAAGCTAGAAGGTCGGTACAGGCAATTGAAGAAACAAAAACAAGGTGTTGACTTCTTTTCCAATGACTACCTAGGTTTTGCAAGGAGTGAAGGATTTAGATCTAGATTACATGATATTTTTCTGCAGTACCCAGACTCCATAATGGGAGCGACAGGTTCTAGGTTAATTTCAGGAAATTCAGACTTACAGATGGAAATAGAGCATTCTGTCGCAAGTCAGCATGGTTTTGAATCAGCCCTATTATTTCCCTCAGGCTATAGTGCAAACTTATCCTTGTTCTCGACATTGCCAAAGAAAGGGGATACCGTCATCTTAGATCAAAAGGTCCATCGATCTGTTTATGATGGATGTAGGCTTTCAGCGGCGGTTCGCTGGAAGTTTCGGCATAACGACCTTGCACAACTTGAGGATTTACTGAAGAAGGCTAAAGGAAGAATCTGGGTGGGAATAGAAAGTCTTTATTCCATGGATGGGGATTTTGCGCCAATCCAAGAGATAGCAGCCCTCTGCAAGCAATATGCTGCAGCCTTGATAGTGGATGAAGCTCATGCTATTGGTACATGTGGATTGGGGCTTGTTGATCATTTTAATCTGCAGGATCTGGTTTTTGCAACTGTAATCACTTACGGCAAAGCGATGGGCTTATCAGGTGCATCTGTTTTGGGATCTAAATGCCTAATTGATTATCTGGTCAACTATTCTTCAACGTTTATCTATAGTACTGGACTTCCTGATTTCCACGCCTTAAGTATTAGGGCATCCTATGAATTTTTTAGGAATAACATGCATTTGATTAGCGTTCTGCAAGAAAATATTAAACAATGCGATCATGTTAAGGAGTCCGATTCTATTCCATTTAGAAGTCCTATCATACCGGTTAGATTCTCAGAGGCGAGAGATTTGGATAGGGCAACTGGTCTGTTGGAAAAACAAGGGATCTTGGGCTATGCAATCAAGTATCCTACAGTGCCAAAAGGCGAGGAGATGTTGCGCATTTCGATGCATGCCTTCAACACAAGAGAAGAAATAGAATTATTGAAAAACTGTCTAAAGGAAGTAAATAATGAATAAGAAATACTTTGTAACAGGCATTGGAACCTCTGTAGGGAAAACCATTGTGTCCGCGGTCTTGGTAAAACTTTGGAATGCGGAATACTGGAAGCCGATTCAGTCTGGAGATCTCGAAAGCAGTGATAGCCAAATGCTCAGAACATTAGTAGGAGCTGAGCTAATAGTTCATCCAGAGCGATTTAAATTAAATACCGCTGCTTCCCCCCATTATGCCGCGGAAGTTGATGGAGTGGAGATCAAACTCCAAGATTTCCAGCTTCCTGAAACTAGCGGAAACCTCATCGTGGAAGGTGCGGGAGGGATGTTTGTACCTATAAACGATCAGCATTTTATCCTTGACCTTGTAGCGTATCTGGACTTACCGGTGATCTTGGTCTGTTCGGATTATTTAGGAAGCATCAACCATAGTTTGCTGTCCTTTCACAGTTTAAATGAGCGGGGGATAGCAGTAGATTATATCGTGCTGAATGGGGAATTCAAGGAAGCAAGCAAAAGAATTTTGATCAAAAACAAACCAGCAGGAAGCAAGATCATCGAGATTCCCCAATTGGAATCATTGGATGCAGCGGGTCTAGAAAAAGCAATTTTAAAAATTAGAATAGAAAATTAAAGAAATGAGTGCTAATAAAACATTAAAACACGATTGGACGAAAGAAGAGCTATTAGAGATCTATAACAGACCATTATTGGAATTGGTATATGAAGCTGCAACGGTACATAGGCAATGGCATAATCCACAGGAAGTCCAGATTTCAACCTTGTTGTCAGTGAAGACTGGAGGCTGTCCGGAAGATTGTTCCTACTGTGGGCAGGCCGCACGGTACCATACCGACATCAAGGTGCAGGCCTTATTGCCAACAGAGACCGTTTTGGCCCATGCTAAAAAAGCAAAGGACAGCGGTTCTTCCAGGTTCTGTATGGCTGCTGCTTGGCGAGAGGTTAGGGACAATCGGGATTTTGATAGGATCATTGAAATGGTTCAAGGGGTCAATGAAATGGGCTTGGAAGTGTGCTGTACGCTAGGGATGTTGACCGAGGATCAAGCAAATAGGCTTCAGGAAGCAGGACTCTATGCCTATAACCATAACTTGGATACTTCTGAGGAGTTTTATGATGAGATTATCTCCACTAGGAAGTTCGACAATAGGATAGAAACCATCAAAAATGTCAGAAAAGCGGGGATTACCGTTTGTTCTGGAGGTATAATAGGTCTGGGAGAGAAAGCTGAAGATAGGATTTCGATGCTTCGCACTTTGGCCAATATGGAAAAACATCCAGAATCAGTACCAATCAATGCTTTGGCGAGGGTAGCCGGTACGCCTTTAGAGCATTTGCCAAAGATTGATGTGTGGGAAATGGTCAGGATGATTGCTACGGCGAGGATAGTATTGCCATCTTCTATGGTCAGGTTAAGTGCGGGGCGTATAGAAATGAATGAGGAGGAGCAGGCATGGTGCTTTATGGCTGGGGCAAACTCGATTTTCACGGGTGAAAGGCAGACCCTTTTGGTGACTCCAAATCCTGGCGTGGATGAAGATATGCAGATGTTGAAGAACTTGGGTTTAAAGCCAATGGAATTGAAAAAGGAGGGCTTTTGCAACAGCAATGCATAGACCGTGATATAGCGGTCAATTGGCATCCCTATTCGCAGATGAAGACCAGTACGCACCTTCCTATCGTACGTGGAAAAGATGCTTATCTTTTCGATATGGAAGGAAATCGCTATCTAGATATGGTAAGTTCGTGGTGGGTTACCCTTCATGGCCATTCAAATTCGTATATTGCCGATAAAGTCTATGAACAGCTTAATACTTTAGAGCAGGTCATCTTTGCTGGCTTCACGCACCTGCCGGCAATTACTCTTTCAGAACGGTTACTAGAATTGCTTCCTTCCAACCAGAAGAAGGTGTTTTATTCTGACAATGGTTCTACGGCAGTGGAAGTTGCCTTGAAGATGTGCATACAGTTTGCCTTCAACCAAGGCAAGCGCAAGAATAAGATTGTTGCTCTAAAGAACGGATACCATGGGGATACCTTTGGTGCCATGTCGGTAAGTGCTCGTGGACAGTGGACTGCTCCGTTTGCAGATTTGTTATTTGATGTCATATTTATTGATGCCCCGACGGCGGAAAACCTAGAAGCAAACAAAAAGATCATTGCTGAGCATGCCGATCAGATAGCCTGTTTCATTTACGAACCTTTGGTTCAAGGGGCAGGAGGGATGTTAATGCATCAGGCCGAACATTTGTCGGACTTAATGGTTTATTGTAAGTCGCATGGGATCATGTTGATTCAGGACGAAGTCTTTGTAGGCTTCGGAAGGACAGGGACTTTGTTTGCTGCAGATCAATTGATCGAAAAACCCGATGTCATGTGTTTTTCAAAAGGATTGACCGGCGGAACGATGCCTATGGGTATTACGACTTGTACGGAGGAACTTTATCAAGCATTCTATTCGGACGAAAAGAAGATGGCTTTATTCCATGGCCATTCCTTTACTGCGAGTCCGATAGCATGTGCAGCTTCCTTGGCTAGCCTGGATTTATTGCTGCTTGATTCTACTCAGGTGAAGATAAAGGCCATAACGGAATGGCATAGTCAATTTGCTGAAGAGTTAAAGGGATATGAACAAGCAAAAAATGTCCGTCAAACAGGGACCATCCTTGCGTTTGAATGGGAAACCCATACCGAGACCTCATATTTTAATAAGGTCCAGGAAAAGTTGTTCAATGAATTTATGGCGAGGGGGATCTTATTGAGGCCCATGGGCAATGTGCTGTATATCCTGCCGCCATATTGCACGGAGAAAGAAGATTTAGATTATACCTATCAACAGATCTTGGAGCTGTTGAAAAACAATGATATTTAAGAAACTATTTGATAATAGTAGTGTGACTAAAAAGGCTTGCTGAGTTTACTCAAGCAAGCCGTTTTTATTTTTGTATGGTCCTTTCAGAAACCTTGAGATAGGCATTGCCATTTCGTTGATAGGTTTCTTCCTTTTTGGAGATTTTAAACTTGATCTCCTCTTCAGGATTGGCCTCTTCCTCAAACTCTGCCTCTCCTTCCTCCGATATTTTTAGGATAACATCATTTCCAAGCTGATGCTTTTTAGGGTAAACCAACTCCTCTGCATAATAAAAAACACCGGCATCCGAAACCGAAGTGGTTTTCGGTAGGGTCGTGAATTGTTCTCCATCCCAAGCAAAGTAATTTTGTTCGGAGGCTATTCCACAGGCCTCTCCTAGGAATTTAATTGCATAGATGGATTTCGCATAATTTAAACCAGGTTTGGTATTTAATTCACCTAAGGTATAGGATTGCTCAGAAGGATAGTATGGAAAGCTTTTAGAGGCAAGCAATTCTTTGTTCGTGTTTAATATTTTGGCTTCTACCCAATAATAGTTTTCAAGCTCTTCATTGGATTTCCAAGCAAAGCCATACATGAAGGTTTCTCCGGACTTCTTATTCTGCTCATGGTCTAGGCTCAATAGTCCTAACCAGATAAATCCAGTCTTTTTCTGATTGTCCTGCTGATATTCAATTTTATGCCAAGGCAGGTACATACCTCTTAAGGAGATGGGGTTTAATGATAATTCCTCCACAAATTTTACTTCCGTCCCTAAGGGAATAGAATCCAGCAATTCAGCTTTTGAGCTTGGCTCACTTCTGACATAGGCCATATTTACGAAAACCAAAGCTGAGCTATCCTTACTTGTATGGTAAAGGTTAAAGTCATCATAAACAAGGTAAGCAGCCGCTTCTTGTGATTTTGCCTGCTGAATGTTGAATATAGATAATGAAAAAATTATAAGAAGCGCGCTGAGCAATTTCATAGTGTGATTTTAAGACTATACAAAAATAACAAGATCCTTCTCAACAAATATAGCTGAAATCAGCTATTATTATCTATTTTAAGGAAGAACCTTAAAATTATTTGAATACGGAGGCTTGGGTTTATTTAGTTGACTGTCAGTAACATGTGGGTATACTTGATTTAAATCCAAACAATGTCTAGTAAAAAAGTATAGATTTTTCCAATAATATAATCTACTAATTAGGTAGATTTTATATATTTGCAGCAGAATTTATTAAATATGTATATCAAATCAACCCATAACAGTTTTCGAATGTGCGTAGGAGGTAGGTAAGCTAAGGAAGACTACCTCCAGTAATTTCTATTCCATTTTATTAATCCATTTCAAATTATTTACATGAACAGAACGATATATTTTTATCTCGTAGGGCTATTCTTTACCATAGGAATTGGTCAAACACAAGCCCAAAATATCATTAAAGGCAAGGTGCTGAATGAGCTGAATCAAGCGATTTCAGGAGCTACCGTTATCGATAAAACAACGCAGAAGCAAACCCAAACCAATGCTTCAGGGGAATTTACATTAGACTCTTCCAATCCGAGGACCCAGATCAAGGTTAGTTTTCTTGGCTATCAAGATCAGGATCTAGAGGTAAATGCTACGGAGCCCATTACGGTACGTTTAGTACCTAGCAATGATGTCTTGGAGGAAGTGGTTGTGACCGCTTTGGGGATTTCAAGAGAAAAGAAAGCATTGGGCTATGCCGTGCAAGAAGTGAAATCAACAGAATTACAGACCAGGCCTACCAATGCAATGGCTGCATTATCAGGAAAGGTAGCAGGTCTACAGATTGTCTCATCCGGGGGAAATATGGGTGGATCAACCCGTACGCTATTAAGGGGAATCAACTCCATTGCAGGTAGCAATCAACCGCTTTATGTGGTAGACGGAACTCCGATTGATAACTCGGATCTAAACTCCTCTTCGACCATCAACGGCTCGGCAGGTAAGGATGTTGGAAACATGATCCAAGATCTAAATCCTGATGATATTGAGAATATATCAGTCCTTAAAGGGCCATCTGCTGCGGCGTTATATGGCTCGAGAGCATCCAATGGGGTGATTTTGATCACGACCAAACGTGCGGGAAAAGGCGAGCAGGTAAGTATCGATTTAAATACAGGTCTGGAATTCGAAAACATTGTCAGGCTCCCAAAACGCCAGCATCTATATGGTCAAGGCTATAGCCAAAACTTTCAAACGGTCAATATTGAAGGGAAAGACTATAAAATAGTGGATTACGCTGCTGATGAAAGCTGGGGACCAAAATTAGATGGAACGCCAGTTTTGCAATGGTACAATTTAAATCCAGAAGATGCTGCAGATTATTTAAACCCATCTCCTTGGTTATATCCAGAGCATGATGTCAGTTATTTCTTCAATACCGGTTTGGCAAACACCAACAATATCGCTATTGCGGGAAATTCAGGAAATACGAATTATAGATTTTCTTACACCAACAAGAATGTAAAAGGAACAGTTCCCAACTCTACCTTGGGACGTAATACCCTAAATTTCTCAGGGGGTACCAAATTAGGTAAGTTGAGCATCAATTCCAGTATCAATTACATCCACAATACCTCTTTAGGTAAACCATGGACTGGAGCATCCAACAGAAATATTATCTTGGAGGCTTTCCAATGGGGAGCGGTGCAGGTAGATTATAAACGCTTAGAAAACTACAAGCGCCCAGATGGAACTCCATTGGCATGGAATAGAACAGGTTGGCAAAACACGCCAGCAGCAGAAGCGACCCGTTTTATCGACAACCCTTATTGGTCGGCTTATGAAAGTTATTTAGAAGAAAAGAGAGACCGTTTCTATGGTAATATTGGCGCACAATATGAAGTGACAGATTGGTTACAGATCGGGGCTAAAGTCCATGGCGATATCTACCAGTTCGGGACTCAGGATCGTATTGCGGTATACTCACGCAGTGCTTCCCAATATGAAGAGACCAGCAATAAATTAAACGAATACAACTATGAATTCTTGGCTACTGCCAAAAAGAATTGGGATAAGATTTCTTTGGTAGCCAACGTAGGAGCAAACTTAAGGGATCAGCACAGAAAAGTTGATTATGCCATCACCCAAGGTGGTTTGATTGTACCTAACTACTACAATTTAAAGAATGCATCCAGCGTGAAGATCGAAAACTTCACCTACAACCGCCGTATTGCCTCTTTGTATGGTAGTGCTTCCTTAGGTTACAATGACCTATTGTTTTTAGATGCTACAGTGCGTAATGATTGGTCATCGACCTTACCGAGCCATGCAAATTCTTTTATCTATCCTTCATTTACCGGAAGTTTTGTGTTTTCACAATTGCCAGCTATCCAAAGTCTAGACTGGTTGTCTTTCGGTAAGGTCAGGTTAGGTTGGGCACAGGTAGGTAATGATACGGACCCATACCAATTGAACAAGGTTTATGATGTAGAACAATCATTTGATGGTAAACCATCCAATAAACTGCCTTCAACCTTGAACAATGCCGATCTAAAACCAGAGATCACCAGTTCGTGGGAGACAGGTCTTAACATGCAGTTCTTCAAAAATAGATTAGGTTTTGATATTACATACTATCATAACACCTCCAGAAACCAGATACTTCCCATTCCAGTTTCATCAGCTTTTGGCTATGAAGCGAAGGTCTTGAATGCCGGAAAAGTGGAGAATAAAGGTATTGAGGTAATATTGAATGCAACGCCAGTTCGCTCTGAAAATTTTGAATGGAACTCAAGTATTAACTGGGCGAGAAACAGAAATAAAGTCCTTAAACTGGATGAACTCGTGAATACCTTAACCTTAAGTTCTTCCTTGATCAACTTGGTGGCTAGAGAGGGGCAACCATACGGACAGCTATTAGGTTATGATTTTGTCTATGCAGATGGGCAACGCGTGATCAAAGAAGATGGAACCTATCAAAGGACCTCTCAATTGGTTCCTTTAGGCTCTGTGTTACCAGATTATCTATTTGGATTCCAAAACAGTTTCCGTTATAAAAACTTCAACTTTGGATTCTTGATCGATGGTCGTGTAGGTGGAAGTTTCTATTCGCAGACCTATAATGTCGGCATGTATTCCGGAATCTTGGAGCGTACCGCTGAAAATAATGTCCGTGAAGATGGTATTGTCTTAGAGGGGGTAAAGGCTGATGTCGTATTTAATGCAGATGGAACCTATTCAACAAGCAATATCAGACCCAATGATACAAGGATTACCGCTCAACAATGGGGAAGGAATGAGTCCAGTGGACCGACTACCTTCTCCATTTTTGATGGCACTTTCGTCAAGCTTAGGGAAGTTACCTTAGGCTATACCATCCCTTTTAACAACCCTAAGGTGGTAAAAGGAGTGCGATTATCAGCCTATGCGAGAAATGTTTGGAATATCTATTCCAAGAGTAAATACATCGATCCAGAATTCACCAACAGTAGTGGGAATGTTCAAGGAATAGAGGGAGGAAATATTCCAACGCCACTGACCTATGGATTGAATGTTAACCTTAAATTTTAATGCTAGAAAAAATGAAAATTAAACATATCCTATATACATCTTTGCTGTCCTTGAGTTTTATCTCTTGTTCCAAAGATACCTTGCAAGAGATTAATGTCGACCCAAATAGGCCATCAAATGTACCTACACCCAGTCTTTTTCTGTCTGCTGAAAGGCAGGTGATCAATGCCCTGAGAAGCGAGAGCATTCATTTCCGAGGAGCCCAGCTCTTTGCCCAATATTTTAGCCAGAATATCTATACCGATCAATCCAGGTATTTGGTTTCCGCAGGATATTCCGATGAATATTGGACCAATACGTACAAGGCCTTAAGCAACCTAAATGAAATCATCCTGCTGAATGAAGATGAAGCGACGAAAATACAGGCACAAGCAAATGGTGCTGGTGCGAATTCTTCGCAGATAGCTATTGCTAGGATCTTGAAATCCTTTGCATTCCATTCCTTAACGGATGTTTTCGGTGATATCCCTTATGAGTCCTATGGTAACAAGGATGCTGATTTTGAAGCATTGAAGAGAAATCCAGATATCCTGACTCCTAAATATGCTTCTCAGGAGAAAGTTTACAAGGATATCCTAAATGAGCTTAAGATTGCAGCCGATACATTGGCGAAATATAAGGCAGGGGTGACCTTCGGAACTTCAGATATCGTATATCAAGGGAAGAATGAGAAATGGTTCAAGTTTGCCAATTCATTAAGGTTGAGGCTGGCGAATCGCATCCTGACCAAGGATAAGGCATTGGCGACCCAGCATATTGAAGATGCATTGAAAAAAGGCGTATTTACTTCGAATGCTGATAATGCCGGCTTTACCTATTCCAGTGCTTCACCATATGAAGCTCCATTGTTTAGGGCTACCGTAACGGCCAATAGAAAGGATTTTTCAGTTTCTCATGTTCTTATTGACGTATTGAAAGGAAACAGAGGTCCATTTAAGATTGAAGACCCAAGGTTGAGCAAGTATGCAAAGCCAAACAGTAAAAATATTTATAAGGGTCAGCCTTATGGCTTACCATTAGCAGCTGGAAATCTTTTCCCGTTAGATAGTATTTCTTTGCCAGGAGACTTGGTCAATAGAGCTAATGCCTTTGAGGTTCTGCAGGAATATTCCGAGGTGGAATTCTTGATTTCTGAATATAAAGGTTGGGAACAGGCGAGTTATGAAAATGGTGTAAAAGCTTCCCTAGAACGCTGGGGAGCCAGTCCTGCTGAAGTAACGGCCTATTTAATGAAAGTCCCAAAAGCAAATAAGGAAAATGTCCTCTCTCAAAAATACTTGGCTTTGTACGGTCAAGGTATTGAATCCTGGACAGAGATCCGAAGAACAGGATACCCGTTGTTCCTGGTTAAAAAAGGAGAGGTGGTTTGGTCAGGAACGGTAGAAGGAAAACCAGTATCCTATTCTTTTGTGCCTGAGATAGGAGATGCCATTCCAAGCAGGTTGGTCTATCCACTGAAGGAGCAGAGTACCAACAAGACTAATTATCAATCTGCCTTAAGCAATCAAGGCGATGATGTGCAGTTCACGAAAATTTGGTGGAATAAGTAAAATGTAATCAATAATTGTAAGCGGAGATCATTTATGGGTCTCCGTTTTTTTATGCACAGTTCTGAAAGCAGCTAGTTGAATAACTTATTGAAAAATTAATATTAAGAATTTGAAATTAAAACTCTAATATCGTAATATTGCGATGTTATTGTCCTTCTTCTCTCTCGGAGGTATGGTCAACAGCAGTATTATATGTTTATTTCTTTATTACAATTTATGAATGCCAATTTAACAAACAGCATAAACCAATTAAACTGGTTAGGCTTTGACAATGCAGAGCGTAAAGAAACTCTAAGACCATTAATCGACTTCATTCAGCATAAATTAAATGCTCAGGAGAAAATCAACATCAACTTCATCTGTACACATAATTCACGTCGAAGCCATTTGTCTCAAATCTGGGCGCAAACAGCAGCTTCCTATTTTAATATTCCCAATGTAAATTGTTATTCAGGAGGTACAGAAGAAACAAGGTTGTTCCCAGCTGTTATTGATACCTTGGAGGCTCAAGGCTTTGATATTTTGAAATTATCAGGTTCTGAGAATCCAATTTTCGCAATAAAATATGCTAGGATAGATCCGCCGATTATCGGTTTTTCTAAAAAACATGACCATCCCTTTAATCCTGAAGCTGGATTTGCAGCCATCATGACCTGTTCCCAAGCAGATTCAGGTTGTCCTTTTATTCCAGGTGCAGAGAAAAGGATTCCCGTAACGTTCGAAGACCCTAAGGTATCAGATGGCACGGCGGAACAAGCAGGAGTCTATGCCACACGCAGTCTGCAGATTGCAGAGGAAATGTTCTATGTCTTTTCACAAATCAAATCCTAATAGATGAATTCAAAACTAAAATTCCTTGATCGCTACCTTACCCTGTGGATCTTTTTAGCCATGGCAATTGGAGTTGCTATTGGTAAAACGGTTCCTTCAGCTTCGCAATGGATCAACCATTTCCAAACGGGCTCGACGAACATTCCTTTAGCCATTGGACTTATTCTCATGATGTATCCACCATTAGCCAAGGTGAAGTATGAGCATATCGGGAAAGTATTGCGGAATATTAAAGTATTGACGACATCCTTAATCTTAAATTGGGTTATCGGGCCTATTCTCATGTTTGTCTTGGCAATATTGTTCCTCAACGGTTATCCCGAGTACATGACGGGATTGATTTTGATCGGTTTGGCTCGCTGTATTGCCATGGTGGTTGTTTGGAATGAACTCGCAGAAGGAAATCGGGAATATGCAGCCGGTTTGATTGCATTGAATAGTATCTTCCAGGTAATCTTATATAGCCTTTATGCTTACGTTTTTATTACCGTATTGCCCCCATATTTCGGTGTTGCTGGAATTTCAGTGGATATTTCAATCTTAGAAATTGCGAAGAGTGTGGGTATTTATCTGGGTATTCCATTTCTAATGGGGATTATTAGTAGATATGCATTAATTGCCTTAAAAGGAGAAGATTGGTTCCAAAATAAATTTATTCCACTCATCTCTCCAATCACTCTTATTTCGCTACTCTTCACCATCATTGTTATGTTTAGCCTTAAAGGTGAAATGATCGTGCAATTACCTCTTGATGTCCTTAGGGTAGCCATACCTTTAGTCATTTACTTTGCCATTATGTTCGTTGTTAGCTTTCTGGCAGGGAAAAGGGTGGGAGCAGATTATTCGCAAAGCACGGCTATAGCTTTTACGGCCGCCGGGAATAATTTTGAATTGGCAATTGCGGTTGCCATTGCGGTCTTCGGAATTAATAGTGGTCAAGCATTTGTCGGGGTGATTGGGCCCTTGGTAGAAGTGCCCGCATTGATAGCATTGGTAAACCTGGCCTTTTGGTTTCGAAAAAAATATTTTATGGTGAAACCAGTGTAATGAAAAAGCATCCAGTTCAAGATAATTCAACTGGATGCTTTAATTTCTTCACTTAGCTTTTTTTCCTTGCTGTAATGGAGTACAACATCGGAATGGTCTTCTCCAATCCTTTGATTTGATATTTGCCGGCTTCAATTTCTACTGTATTTTTAAAACAATTGTAAGGCGAATAATCATATTCTGCGAAGGATTCTATTTGCAGTCCATTGTTCAATAAACCTTGGAAAACTTCAGATAAGGAGTGGTTCCAAGAAACTTCCTCGGCAACAATGTCTGCATTCCGATCGGCATAAGTTCCTTCTTGGACTTCAATGATTGCACCATCATTAAAATAAGAATATTGGAACTTGCTGAAATCATAGTCAAACATCCAGACCACAGGATGGAACTCTACAAATACCAGTTTTCCTCCTGGCTTCAAGCATCTAGAAATGACCTCCGCCCAACGATTCAGGTTAGGTAGCCAACCGATAGTTCCGTAACTGGTAAAGACGATATCAAACTTTCCGTTCAGTGTAGCTGGGGCTTCATAGACATCCGAGCAAATAAATTCAGCATTTAGACCTAGTTGATCGTTTAATTTTTGAGCTTGTTCGATTGCTCGGTCAGAAAGGTCCAATCCCGTTACATTAGCGCCTAAGCGAGCAAGGGAAAGGCTATCTTGCCCAAAATGACATTGTAGGTGAAGGATTTCCTTGCCTTTAACATCTCCCAATAGCTCGATTTCAATAGGATTTAAAGAACTTTTCCCCTTTAAAAATCCTTCGTTGTCATAAAAGTCACTGTCAACATGCGCTGCGGTTTTTTGATTCCACAGATTTTTGTTGATTTCCTTGTAATTATGTTGTTCTTTCATCGTTTATTGGTCCTACTGAGTGTCTGCATTCCGTTTCTCGGCAGCTACTTCTTTGTCTTCTTGGTCTGCTTCCAATTGATTGTCTTCTTGCTCTTCCTCAGCTCTTTCCTCAAATTGTATATGTACGAATATAGGAAAGTGATCGGAGTTATAGTTGTCCAATTTCTTTAATTCCCTCAATTTAAAATCGGCAGAGATAAATGCATGGTCCAAGGGGAATTGCATCAAAGGTTGTTTGGCGTGGAAGGTATTATAAAAACCTCTTCCTCTACGTGGATCGAGCAGTTCACTCATCTTAAGGAATAATTCGGTGGTATAGCTCCAGGCAACATCATTCAAGTCGCCAATAACTATCACCGGTAAATCACATTCCTTAGCTTTCTCTGCCACGATCAATAATTCCTTGTCCCTTTCTGTTGATCTTGGGTTTTCATTTGGAACAGGTGGAGTAGGGTGTACAGCATATACTTGGACAAGTTGTCCGGAAGGAAGCTCAATCTGGCAATCAATACTGGGTATTTCATCTTCCACAAGGTATTTCACCTCCGCATTATGGATTGGAAATTTAGAGTAAAATAACATCCCATAGGTATTGTCAATTGGAACTTTCACATGGTATTTGTATTCTGTTTCCAATGCCTGCGTTTGTCTATCCCATTCATGGCTAGTTTCTAATAGCAGCAAAAGATCAGGATTATTGCTATGGACAACACTCAAGCAACCTTTATAGTCATCGTTGTCCTCATACACATTGGAAATCATGATTTTCAGGCTATTCTTGTCATCAATTTTATCCGCCTTATAGACTTGTTTTTTCCAAACTGGAGTAAAGGGAAGGATTTGTTTGAGGAGATAGATGATATTGATGAGGATGAATATGCCAAAAACAAGCAGGACGGAATTTTGAAAATCTGCATGAATTAAATATATGATCAACCAGAGTATAGATAGGGCAAGTTTCTGGATTCTAGGGTATTCAAATACGCGAAAGGTCCAATGATCCTGACGGATCAGCGGCAGAAATGTGAAAATTAAAAGTAAACTCCCAAAGACAATTAGTGCGATCTCCATTTTACTAAAATAAGATAAAATTATTTTTGTTTGCCTAAGACTGAAAATGACCGCTAGGGAGTGATCCTTTTCCCCATGATGATGAGTCCCCTTTCCATGTCATCCAATTGCGCAATATTGGGCAGGTTGGCCCATTCCTCAAAATCAAAGTGCCTGAAAAGTTTCAGGCTAGGTTCGTTATGCGAGAATATAAAGCCTAACAGGGTTTTGATCCCCAGACTTGGAGCCTCGTTGATGGCATATTCCAAGGCGATTTTTCCCAATCCCTTTCCCCTTACAGTGGGGTCAAGGTAAATGCTGATCTCTGCAGTTGCATTATAAGCCGGTCTGCCATAAAAAGATTGAAAACTGAGCCAGCCAACAGTTTTATCCTCCATTTCCAAAATCCATAAAGGCCTATGCTTAGCGTTATGTTCATAGAACCAATTGTTTCTGCTCTCAACAGATACAGGTTCTAGGTCTGCAGTAACCATCCTAGAAGCAATGGTGCTATTGTATATTTCTACAATTCGGTTAAGGTCAGCATAAATGGCATCTCTGAATTTAATGGTAGTCATGTGGATTTCTTTGGACAAATATAAGGTTTTGGGAGAGGTTTGAACCAGAATACCTTTCCATCGAGCAATTACTAAATAATCTTGGTCCATCCTCTTATCCTGTACCCTGAGCAGGGTCGGAGGGATCCTGGTTCAAACAGCGGGCGTATTCGATACGCTCCTACAGTATTGGGGACAAGTATTGTTAATAATGCCTCGATTATATTATGATCTTGGTTTATCTTCTAATCCATTCTATCCTGGTTCATTTCCAGATCTTGGTCCATCCTCTTATCATTCCATCCTGGTTCAAACAGCAACATATCAATCCCAGCATCCTCTTTTATTTATTGACTTTAAGATGTCCATTGTTTTCGAATATTTTATTAAATTTCAATAATCTGAAAATCAGTGTTGTTACAATAAATCAATATACTATGGAACCAAGAAATAGGAAGAGTTACGATACGTTGAGCGAAGCGGTCAATGACTTGCAAAACATGGGTTATGTAGAGGATTTTGTGATTCAGGAAGATGGGGAGTGCTTGTTTTGCGTGGGGCGATCAAAGGAGCTTTCTCCAGAACAATTTGTGATTGATGAAATCTACCGTTTTGAGGGGATGACCGATCCGGGGGATGAAAGCATCTTGTTTGCTATTTCCTCGACGGATAATCTTATTAAAGGTCTTGTAATCAATAGCTTTGGTGCGGACTTTAGCTTTACAGCTTCAAGATTGGTGGAAGAATTGAACCGAAGAAAGAGAAATGATTAAACATTTTGGTTTATTGTTTCTTTTCAATCTTGTACACGCATCGGTTTTCATCTGCTAATATATGTTTGACGCGATTCACTTCGAGGTCCTCGCCCAACAATGCCCTAAAGTTCTTGAGTTCTGCGCGGCAGAACTGTTGACATTCCGTGGCTGCAGCGCAAATGGGACAATGGTTTTCAATCAAGTAATAAGTCTGACCTTCCTTCTTCCATTCTGCCATATAGCCTTCTTCAGACCTGATTTGAGCTAACTTTTTTAATTTATCACTTGTGCTCTTGGAGCCCTTTAGTTTTTCCTCATAGCGTAAGAACGAACTTTTCTCACGATCGCTGATCAGTAGATCCAAGGCATTTTCACCTAATAGTGACTTGATGGATTGTAGGAGCTGTACCGTAATATCGGCGTGGTTATCTGGAAACTTTGCTAAGCCGGTCTGGCTCAAGGAATAATAGGTAAAGGGTCTGCCGACACCCGATTTCTTGCATACGCCATGTACCAGACCTTCCTCCGAAAGCTTTAATAATTGCTGCCTCGCACCTTCTTTTGTGATGCCCAATTCCTCCGCAATGCCAGCGGCATCAATTTCGCCGCGCATCTTCATCAACATAATTATTTTGTCTGAATTGTTCTTCTTCATTAGCCAAGTTATTTCTTGCTTTATTCTAACAAATATAATTAAATAATTTCAATAGATTTTTTCGAAGGAAAATAGGAAAAATCTATAATTACCAATAATACACTGTTTTTACAGCTGTAATAGGTTATTTTACTGTTAAACCGGTATTAATTCTATTTTAATAAAACAAGTTGAGGCTTGTTTTATTCAAGCTATTTTTTAACTTTGATTCATACGATCTAGAATCGATTGTTGGCTATTAATCCATTAATACAACCTTATCATGGAGAACTACATATTATCCTTTCGGGCGCCTTTAAATGCACTTTTGCAAAGGCAACAGATTTTTGAAAAGTTAGCTCGTGAATATCCTCAATTGGGTCCCATATCGATTGATATGGATGATAAACAATATGTCATGAATGTAAATGCTCCTGGGCGGCTGGAGAATGATATTCAAAACACCTTGTTGAGCTACGGATTCCGCGTCGCTTTCTTAAAAGCCGATCTGATTAAAGTACTTGATCCTAAGGTCAAGATTGCTTAATATTTTTTCATTTCTATTTGTCAGGCGGGTCTTTCAGAAGAGGGATCCGCTTTTTTGTTGTGCTAAAAGCAGCATATTCTGTCGTAACCGAGCAAACCAGCCTAACTTTATGAAAGTTTTTAATAATTATTAAGTGTTTTATTTAATGATTTATGTGCCTAGATTTCGATTTAAGCAAGAAAACGCCTTTTAAACAAGAAATTTTGCAGGATGGTACAGGATGGATCCATAATGGAATCTTTTTAGATTTGGACAAAGGGCATTGGTACTGCTTTAAAAATAAAACCTAAACTCAACCTTGGTGAAGGGTTATAATTACAATAGGATGGGCCTTGCATAATTATAACCCCTTACTTTATAAAAAAAAATCATTGAATAAAAACATAAACAACATACAAGATCATCATTAATTAAATTGGTTCATAAGGGTTATCAATACCCGTTTCTGTAAATTCCCCAAAGCCCTTTGGGGAATTTTGTTTACCTTTCTCTTGTCGATAAAGTTTTGAAAATTTATCGATTTCCATTGGTCAAAATTCTAACTGAAATTCTTGGTTGCATTTAGACCAAGTCTTGTTTTAGTCTTGGTCTTATTCGAGACATATTTTGAAATTTCCGAATATGTCTCGAACGAGACCAAAAGGAGGGTCGAAGGGTATATTCCATGAAAAATTTTTTTTAGAAAAAAAATTAGACAAAATTTTATCCTAAAATCTTAAGGTAAGTAGAAAACAGAATCTGATTAAAAAATGTATTTTTGGTTATGTCAAAAGAACAATTTTCGGGATTTACTTTTAGAAAAGCTTTGCCAGAAGAGGCAGAGTTGGTTTGGTCCATTATGCAAGAAGCTATTGATAAGCGGCGTGAAGAAGGGAGTCGGCAATGGCAAGATGGATATCCTAATCTGGATGTTGTGAAAACGGATATTGAAAAAGGATACGGATATGTGAGCATTGACCCTGCCGGTCAATTGACAGGCTATTTAGCCTTAATTTTCGACGGGGAACCAGCCTATGAAGCCATTGCTGATCAATGGTTGACTAATCGGCCTTTCTCGGTGGTGCATAGGATTGCCGTTTCCCAAACTACTTACGTAAAGGGACAGGCAACCTGGATGCTGGAGGAAGCACAGCAGGTAAGTTTGGATAATGGATACTTAAGCATGAAGGTCGATACCAATTTTGATAATACGGGGATGTTGCGGGTATTGGAAAAGTTAGGTTATGTATATTGTGGGGAAGTATACTTCCGTGGAAGTGCAAGGAAAGCTTTTGAAAAGAAATTGGATGAATAAAAAAGGGAAAAATAAAATCTTAAAATAAATAGAAAGAGGTTCTTAGGAACCTCTTTTTTTGATGAAATACTTTTTTTCTGTCACCAAACCCAAAAAATAAACAGGATTTATTTAATAAAGTTTGTTTGGAAGATTAAAAAATTAACTCGGTAGTTTTCCAACACGCATAATGATCTTCCAAGTTACCTGTTTAGCCTCTTCTTCATCGGTCCAAAAAGGCTGTAATTCTTCCTTCAATTTAAAGAGAGGGTTCCTTTCCTCTTGCTGTATATACCGTTGGGTAGCTGACCAGCTCAACAGATGACCTAAAAAGTCCTGCAGTTTATATTTTTTACGGATATAGAATTCAGGGGGCTCGATTTCCCGGAAAGGGAAGGGTATGGTAGTGTATCCTTGTTGCAATAATTTGATTTCAGATGGCCAGTAAGGTCCGACGGTCTTATCATGGAAATTTTGGGTAATGGGGTCGATGTTCTTGTCGACCTGAGGGACAGCATAGGCCCATACCGCAATGATTCCATCTTTTTTTAGGACTCTTTTTGCAGCTTCGTAGAATTTATCGATATCGAACCAATGTATGGCCTGTGCTACGGTGATAATATCGACAGTATGTGCAGGAAGGCTAGGTTCTTCGGCTTTTTCCACATGGTAGGTAACCTTTTCATGCTGAAAAGCATTTTTGATCTGAGCCTCGCTAGGGTCCGAGGCATAGACTTGGTCATAGAAATCGGCTAAATGTATGGCAGATTGCCCATTTCCCGTACCACAGTCCCACGCCAAGGCATGCGCTGGAGTTAAGTTGCTGAGATAATCATACAGTTCATGAGGGTATGATGGTCTAAACTGAGCATAAATAGATGCTTGTTTAGAGAAGTTGTCGCTAAATGTTGCCATAGTACCTTTTTATTACATCTATTTGTCTCTTAAATCTACGAATAATTGATGAGCAAAAAAGCTATTGTTTGAGATAATTTTTATTGATTATTAAGAGGATACGGATTTAGTAGATTTTTGTTGACAGAAGATTTGACAGACAGGTCTTTCTTAAAAAATGAATTTATCGAGATCTAATTCACAGAAAAAAGAAGGGGATCCTTCATAATCAAAAATTTCTCCGATTTCGAAGCCCATTTTTTTGAGAACGTTCATCGACCCGATGTTTTCAGGATGTACGGTGGCATACAGATTTTTTAGGTTCATGACTTCTTTGGCATATATGACGGTCGCTATGCAGGCTTCTGAAGCGTATCCATTTCCCCAATGTTTTCTTTTCAATCTGTAACCCAGATCATAAAAATTGCTCCTGCCGTTTAAGGGATAATCGATGTACTTTAAGCCGCACCATCCAATCATTTCCATATTGTCCTTTTTGACGATTGCCCAGCGCCCTATTCCATTTTCTTGGTATTGCTTTTGGATAAATTGTATGGCCTCATCGATTTCCTGTATGGATTCTATAGGTTGGTTGAAGATATACCGATGTACGAGAGGGTCTGCGTCCATCTCAAACATGTCGATTCGGTCTGTTAATGAAATTTGCCGGAGAATAAGCCTTTTGGTTTCAGAAATTGGAGACATCATTGATTTCAGTTTAATTTTTGGCTACTTGAAAATACAAAAATATAGTTGTTGGCGCAATTTTTAATTTATTTGTCGAAATAATCTGACAAAAAACAGGAGAAACTACAAATTATATTTGGCGATTTATGGCTTAATTATCTAATTTAGACGCTTAATAAATCAAAAAAGTTTAATAAATCGTATTTTACCTACCTAAGAAAATCATAGTCAAAAGTCATCAGCCTTGATGACTTTTTTTTTGGGTCATTGCTCAGGATCAGCCGAGTTTCTGTAGGGACCTTCTTGGTAATCGGGAAAAGCAGGAGTTTCCATCCTTAATAATTAACAATTACTTAATGTTTCTCTATCAAAATTTTATCTAACAATACCATCTTTTATAAAAAATTCAATTAATAAAATAATGAAAGAAATGTTTTTTAGATAAGTTTAAAGTGGTTAATGTCTTGGTTTTTAGTTTAGTGAAAAAATATTTGCAAAGAGTTATTTATTGTGAATCAATAATTCCGATAC
>NZ_JBSHLH010000020.1:0-72499 GCF_053644255.1 Sphingobacterium sp. NPDC055431
ATAATTTATTGTCTTATTATTCAATATTTAAATTATAAAAACTAATATATTAGTAAATTGCAATAAAGGAAATACCCAAGACAAGGTATTTTTTCGTAAGTCACCTACAATCTACATGTTAAAAGAAAAAACACAATCTTATTTAATTCAGCAAAATAGCCTTCACAGTATTCAAAACTGGTTCATTTATATAATTCAACCATACTTCGGCACAATATTTCTACCATTTCAGACATTCATCATGTAGCTTTAAGATAATACAGCTAAACATGGATAATCCTATTTTTTTAAACATGAGCAATCCCCCGAATTCAAATGAAACCCAGGCAACCCAGTTCTTAAAGAAAATGGGAATATTAGATCAACTTTTCGAAGCCATTGCACCTTATAGGCCTCAAAACATAGCTACCGAGGCAAAAAACACGGAAATGTTTTTGGACTACGAACAGAAATATGCTGATTTAGAAATTGAAAAGAGGTTATTATCATTGCTAAAGCAATTCTATTCTGAAGCTGACCTCCAAAAATTCAGCGTAATGGATGCCGATTCTATCTATGAAGCCGATAAATCAACATTTAAATCATTCGAAAAACAGATTGAAAGCTTATATGACGAAATCTATATAGCAGGCAACAGACTATCCTCAGGGGTAAAAATCGTTGGAACCCCTGATCAATCAAGACCCTTTGAATTTTTCACTGTAGAACGCCAAAACGGCATCTATGTGGCCAAAGCCTTTGATAGCTTTATGCCTCAAAACATACAACTCAGCCAAGTAGCATTGGTGGATCCTATGCACTTCGTTTCCATAGAGGCCAAAGACCAGGAATTACGGATCGAACTTTCTGCTGAAGGCCAGGAATTAATTTCCAAGCATTTTCAAGACAATCCTTACGAACCATTGGCTCTTTTGTTAAATCAGAGAATAATAAATATCGTGAGAGATACAGCAAATCTTCAAAACAACGTTTTATTAATTTGGAGTCCTTGGTCGGCTCAAGAACTTATTGAATTCACAAAATCAGCTAATAACGAATAAAAACAACATAATTAAACTATATCCTATGTTTGAAAAGACTCCGTTAATTCAGGCCATTGACAGTGGCAACTTCGACAACGCCGTTGAATTGTACAACCAAGGCGAAAGAATCCCCCACAGCCAACATGCCTACGATTATTCCCAGCTTTACGATACCCTAATCAGAAAAAAAGGCTACGAACTAATTAGCCTTATGTTTCAGAACAATGAAATCGAGAAGGACATCTATATGCTCGATAAAATTGATGAAAGTATTTTTTCTAAATTGATCCGAGTTAAAAATCCAGATGAAATATTTATTTCATTTTTCAAGGATCTATTAGAACAAGCTGAAAACATCAATGATGAAGTAGCCGGACAGACCTTGATCAGTTTCGCTGCTGAGAATGCAGCCGATCCGCAAATTATACAAGCCTTAATTGATGCTGGCTGTAGGGTTGATTTCAAGAACCAAGCGGAGGACAATTTGCTGAACATTAGCATTAGAAAACATGGCATAACTCCCGAACAGATAAATCGTTATATTGACATATTCCTTAAAGAAGGTTTAGATGTAAACGAAGCAAACAAGGTTGGCAAAACTTCCTTGCACGTCGCCTTGGAGAGCAACAATAAACATGTTTTGGAAAATCTGTTGCAGAATGGAGCAAGCCCGAACCAACAAGATCATGAGGGAAATTCAGCATTCTTTATTGCCGTTGCACATAAGCATGATTTTGAACAATACAAACAGCTTTCAGAATATGAGGGCATGGATTTCGAACAATCCAACAAACGTGGCGAAAAAGCCCTCCACGCCCACCTTAGAGTGGCAGATGGTGCGGATAACACGGAATTAATTTTGCAGATGATTGAAGATGGTGCAGATTTAAACAACACCGCCCCCCATTACGATAAACAGCTTTCTGCCTGGCATTGGATCGCCGAGAAAAAAGCACCATTTTTTGAACAGGTTTTCAAGGCCGCTCAACCGGACATCAATGAACAGGACGACTTGGGCAACACCTTATTACATAAAGTCGTTATGAAGGACAGCAACTATGATCAAAATGCTGCCAAGGAAACTTACAAAAAAGTAAAATTCCTATTGGATAACGGAGCAACAGCCAGCATCCTGAACAATAAGGAACAATCAGCCATGATGATTGCTTCGGAAGATAATTTAAAAGCAAAGACCGTCGAACTGCTATTAATCGCTCAACAAAAAGAAAACTAAGAAATTATGTCCATGTCATTTATTATCGCCTGTGAGGGCGGCAAACGTAAAATAGCCGAATTACTATTAGAGAACAATGAAGTCGATGTCAAGTATACAGATGAAAAAGGCAGAACCGCCATGCATTATGCAGCACATCGTGGCTACCTTGACCTGGTCAAACTATTGGCAGAAAAAGGTGCTGAACTGGATTATGAGGATCAACAGGGCGAAACTCCCCTATTCTTCGCATGTCTCCAAAAGCAGAAACAAACGGCCATATATCTGATTGAAGAAGATGCAAGGGTTGACATCAATGACCTCAAAGGCAACAGCCTCCTTCATTTGACAGCTTCAACTGGTCAAGGTGATATCCTCAAGACCTTGATCGAAAAAGGACTTGACGTCAATGCATTAAACAACAGTACCGAAAGTCCTTTGATGCTAGCTGTATTGAACAGAAGCCTTGAGGCAGCCAAAATCCTACTTGAGAATGGTGCTAATCCAGAAGCTAGCAACAAATCAGGAAACACGCCTTTATTAATTGCCGTAAAGAACAGGCACCTCCCTATGGTTGACCTGTTATTGGAAAACGGGGCAGATGTCAATCAGATCAATCAATTTGGCGAATCGGCCATCTTGGTTGCATGTTACGAAGGCAACAAAGCCATGGTTAAGACCCTGTTAGAAAATGGTGCTGATGTATCAATTAGCAGTTCTGAAGGAGTTTCTCCTATTTGGTATGCCTGCAGCCATAACCAAAAAGAAATCGTCTCCCTGCTTCTTGATAACGGCCTGGATGTAAACCACAGCCGACCAGTCACCGGAAACAGCCAAGCCATGTATGGATATCTGGACTTTGTAGAAACCAACAACAACCTGTCTATAGATGCCCAATTCAATTTTAATGTCAATGAATCCCAAGGTGGGGAAAGTTTGCTACAACATGCCGTTAAGAATGGACACCTAAGTATGGTCAAATTACTGATTGAACGTGGTGCCAATATCAATCAACAGGACGAGTCAGGAAATACAGCCCTGCACTATGCCGCAGCAAATGGCAAAAAAGATGTACTCAAATTCCTTTTAGAAAACAATGCTGACCCGCAATTGGTCAATGTAAAAGAGCAAAAAGCGATCGATTACTCCAACATCAAGGGTTTCAACGAAATCACGGCCTTACTGATCCAATTTGGATCTACCCAAGGAAAGGAGCAAGCAAATACCGCAACACCAAGTCCAGCGGCAAGCGCAGCAGCACCAGTGGATAAGAAAAAAGCCCTGATGGACCTAAAGGACCTAATGGATGCCGGCATTTTGACACAGGAAGAATTTGATGCTGAAAAGAAAAAGATATTAGCAGGTTAAAATTGTAAAAACATTTTTAACTAATTCATGTTGCATTGGGAAAAAGTTATTTATGACCAACACATCAATTGGAATCCTTCTTCTTCGAATTTTCATAGGCTTAAGGCTTATGTACGGCGTATCGGATAATCTGATCAGCTGGGACCATATGCAGGAATTTGCTGGCTTTTTGGGAAAATATAAATTCCCATTCCCAATGGTTTCTGCTATTACCTCAGTTGCTGTACAGATGATCGCTGGCTTCCTAATGTTGATTGGTTGGCAAACAAAGCTTTCCGCAGCAATTATTTTTATAAACTTTTTGATCGCCATTTTCATGGTTCACTTCCCTAATGGCGATAGCATAGACCTTATGACACCGGCTCTAGCTATGCTGTTTGTTTCGGCAAGCCTCTTTTTCACTGGGGCTGGAAAATATTCAATAGACAAGGTATAATTAAACTATAAAACAATGGAATTGACAAACTTTAAATAGAATCAGAAAAAACTAAACAATATGGCCATGATATTTCTGCTATTGGGAATTGCAGGCTTAGGTTTTGCATACTATAAATGGTTTGTAGA
The DNA here is from genome assembly GCF_053644255.1 of Sphingobacterium sp. NPDC055431. Taxonomy (NCBI): domain Bacteria; kingdom Pseudomonadati; phylum Bacteroidota; class Sphingobacteriia; order Sphingobacteriales; family Sphingobacteriaceae; genus Sphingobacterium; species Sphingobacterium sp. NPDC055431. The sequence continues at coordinate 4,168 of NZ_JBSHLH010000020.1, forward strand.
CACATCATCCTACGTGGTTTCGATGGGGAAATATGGCAGTATATTTATTGCCATATTGGGCTTTGGGGCTTTTACCTACATGAAGTTATTTGGCAAAAAAGCTGATGAAATCGCCCTAAGTATTGGCACAAATGGAATAACGTCCAATACGACGCCGATTGCTAAGGCAGCGGAATTAATTGAATGGGATGATTTAGTAGATATCAATTTCCATGGAAACTACCTAGACATCCATGTCAAGGACCCCAAGAAATATGCCGACAGAATGAATAACTTCTTTGTCCGTGACACCTATCTAAAAGGCATGAAAGGAGTCATCCGTATTTCCATTGCCGAAGTTGATGGTTCTCCAGAAGAAATGTCCGCAGCCATCGGGAAATATTTAAACCTTTAGGGAGATTACCTGATATCGATACCTGTATACAGGTAATTTCCAATATTTTCTGTCCCTAACTCTTTTATTATTTTAGATTTGTTAGAAACAAAATCTATCCTAATATGAAAAAACAGTTTTTTATGGCATCACTAGTTCTGGGATGCAGTCTATTTGTCGCATGTGGCAGTTCGAATAATTCAGAGGAAGAGGGGGATTCAGAAGATACGGGGGTTATTGAGAACCTAAGCAATGCCGGCGAGGCCATCAAAGGTCTAAGTGGTCTTGAAAAAGCCATGAAGGATATTGAAGTTCAGATGAATGCCTTAAAAGAAAAGACACCTGTAAGTAACGATGAATTAAAAAAGGTCCTACCTGAAACATTAGAAGGCTTGAAAAGGACTTCCATCAACCTAGGTGAATCTGCATCCATTGGGATCTCCAGTGCAAATGCGACCTATCAAGACGAAGGTGCTACAAAAACAATTGAAGTATCCATCTTGGACGGAGCCGGTGAAGCGGCAAGCTCTATTACTGGTCTCGCATTTTATGGTTTCAACCAGGATTCGGAAAGAATCACGGACGATATGACCGAAAAAACGATGGAATATAAAGGTCAAAGAGCAAAACTAACAGAAGAAAAATACTACGATAAGCAGACCTCAAAAATAGAATGGCTCCATAAAAAAAGATACTTGATGAAGGTACAGGGAGAAGGATACAGCATTGACGAGGTGGGTAAGATCATGGATAATTTAGCGTTAGGAAATTTACCTGAATAACAACTACACTACATAACACAGATAAGGGGCAATGAAATTCATCGCCCCTTATCTTTTAATTTTATATTTCTTATTATTTTTTAGGTTTGGATGCCATTACAAACTGCAACTCTCCTCCATTTGAAATATCGGCATGCGAAATCTTAAAATCTTTCAGCTCTTGTCCATTCCACAACACCTTGCTCACATATACATTTTTCTCCGATTGGTTCTTTGCAAAAACCTTCAAGGTCTTCCCATTATCCAATTGTACTTCAGCTGATTTTACCAATGGACTACCCAACCAATAATGTGGATCTCCAGGCGCTACAGGATAAAATCCCAAAGAACTGAAGAGATACCAAGCAGACATTTGCCCGCAATCATCATTTCCTCCTAATCCAGCAGGACCATTATGATATTGGTTACGAATAATCTGTCTGATTCTTTCCTGAGCTTTCCAAGGGCTTTTGGTGATATTATACAGATAGGCAACATGGTGCGACGGTTCATTTCCATGCACATAGTTCCCAATGATGCCTTCACGGGTAATATCCTCGGTATTTTCAAAATACTTATCTGGAAGGTGCATGGTAAACAAGGAATCCAAATAAGTTTCAAATCGTTTCTGTCCGCCCATTGTCTCCATCAATTGAACTGGTTGGTGTGGTACATATAAAGAGTAATTCCAGGTATTTCCCTCAATAAAACCTTGCCCATGGGTATCTAGCACATCAAACTTCTCTCTGAACACCCCTTTGCTATCTTTAGGACGCATAAAACCGATTCGCTCATCATACAGGTTCTTCCAATTCTCGGCGCGTTTGTTAAATTCTGCAGCGATTTCCGCCTTACCCAATTTGTCTGCCAATTGAGCAATACACCAATCATCATAAGCATATTCCAAGGTATTCGACACTGAAGTCCCATTTTTATCATCCGGAACATAGCCCAAGTCGATGTAATCCCCAATACCTTCATATCTTCTTGCATTTGCCGTTTCAACACAGGCATTCAAGGCAGCTTCCGCATCTCCTTTATATACACCTTTCATAATAGCGTCTACCACCACCGATACCGAATGGTACCCACTCATACACCAGTTTTCATTCGCATAATGCGACCAGATTGGCAACATATTCAAGACCGACTGTTCATGATGCGCCATCATCGAAGAAACCATATCTGCATTTCTTTTCGGATCGACCAAATTCAGCCAAGGATGAAAAGCCCTAAAGGTATCCCATAAAGAAAAGGAGGTGTAATTCGTAAAACCCTCAGCTTTATGGATTTCTTGATCCAAACCCTTATACTCGCCATTTAGGTCCATATATACGGTTGGCATCAGGTTCGCATGATAAACGGAGGTATAAAAGTTAACCAGATCCTCTTGGTTCAACATATCGACCTTAAACTTCTCAAGCTCCTTATTCCAATCTGATTTCCCTTTGTTTACAATTTGTTCAAAATTCCAGTTTGGAGTCTCTGCTTGCATATTTTCCAATGCATTCTTCATGCTCACTGGACTCAATGCCACTTTCATCATCACTTGCTCCCGCTCTTTGGTATCAAAATCCAGATGCATCTTGATATTATGTGCGGCTAGATCTGGAAAGTTATCTTCTTGGTTGAATTTCCGCCAAAAGCCTTTGTACTGCACATTTTTATCCAAATACTTCGCTCCATAATTTTTGAATGCTTTGGAAGTTTTGATAGCAAAATAAACGGTTCTGGTTCTTGCCCAACCATTGGTCTGCCTATACCCTGTTATGGTGGAATCATTCAATACCCTGACCACGGTCCAAACATTTTTGCCATCATAGTTATAGATACCCGCTGTCAAGTCTAAGATCAAATGGGATTGATCGGATGCTGGAAAGGTATAGCGATGAACTCCAACACGGGTACTTGTAGTTAATTCCGCCTGAATATTATGCTTATCCAGTTTCACTTTATAGTAATTGGCTTCGGCAATTTCATTATCATGGCTATATGCCGATCTATACCCATCTTGTGGCCTATCGGCTGTTCCTGGGTTCAATTGCACCTTTCCTTGAGTTGGCATCACCAATATATCGCCAAGATCGGAATGTCCTGTTCCCGAGAAATGCGTATGACTGAAACCAACAATGGTTGGATCATCGTATTGATATCCTGCACAGTATTTATATACATCACCTGTGTACTGTCCATTGACTGCATAAGGGATGGTATCTGTCTCCGGGCTCAATTGTACCGACCCAAAAGGAACCGTTGCTCCAGGGAAAGTATGCCCCATTTTAGCCGTACCGATCAATGGTTTGACGTATTGACTCAGGTTTGGCTGCTGGGCATTCGATAATACCGGAATGACCATAAAAGCCAATACCTTGGCAAAATTCATATAGTTCTTTTTCATCATTTTAAATTGCGGGGTTTAAAGCATATTCTGCCCAAAGTTCATCGATCGTTTTTCCGGTTTCATTTGCCCAAAAAGAGTCCGAATAGGTCTTATTGCGCATAGCCAGGTCTAACTTTTTGACAAAGTTCTTTTTCTTATTATGCTCAATCCAATTGAAGAACCGAGCAGTAATCCTGTAAGAATCGGTATACTTCTGTTTTTCATTAAATTCAGGAAGCCTCCAATTGCCTGCTTCATTGGCGACACCATATTTAAATCGAATATAATCAGCAATCCCTTCTGTAATCCACCAAGGACCCGATCCATTTGGATAAGCCTGAACGATATGCATGACTTCATGCGTCACGACATCGATATCATGTGGATTTTTCTTCAACCAATTTGGACTATATCGAACAATCCCTCCTGCAGTGGCTGCAACACCATCATATTCAGGGTCAATAACAAAAGTCACTTCTTTTCTGGTTTTCTTATTGAATTTTTTGGCCAATTTAGGATAGTTGATAAAATAGGTGTCAATAAGCTGTTGTTTAGTTTCTGCACTAAATTCTTTATCCTTATTGATCCAGATCAGTGTATATCCCTTCTTCTTTAACGTGTCTACTTCTACTGCAACCTTGCGGTCGGCATCAGTATGTTCCCAGCTTTGTGCATAACTTGAAGAAACTGAAATACCCAAAAATATGCTTAAAGCAAATGTTAATGTGTTTTTTCTCATTGGGCTAATTGATTTATAAAAATTTGAGTCAACTCAAGTCAATAATTGCTGTTTTGAGCTGACTAAAACGAATAATCTAGTATTCAAATATATTTAAAAAGATTAGTAATACTATAAATTTCTAGGATTGTTACAACAGTATTTATTAACCTAAGTTCATTTTTTGAGCTTTAATTCTCCAGCATAAAAAAAACAACAAGGAAATGAGTCAAGAGGCTAAGCTAGGAAGTGGATTATTTTATATATTATATCTATAATCAAAAAGGGTCATATCATTCTGATATGACCCTTTTTTGATTACTTACAGTAAACCAAGTATAACCCTTTGCAGGAATCTTGACCGGTAAATTCACTTTATAATCTCTTGCTAACTGATACTTTTTCGGGTTCTCTCCTTCAAAAGCAATCTGTACATCCTTGTCCAAACCGGTATAGTAAAGCGGAAGGTCTATATGAATAACCATCTCGCTATCAGTTGGGTTATACAACATCCCCAAACCTTTCTCCTTTCCATTTGGATCAACATGCAATATCCCATCCCAATTTCTGCCATCCGCCCTTCGCAAATGGATGATATCCGCATTCAAGATATCTCTATACTTTTTGTACCAATCAATGACTTCTATGACCGTAGCCTTAGTCCTTTCAGTGTCATACAAACGGGGGCCTCTGTAACAGGCTTGAACCCCAGCTCCATAATATTGCATCATCAATTGTTTATAGTCATCCAAATGATCATTTAAGGGTTCTAAAACGGCATCAGCGCCACCACCATGATAGGCCGTCAGGGGTACAAAACCCCAACCCATCGAAGGTGTTTTTTCCCAAGTACCATCGTAGATATTTTGTCTGTTTAAAATCTTCTGTTGGTCTCGCGACAAAGAAAAATTCACCTCCCGATAGCCCAACGCAATTTTATTCGTTCCATCTAGAAAATACCAGTCCGGGGCATTGATATAAACTCCCATCTGATTCAATTCGTGGAAGATCGACTTCTGTATTTCCATCTGCGCAAATTGGGAATCTTCCAACCCATGGTGACCTGGGTGATCATGGGACGCACAGACATCGCCCGGATATGGCCCATCCATTTCTAAAATACTGAAACCAGTATTCCTGAAAAAGTCTTTAATGGCTTGCGCATAATCTAACCCCCACTGACTGCCAAAACAGGGTGCATTGCCAAAAAAAGCGCCCCCTGGCTTTCCTGTTTTCGGATTGATCACATCCGTTTCAGCGTTAATAGTCCTGGAACTGAATAAGGTGTAACCGCCCAATTTCACGCCTTTTGATTTCGCATAATCGGCCAGTTCCCGCCAATCTTTATGATTCTCTGGGGTATTTAACTCCATTTTCAGATGGCTTCCAAAACTCAGGATAACCGCCTCATAACCTGTTTCAGCACATTGATCGATAGCCGTGATCACCTCCTCCCTATTTTTACTGACTAAATGCATAAAGATTGGGTTAGCATTGGTCCAAGGAGTTAATTGACGGTACATTTTCCGTACAGCAAGCCCTCTACGCTCCTGATCATGGCTATCATGCAACAATTCAAAAGTCTTGACCGAGGTAAACTTCTGTTTCGGTAAAACATCAATCTTCGATACATCCTTCGGATAGATCAAGGCTTTTGCCGGAGTGGTCAGATCATAATTAACTTGAGAGGTATAGCTGCTATCCTGCTCCCAATGCAAAGTCTGTTCAGATAGTCGATATTTCATGGCATTGTTAAAAGCGTAATTGGTTTCAAAATAGATACCCGATTGCTTTTTCATATCCTCTGTACTTCCTACGACCGCTGATTCCTCTTCTACCAAGGAGAGGATTTCATTGACTAAGCGGTTTACCTGAATTTTGTTTTGACTCTCATTTCGCACTACTACCCATTTTCGAAGAACTGGCAATCCATCATAGATCTCATAATGTACATCCACGGAAACCCCAGCTAATTCAGGATGCTGAAATTCTAAAACTAAACCTATCCCTTTTGCCTTTTCAGAATTTGAGGACCAAAACGGACTATTGCTGTTCAAAGCCTGTTCTAGTGGCAGTTCCTTGGCCGACTTAAACACAAAAGCATCTGGATTCGCTTTTAAGGAAGGAAACCATTCTGTCAAGAAATAAGCTTTTTCTTTCTGTCCCTTCAACCCGCCTATCTCATAGTCCTTCCCATTAATATTGACGATTGCCTCTGGTTCTATCGCACGTATCAATTGCTGACCATTGCTCAGGTTGCTAAAATCATAACAAGCTAGGTTGGCAGCTTTCTTAAAGGCTCTTCTGATAAGTCCATTTTCAAGGACAATCCCATCCTTATTGTTAACAATTTTCGATTGAAAGCCTGTTGATTGGATTAACCAATCTTTGTGAACGAGTTGTGTTGTTTGCCCTTCTGCGTATTGAAAAGTTGAAACTGCCAATAAGGCTATCAGGATTAGTTTAGTGTTGATTCTCATAATTCAAAAAAATAGGCAGTAGAAAAAGGATACTACTGCCTGATGCATAATTAATTTTATAATCTAAAGACTTCTTGACAAATCGTTCAATAAGGTCTTAGCATTGTTCAATTCCTCATTCCACCCATCAAATCGCTGATTGGCCTCCATTTTATTGATTGCGGTCTGAAAGCTATCTATGGCTTTTTGATCGTTTTTCTCTTTCAGCGCTTTCATCACAATTCTCGCTTTTTCATAATCTTGGATACCTTCCAACATCCTTTCGTATCGAATTGATGAACGTCCCTTAGGATAGACGATATAGGTATCACCAGCAGGCCAGGTCCTGAACCTGGAATCCGTTAAAGGGTTTTCTACCCATGAATTATAGGCCCACCTCAACATCCCATCAAAGCCGGTTGCTAAAGCATACCAACCTAGGTAGGTCGATTCCGCAGGTTCTGAAAATGTAAACTGATTCGGAAAACCATCCGAACAACAGATATAAAAAGTACTGTTTAACCCTCTTTTATGGCGGTCCATGATATCAGCCTTTGAAAATGGATGCCCCACTGAAATGCTGATATCTTCCGAATTTGGAAACCTTTGATAGGTTTTTTGATTATCAGCATACGAAATCCCGATTTCCGGTGCTACCTTCTCCAATAAAGCAAATGCAGCATCCATTTGTTCCCTTTCGCGTTCATCCATGGCAATATTGGTTTTATCCAACCAGCCCTTTCCTTCAAGATGCTTAACGAAATCCTTTAAAAAAGGTGTCCAAAGTTCTTCAAAAATAGCTGTGCCCGGTTTTGTGACCACATTGACCAACTCTCCTTTAGTGGCATCCTTATAATGGATTTCATTGTTCCAAGGAATAATTGAATAACAGTTTATCATGTCATCAACACCCAGATCCATCATAAATTGCACCCAACGGTCAAATACGGAATAATCATAGGTCCATGTTCCATTGCTATTTTTGGTCCATGTGATCATATCGGCATAGGGATCATAGGTCTGAACATTCCAGGGGTCTTTGTTCAATGTGGTGGTTATTACTTTTTGGCCAGCATCAGCCAGCATTTGCATCACTGGTTTCATCGCTTCAAAATGGGCATCACTCCACATTTCCAAACCTTCAACACGAGCCACAGCTGATGGATGCTGCCATTGGTCTAGGTGATAGCTCCATTCCGTTGCTTTCGGCAAGGTTTGATTGATCACATCCAGCTCCAAGGCCAATTTTTGTGCAGGTTGACCTTTGGCAGAAATTGTTACAATAGCATTGTATAAACCTGCCTGTGCATTTTCGGGAATCTTTACACTAACCCAGACAGGTCTAGCTGTTTTCTTAGGGATATCGAAGGACTTTAAATTATCCAACATATCCGGAGCTAATGAGGAGGCGAAATCCTCAGGTTTCCGGTACCCACATCCGCCCGCAAACTCATCAGTCATGACATAGCGGACAAATCGTGCATCCGTCGCTGCTTGGGGAATCACCGCCTTATTTTTCGATACTAAATCCGAAATATCTACATGAACATCAGCAATATCGGAACTGGTCCATAAAAGGATCTGTGCAGATAGCTTCTCCCCTTTCCAACCTTCAATTTTCACCCTGTTTTGCTTGGCAATTTCTGGTGCCAAGGATTTGGCAAATCGCTTATCGATTGTTACAAAAGAGCTATGCAAACCTGGACCCACCTTTGACCAATCCGAATTGACATCGGCCGTGGGATCTGCTAATTCGATAAATGTTTCTGAAAGCGCAGTTTTACTTTGGGCGTTTGCTTCTTCAACGTTCAAGAACGCTAGGCCTAAACTCAGTAGAACCACCCATTTAGGAGTGTTGATTTTCATTTATTAAAAGTTTAGTTGATTAATCTGCAGCAATGTCTACTGCAAGAATATAGTTAACAATATACAGGAATTTAATTAAAAGTCGCCTTCAATTAGGCTCTGTAAACAAAATATTATCAAACCTTTCAAATACCGAAACAGCTTTATATCATCATGCAATTAACTGAACTTCAATTAATTTATTAATTATATAAAAATTGTTGCAAACAAACATTTTCATTCTATATTTGTACTTGTTTTTAATGAGTCTAAATAAACTAACCTCTACCTGTTAGTTTCGTTTATATTTTAGCACTATAATTCTTCATGTTTGTGGAGGGACGGTTTAAAGGACTGCTTATAAAACAAAATAGCGCCATGCTAAAGACGGCAATCTCTGCATGACGCCAAAAATCTAATATCAGCTGTAACTGCTATTAGTTGATTGACTCAATGAATCAATCACCTTTAACACACTGTAAGTATGAAAGGACCTGCAAGATAAAAAAAATTGGGCGCTCTCCCTATTTATTTATCCCAAGGTTCTTTCATAAACAGTTAATGGAATTTTTAACACTATACATTAACATTTATGATTTACAATCTTTTTTCTAATCACTCCCCTACGAGTAAAACTAGTTTTTTTACAAATCTTTTCTTTTCAGGGACTTGCAATGTACTTTTTCAGACCCTCATGTTTATTCTTTTTCCCTCTATTCTAAAATCGATCCAGTCCTATAATGAAAACTAACCTCTTAACCACTCTATTTATTATATTCTTAATAACATCCTCATACGCCCAAAATGGCATTATCAAAGGAACTATCCTGACACAGAAAGGAAATCCAGCCAAAAATGTGGTTGTCAAATTGAATGGTTCCCAAGAGATGGAAGTCGATTCTCTAGGAAAATACCAGTTCATTAATCTACCGGCTAAGACTTATGAGGTCAGGGCAAAACATATTGGTTTCACCTCCCAAGTCAGCACTATAGCATTAAAGGAAAATGAAACCCGAGTTTTGGATTTTACCCTTGAAGAAGGGACCAATACACTGCAAGAAGTTGTGGTTTCCGCCAAGAAACCCATAGTGGAACATGAATTATCCAATTCCTTAAGGGTTCAGACTCCAATTCTAGAACTTTCCCAGAATGTGCAAACCATAAATGCTGAAGTGCTTGCAAAACAACAAGCATTCAATTTAGCGGATGGTGCATTCAGGAATATCTCTGGGGTAAGCCGACAAACGCATTGGAATGATATGTACGTCAATATCCATATGCGTGGGTCACAAATACAGGCTTTCAGAAATGGGATGAATATTGTCAGTTCCTATTGGAGTCCACTATCTGAAGACATGGCAACCGTAGAAAAAATTGAATTCGTAAAAGGACCAGCCGGATTTATGATGTCCAGTGGAGATCCTGCAGGAATCTACAATGTGGTTACCAAAAAGCCAACCGGACAAAAAAATGCCGAGGTAACCTTTAGCCTAGGAAGTTTTGAAAATTACAGAACCACCTTAGATTTGGATGGCAAGGTCTCAAAAGATGGCAGGTTATTATATCGATTGAATATTGCCGGTTCTTCAAAAGCTTCATTCCGCCCGAATGAAGACAATAAAAGACTTGTAATCGCTCCTGTTCTATCTTACAAAATCAATGATAAGACAACCGCAACATTAGAATACACCTATCAGAAAGCAATCATGACTGATGTTGGATCCGGTTATTTAATGTCTCCTTTTGGTTATAAAACCCTTTCTAGAGAAATCTCCTTTTCTCAAAAAGGAACCGAACCTATGGACATTGATGAACACTCCGCATACATCAATATCGAGCATAAATTAAATGAAAATTGGAAATTAACTGCTCAGGGTGCCTATTTTAATTACAACCAAATCGGCGCAAGCAGTTGGCCAAAAGATATTCTTCCCAATGGCAAGGTCATCAGGAAATCAGACACCTGGGATGCACAAAGCACCATGTTATTAGGCCAAGTCTTCTTAAATGGTTCATTTAACACGGGACAAATCAAACATCAAATATTGGCAGGTATTGATCTAGGTAGTAAATCCTATTTGGCAGACTGGAATCAAAGTATTGTTCTGGATAGTTTGAATGGTGGTGAGTTTGATCCTAAGAATCCTGTTTACGGATTTGACTTTGGACTTCAGAATTTTGACCGATCACATTCCTTGGCCCAACGCGCAGCTGTAGGCGGTGGTATTATGGCCACGGATTACACCTCCGCCTATGTGCAAGATCAAATGAGCTTTTTTGAAAATGCTTTACGTTTGACTTTGGCTGCTCGCTATACCTCCATGTCTATCAGTACCTGGGGCGGAACACCAGTTAAAAGCGAAAAAGTCACGCCGAGAATTGGTCTATCCTACTCCATTGATAAAAATACCGCAGTCTATGCATTACTTGACCAAGCTTTTCTTCCCCAACAAGGAATTTTATTTGACGGTTCTAAAATAAAACCAATCACAGGTAACAATTATGAACTTGGTATCAAAAGAGATTGGTTCAAAGGAAAATGGAATAGTACCATCGCGATCTATCAAATCACCAAAAACCATGAAATAACATCCTATGGACCAAGACCTGAGATGTCAGTCGAAGTTGGGCAAAAAAGAATCCGCGGGCTCGAAGTCGATATCCGTGGTGAGGTATTAAGGGGATTGAACCTGATTGCGAACTATGCATATACCGACGGACAAGTAACCAAAATCAATGAAGGTGTTGATGCCTTTTTTGTTGGACAAAGACTTGATGGTGCCGATGTTCATATCGCCAACCTATGGCTGGACTATGAATTGACGCGAGGAAAGGCTAAAGGTTTGGCCTTCCAATTTGGAGGGATGTCAAATATCCAACGTGCCTTGGAATTCTATTCCAAGGATGAACCCGAAAAAAATATTGAAGACTATTTCCGCTTTGATGCCGGAATGGGCTACCGCATCGACAAATTCAGTGTCAATCTAAATGTACAGAACCTTTTGGATAAATACTTGATTGAGGGCGGTAGTTATTACACCAGCTACTTCAGTACCCCTGTTTACTCTTGGCAAGCCGGTGCACCAAGAAACTATAGATTAACATTTGCATATAAATTCTAAAACCATGAACACAAAAACATTATTGACAATTTTAATAAGCCTTGTAAGCCTTCAATTTGCAAGTGCACATGCATTATGGATTGAAACCCAAACAAATGGCAAATTGAACCAGAAACATACGGTCAAAGTTTATTACGGTGAATATGCCGAAGGTTTGGTAGACCCAATCGATAAATGGTATTCAGATGTCAAGGATTTCGACCTGATTTTAATTGCGCCAGATGGAAGTAAAAAAACCTTAGAGAAAACTGCATCAACGGACCATTTCGAAGCATCATTTTTACCTACTGAAAATGGATCCTATATCCTTTCAGTGGTAAAAGCTGCAAAAGAAGCCTATGAAACCATGAAATTCGAATTTTCTTCTACAGCCTTCGTCCAGGTCGGAAACGGATCGACTAAATTAAATAGCCTTCCTTTCCATGTTGAATCAACAGTCCAAAATCCAAAAGTTGGTGCAAGCCTGGAAGTCCAGGTATTGGAAGATGGTCAGGCTGAAAAAGAAAGAGAAGTGCTTATCATGGGACCTGAAGGATGGACCAAAACGCTCCATACCGATAATCAAGGAAAAGTTTCCTTTAAACCCTTGGTAAAAGGAAAATACATTATCGAAGCTTCTAAAACTGATGATAAAGTTGAAGATTGGCATGGCCAAAAGATTGAAAAAATCTGGAGAGGCAGCACTTATTCCATAAATGTAAATTAAGCTTATGCCTAGTAAAATGCTTGCCGGCATTTTACTAGGCTAATTTCCTTCTCAAATATTATGTACAGCCTGATCATATTTTTCGTTTTCACCGGTTCCTACTTCCTTTATTGTAGCAGCAAAAAAATGAAGAGCATCCATCAAATAGAATTCAGTATTTTAAAAATTTTTCAACCCAATCAACTGAAACTCGCAGGATTTATCCTTTTGGCAATTGCCGCTATCTTAACTCTTTGGAAACAAGGTCTAGAAGCGGGAAGTTTTGCGTTTAGCGTTTATTTAATGACTTTCCTAAGTCTTTTGAATTTGCTCTTCCCCTATAAGACCATTAACTGGAAACATATCCTTCTTCTTTTTTCCATATCCCTGACAATTGAAATTATTTTTTTCTAAATCCATCTTTACCCATGCCCGCAAACAAGAAATACCTAAGCTCTCCTTTCCAACGGTTTTTAAAAATCACCGCAGGTTTCTTTGCAGGATATATGCTCATGCTTGCCTTCCACAATTTCTTGACCCTATTCTGTGAAAGGAAAAACATTGTTATGCTGTCTGGTTTTTCTGGGTATATCATTTGGGCAATCCTGCTCCTATTGGCTTTTTTATCGAAAAATGGTTGGTACATCTGGGGAATATATCTTTGCCTAACCTTCCTTTTATCAATCCCTTTCATCTTTTAATTCATAATGAATACCAGAAATTATAACATCTATTTTAATACCCATACCATCAGTGGGATTATCATCTGTGCGATTCTCTATGTCATATTCTTTGCTGGTTCATTTTCATTTTTCAGAAATGAAATTGCAGCTTGGCAGCAAGGGGATTCGTTCTCAAAAATGACTACTGCCGATGTAGATTGCGATTATTTATTGGATTCCCTCGGACAAGACATGGAACTAAAGGGAAGAGATATTACCTTTTCCTTTTATCATAAGAATGCTCGATCCTACATGAGCTATACCGAATCCAAGGACAGCTTGCAACATGAGAAAAACTTAGCCATAATCAATGAAAAAGTAGCCAACAAAGCAGATTGGACGACTACAGATTCAAAATATTTCGGATATAACTTTATCAACAGGAAGTCCGGCAGTTATAGTGAAAACTATGACCTTGCCGAATTTTTATATAGACTGCATTTTTTGGCCCAATTGAATGAGCTGCCCATCAATATAGGCATTGGCCCATTTGGTTATGTAGTTGCAGGATTTACCTCCTTTATCTTTCTCTTTGCGCTGATCACGGGCTTATTGCTACATTGGGACAAGATCGTTTCCAATTTTTTCATCTTTCGTCCCTTTTCCAAATGGAAGACGGTCTGGACCGACTTGCACACTGCCTTAGGGGTTGTAGGCTTCCCTTTTCAATTTGTCTATGCCGTGACCGGTATCTTCTTAATCTTAAATTCTGTCTTAGCTATCCCATTTGAAAAGATAATCTACAAAGGTGATTCAGAAACGATGTACACTGACCTTGCCTTTAACCATAAAGTCAACCTGCCATACAGCTATTTAGCCTTAGTTCAAACCCCAACGGTCAATCCTTTATTGGATTCAGTAAAGAGAAAATGGCCGGATAGTCGTGTATTTCGTCTCAGCATAAAGAACTATGGGGACCAAAATATGCAAATCATTGCTGAAATTAGCCCAACCTACTCCAAGCACATGGCTGGTTATGGAATCTATAACATACGGGCGATGGATGGGAAAATACTGGAGGAGAAGACCCCCATGTACAATTCCACTTTTGTAGATCATGTCAAGAGTCTCTTGTATAGGTTACATTTTGGAGATTATGCTGGTTACCCCCTTAAATATCTTTCCTTTATTATGGGAATCATGGGTTGTTTGGTCATTTCATCGGGAATCATGATCTGGTTAGTCGCAAGAGACAAGAACAATGTACCAAAGCATAAAAGAAAATTCAACTTCTGGTTGGCGAACATATACCTAGCCATCTGTTTATCCATGTTCCCAACGACTGCAATTACCTTCATAGCGGTAAAATTAACTGCAAATGTAAATCAGGAATTCCTATATCAGGTTTATTTTTGGACTTGGCTCCTATTTAGCACTTATTATATAATCCGTAGAAATATCAACAGAACGAATAGGGAAACCCTATTGATCGGAAGCATCCTTGCCTTTATGATACCCATCGTCAATGGGGTCTTTGGTAAAAATTGGGTATGGAATAGTTTGATTGAGGGAAATATAGATCTGTTCAGTATCGATTTTCTTTGGATCTGTATTGGTCTGGTCGGCATATTTATCTATAGAAAAATCAATAAGCAGAACAAAGCAATAGCATAAGGTCAATTACCTCAATAAAGTCTCTTTAATTAAGATATATAAGCCTACAATAAGGATCATATATCCAAAGCCTTTTTTGAGGTTTTTGTTGCTGATTTTCTCTGAAAGGTAAAAACCAATGAAAATACCGATCACGGTACCACCGGTATAACCGATCAATAATTCCCAATCAAAGAGTTCAAACTTCTCCAGATCACCCATTACGCCAAAGAAAGAATTAATACTGATAATGATCAAGGAGGTAGCCACGGCCTTCCGCATGGGCAAATGGTAAAAATTGACCAATGCGGGAATAATGAGGAATCCTCCTCCAGCACCGACCAACCCTGTCACCAATCCAACCAAAGCTCCCTGAAACACAATAACCTCTATGGGCGTTTTCACATATTCCGGAGGCACTTCAGGGTTGTATTTAGCAGAGCGAATCATACTCAACGAGGAAGCTACCATAACAAAGGAAAACAAGATCATCAACAGTACATTTTGATGAAAGCTATATCCTGCTATGTGGATGACCTCTGGAACCAAAGGAAGAATGAAGGAACGCGTAATAAATACAACAATCAGAGAAGGAACACCAAAGGTCAAGACCTTTGGAAGGTCTGCTTCCTTTTTTATAATCCCCCGCACGGCACCGATCAATGAAGTGATACCAATGGCGAAAAGCGAATAGGTCGTGGAAAGTGTTGGTTCGACTGCCATAATGTAGACCAAGATCGGCACAGTCAATATGGTACCACCACTGCCAATTAACCCTAAAGTTATTCCGACCAAAATTGCTAATACACAGCCAAGGATTATCATATAATCAATAGATTGGTTAAAATATCATTATTCTTCCCACTCATAAAAGTAAAGGAAATTAATTAAAATAAACCATTTCCAAATCTTTTTCCCCAAAGCTGATAATTTTTATTCTTTTCCTTTAAATTGCATTTAATCTATACTACCCTGATCTAAATTTCCCGGAAAAATCGCAGCACATCAGAAATTTATTGGACAACAAAGGGGACTTGTTTTGGACACATTGCTAACCACAGCAATATCTCTCGAATATGCCTCGAATAAGGCCAGGCTAATTCCCGAAAAAAACATCCAAAAGTAGAATGTTCACCCCATCAGATTGGTCAGAAAAAAAGCCTGAAATTGGAAAAATCAGGCTTTGACTAACAAAAATATAAAAGAATGTGATTATTGGGCAGTATCTTGAACTGTAGTATCGACCTCCGTTGAATCTAAATTGATAACTTCAGCATCCGGAGCGTTTATGTTATAGCGTTCTGCATCTCCCCCCTGTTCAGGGTCTGGAAGAACTTCAGTTTCTGTTTCTGTATTTTCGCTATTGTTACAGCTGGTCATAGTAAAGAATCCCATGGCAAATATTCCAATTACTAATTTTAACTTATTCATATGCTTGTCATGTTGATTTGTTAATAAAACCATCCAAAAGAAGAAATGTTTTAATGACGATAAAAAAAACCTGACCTTCAAGAAGAAAGCCAGGTATCATTCAGGTTATTTTTAGTTAATAAAGGTCACAACTTTTCACCATGTTGGGAGATATCCAGACCAACCTCCTCATCGGCATCAGATACCCGTAACGGCGTAATCATATCAGTAAACTTCAATAAAATGAATGCCATTAATAGGATAAATACCGCAGCTAGAACCAGTCCTAGCATATGGGCTGAAAACAACTTCCATTCGCCATAAAACAATCCATTATCTGGGATAGCGGGATTAATGGCATTCGTAGCAAATACACCGGTCAAGATCATACCTACCATACCGCCTACACCGTGGCTTGGGAATACATCCAAGGTATCATCGATCCTGGAGCGTGTTCTCCAAGCAATCACTACCCTGCTGATCACAGCGGCAACAGCCCCTATGACCAGGGAATGTCCAAAAGTGACGAAACCTGCCGCTGGTGTAATGGCGACCAATCCCACTACGGCGCCAATGCAGACTCCCATTGCAGAGGGTTTGATCCCCTTGGCTGCATCAAAGAATATATACGTCAATGCAGCCGCTCCAGATGCGGTAGAGGTGGTAATCAATGCTGTCGCTGCTAATTCTGAAGCCGAAAATGCCGAACCAGCATTGAAACCTATCCAACCAAACCATAGTAATCCAGTACCCAATAGCACATAGGTGATTCGTGCCGGGCTATGACTATGCATATCTTTTCCTTTTCTCAAATATATTGCAGAAGCCAATGCCGTTAATCCTGCAGACATATGGACCACTGTTCCGCCAGCAAAGTCCAATACACCTAGCTTGAACAGGAAACCTTCGGGATGCCAAGTAGCATGTGCCAATGGCGCATAGATAAAAACAAAGAACAAACAGATAAAGAGCACATAGGAAGTAAATCGAATCCTTTCTGCAAATGCACCTGTAATAAGTGCAGGCGTAATAATGGCAAATTTTAACTGATAGATGGCAAAGAGTGCAAATGGAATCGTCGGCGCTGCATCCCAAGGTCCGCGCTCCAATACATTATTGAACATAAAAAATGTGAAAGGATTGCCAATAACCCCTCCTATTGACTCGCCGAAGACCAAACTGAACCCAAAGATTACCCAAATCACGGCAACCACAGCCATACAGATAAAACTTTGCAACATGGTGGAAATAACGTTCTTTTTTTTGACCATACCACCATAAAAGTAAGCCAAACCGGGGGTCATGATCAAAACTAGGGCCGTAGAAGTCAACATCCATGCGATATCGGCATAATTATACCCAGAATTTGAATGGATTTGAGGTGTTTTTGAAAAAACAAGCGATATTAACACTAAAACACTCATAAAAACGAGGGGAACATAAGACTTTTTACCTGACAACACCATAATTATTAAATTTTGTTCAACAAAAATACGTTTTTATTGATTTTATCAAAATTTATTTTGATTTTTTATGAAAATAAATCAATTATTTCGTTTAAACTTTAAATAAATACCAAATTAAATTGAACAAAACCATCAAATAACAGCAAACAGCAACAATTAACAGTGTATTTCGAAGTTTAAAATTGATAATTATTAAAATATTGTAAAAACCTAACCGATTTTAAATAAAGACTAGAAAATACTAGGTGATTTTCAATTACTACCCTATTTTTCCAATTCTATTTGAGTTAAAAAGCTGAAATTTTGATTTTGGAACAAACAATTCGACAAAAATTGAGATATTTAATAGAAACATTGGCTGATACATGGAAGATCTGTTCAAAATATATAAGGTAGATAATAAAGAGGCATTAAACATACAAAGCCAGAGCAATGAGCCCCATAATCATCAATTTGAGGAACTCATCATTGGAATGAAAGGAAAAATTGAGCATTTCATCGATTTCAAAAATGAGACCTATACAGCTCCTTTTGTTTGTTTTGTAAGTCGAGGGAAAATCCATCGGATAGTGCCGATGTTGGAAAATGGAGCCTGTGATTTTTGGGTACTGCGATTTAAAAGTGAATTTATTCCTGAAACCACCTTTAACCTATATGGTTATTTCCATGATAATGCGAACCTGGCTTTCCCTGCGGGACGGTGTTTTGAACGGCTGGAGCAAATCTGCAAAATGATATACGATGAGATGCAACAGGAAAAGCCTGAACTTGCCATTGTAAGGGAATTATTGAACAGCTTATTTACCATGATCGAAGCAGAAAGGAAAAAGCAACAACCCGACCATTTGAACCTCTTTAAAAATCAAGACATTACGTTCAAGAACTTCCTCAACATTTTGGAAGAGAACTTTCGCAGGCCTGAAGGCGTAAATTATTATGCAGAGAAGCTCTTTATGAGTCCCCGGAACCTAAACAGCATCACCCAAAATATTCTCCAACAGAGTGTTTCCGAAATTATTGAGACCCGAAAACTCATTGAAGCCAAAAACCTGTTGATCAGCAGCAATAAAACCATTTCAGAAATTGGTTTTGAATTGGGTTATTCCGACAAGGCCTATTTTACCAGTGTTTTCAAGAAGAAGTCAGGACAGACGCCCACGGAATTCAGGGAAGAAATGAACCGCTTGATTTCCTAATTCTTATACATTTCTTCCAAATTCTCATACCACCGACCAACATATCCTAGCGATATTTGTAAATACATTGGAAAGGAATTTATAATGGAAGATATGACTAGAAAACAGTTTTTAGCTGCAGCCGCCACCTTGCCTTTGGCAGGTGCCGCAGTGAAGTTGAAAAGTCTGAATAAATTTATAGATGGACTGAACAGTAGCAGCAATATGCCGGTGCTGTTTTTGGGCCATGGTAGTCCGATGAACGCTATTGAGGACAATGAATTTGTTCAAGGGTTCAAAAATATAGGTAAGGAAATCGAAAAACCAACGGCTATCCTCGTTATCTCGGCTCACTGGGAAACCAAGGGAACCTATGTAACGGCAATGGAAATGCCAAGAACCATCCATGATTTTGGTGGATTCCCGCAAGCACTGTTCGATGTACAATATCCGGCTCCCGGCTCTCCTGAATTGGCAGCGGCAGTAAAAGATATCGTGCACAGCAAAGAGGTTCACTTGGATGATAAATGGGGCTTGGACCATGGATCTTGGTCGGTAGTAAAACACCTCTACCCCAATGCCGATGTTCCCATTATCCAAATGAGCATCGACTACAGCATGCCTGCCGCCCATCATTATGCATTAGCCAAGGAATTAGCTGCCCTACGCAAGAAAGGTGTATTGATCATCGGGTCAGGAAACAATGTACATAACCTGAGAATGGTGTCTTGGAAGCATCTCAACACGGTTGGTTTTGCTTTTGATTGGGCACAAGAGGCTAACGAAAAAATGAAGGAATATATTTTGGACGGCAACCACCAACCTTTGATAGACTTTCAAAAGCAAGGTTCTGCCTTTCAAATGGCAATTCCTACAGCAGAACACTATCTGCCAATGATCTATGCTTTGGCCCTGCAAGAGAAAAATGAAGATCTACAGATATTCAATGATGCCGCAGTAGCTGGTGCATTGACCATGACATCCTTTAAAATAGGTTAATACCTGATATTTAGAAGGTTAATTGTTAAGAAGCTATCGAGAATTCGATAGCTTCTTTTTTGTTTTCTATTCCTGCCATTCACCGAAACGAATTTTTTGCAGGGTTTTTTCGCCGAATAATCTTCAAGTTTTACCGAGTTTTCCAAAGGCCTTGCCTATTCTCCCTGTTCGCGCCTCTGTTTTACATATACCTTTGAATCAAACAATTACAAACATAAAAACTAATAAATTAAAAATTCAAAATCATGAAAACGCTAATCTCACTAATCGCAGCAACAGTATTTACACTTGTCAGTTCATTTGTATTTGCTAACAGTAAACCAGAACCTGTAAAGTTCATTAAGGTAGAATCTATTATCGATCACTATATCGATGCCACCAACAATGGCGAAGTAGCATTGGTAGACCATCTATTCACTGAAAACTTCAAATACGCAACGCCAAACAACGGTCAACGTGAGCTTGTTGGAAGAAGTACCTTGGTCAATCACTTGAAAAAGCAAAAAGGAGTAAAATTAAGAGCTGAAACATCCTACAATTTCGTGGAGAAAAACGATGACTGTAGCATTGTAAGAATCGCCACTAAATTTGAGCATTTCACTAGATATGATTATGTAACCCTATGCAACAACAAAGACGGATGGAAAATAAGCAATGTAACCGTAACATACCCTGTAAAATAAGTCCCTCTTCGTTTATAAGTAGATTTTTGCCCAAAAGGTGTAACTGAACGTTATGCCTTTTTTCTTTAATACCCCAACCCATTCTTAGTCTAGGCTTAACCTAGTTCCCAAGAGCTAGAACCAATGAATTTGTAATCAGGGAAAATTTCTGTATTTTCAAATTCTTAAACCTATTTAAAAAATGAAAAACACTATTCTTTCACTGGCAGCAGTAGGCCTATTATTTTGCAGCACAAGTCAAGCACAACAAAATCCTGTTTTCGAAGGCTGGTATGCCGATCCCGAAGGCATCATTTATAATAATGAATATTGGATATTCCCAACATATTCTGCTCCGTACGAAGAACAGATTAAGTTTGACGCCTTTTCCTCAAAAGATCTTGTAAATTGGAAAAAGCATCCGAACATCTTGAACAATACGGAGGTAAAATGGGCCAACAAAGCTATGTGGGCTCCATCTGTAATTGAGAAAGATGGAAAATACTATTTCTTCTTTGGAGCCAACGATGTGCATGAAGGAGAAATTGGTGGGATTGGGGTAGCAGTAGCAGACAAACCTGAAGGTCCGTACAAAGATTTAATTGGAAAACCATTGATCAATGAGATCGTTAATGGCGCTCAACCCATAGATCAATTTGTATTCAAGGATAAAGATGGCCAACACTACATGTTTTATGGTGGTTGGGGACATTGTAATGTTGTGAAATTAAGTGACGACTTTAAGAGCCTTGTTCCATTTGAAGATGGAACCATTTACAAGGATGTAACTCCAGAAAACTATACCGAAGGTCCATTCATGTTTATCAAGGACAATAAATATTACTTTATGTGGTCTGAAGGCGGATGGACAGGTCCTGATTATAAAGTAGCCTATGCCATTTCAGACACACCATTTGGTCCATTTGAAAGAATAGGCACAGTGCTTCAGCCTGATCCTAAAATCGCATATGGTGCAGGGCACCATTCGGTGATCAAGATCCCTAATGAGGACAAATACTATATGGTATACCACCGTCGTCCATTGGATAAAAAAGGAGCCAATGAACGCGAAACCTGTATCGATGAAATGAAATTCGATAAAGACGGTAAGATCCTGCCTGTACAGATGACATTTGAAGGCGTAAAGCATGTCTTGAAATAATGGATAAGAACCAAAAAGAAAAGCCATTCCTATACATGGGAATGGCTTTTCTATTTTTAACCTTATCTTAGTAGCCTCAAAGCATTTAACATGAAATTCGGAAAAGTAGACGATCCTAGCCATATTGATTTTTCTCTGCCAGCGACTCCCATAGAGACCGTCAAATTGTTGAACAAATATAAAAAAGATGATGATTTTGAAATGTTTGTGGGCTACCCGAAATGGTCAAAGGCTGATCTGAAAGGCTTTTATCCACGCGGTACGAAAGATGAACTGAACCTCTATTCCCAAAACTTCAATGCAGTTGAATTTAATGGCACATTCTACCGATCACCGAGCAAGGAACAGGTCTTGATCTGGAAGAACAGAACAACGGAAGATTTTAAATTCTGCCCGAAGTTTACCAATAGCATCAGCCATTATTCTAGATTAAACAATACCGATGAAAAGGTTGCGGCCTTTGTGGATTCTACGGTGCTTTTTGAAGAAAAGTTGGGCATGGCATTTCTGCAAATGCCAGAGAACTTTAGACCAAAGGCATTTGAAAGGTTGGAAGGTTTTTTGGAACGATTTCCAAAAGGATACCCCCTCGCCTTTGAAGTTCGTCATGAAGAATGGTATAATGACAAAGAGGTTTTAGAGAAATATCTGAAACTGCTGACCAGCACCAGGACAACCAACATCATTGTGGACACACCCGGGAGAAGGGATATGCTGAACTTTAGGCTGACCACTCCGGTAGCTTTTATACGATTTGTGTCATCTACCGAAATACATGACAAAGAACGGCTTGCCAATTGGGTCCTGAAGCTTAAAGAGTGGAAAGATGCGGGTCTGAAACAGGGTTATTTCTTTATCCACCAAAAAATTGATCCCGAAACTTCTTTCTTATCGACTGATTTTGTTGAAGAACTCAACAAAGAACTGCACTGCAATATTCCAATAGCAAAAAAGACGCTCTAAAAGCGTCTTTTTGTATTTCTGTTAAGGATATACCAAAGCTCCCGAAACGTTCCAAAAGCTAAAGCTATCGCCTTCGCGAGGTCCTTGTGGAATCTGTACTCGTACGGTATGTTTTCCAGCTTTCAGATCTCCCAAATCTATAAAGACAGGATTGGTAACTGTTCCTGGGCACCAATTCGACCTGCTCAAGTCGGAAGAAGACAATCCATCTTCAAAATTCCCACTGACTGGGTTATATAGTCGGTAGCTACCGCAATCTAATCGCCAAGGAGTGAACTGTGCCTGCAATTTACCATCCATAAAAATCTTATTGGGTTTAGGGACAAACTCATCTCCATTCCCCCAACCACCATGGCCAGTAGTAATATATCTTAGCTTTGCACCTTTGATATCCTCTGCTAGGTCAAAGGTCAACTCCAATCCCTTTTCATCAGCAAACATGGTCGGATAGATCTGACCGCCCATTTCCATGATATTAGTCGTATTGAACAATGGCATAATCTTCATACCACTTGCATAATTGGATCCACCGGGATGAATGGTCAGCTCTAAACTAACCTTGTGGCCACCTTTGTCATAGTTTCCAATATAAGTACCGATATATACTTCCTTGCCTGAAAGCACGGAAAGGAATTCGGAAATATCTTGCCGGTAGATTACGCTATCTTGCCAGGTTTTACCCTTTAAAGCCAATCGATCATTAAAGTGAGAGACTCCAAATGGGGTAAAAAATCGCATGAGCTCAAATACTGGCGAGAATTCTGAAGTACGGACCATACCAGGATAACTGACACCTGCAGAGTCTGTGACCTTTGGAAGGGTTTCCATTCCATTTTTCATTCCATCCAAAAAACTGATTTTTTGATCTTCAGCAATCAAGAAAACCGAGCCAGTCCTGTCATAGGCATCGCCATTTGATTTTTCGATCAACTGGATAAAGGCTTGGCTATTTTCGTCGACCTGAGGAACCTGTACTTTTTTGAGTATGACGGTACCTTCTGCAAACCTGAAAATAGAATCAGATTTGATTCCCGGTTGAAAACAGATCTGTTCATTTTGGAAAATAGGAATATGTACGAACCTACTCTTCCAAAGCTCGTCCCTATAGGATAGTTCATCTAGCAAATCTGCCTTATTAATTTCCGGAAGGTCCTTTGGCCAAGCTTTAAGCTTCTCAATTGAAGCAGCGACTAGCCCAGAATTGCCATTTCTGCGGTATTCTAATACCAATCCTAAGCCTTGCCCCAAGTCATTTGGAGCTGCATTGATCGATAGATCATTGCTGTATAATAATTCAATCTTATTGGAATTGACTGAGGTAACCGCTTTTTTAGTCTTATGCTTTAAGATTTCAGTTCCAGCACCCTGTTCTTCATAAGCATACTTAGTCAAGGTTGTACTATCCACGGTACTGATCTGCTTTGAGGCAGATAAATAGGCAATCCGATAGACCTTTTTATTGGAATAATCAAAACTGGAGACCTCTGCAGGATAACGTGCAGAACCCGAAACCAAACTCTCCTTGGTAATGAATGATTTTCCTTTCGTGGCGAAAACCACCACTGGATCTTGCTTCATCATGGCACCATCACGAAAATAATGGTAGGTGATTTTATAGGTTTCTTGGCCAAAGACGAGGTTGGCCAGTGAAAGAAACATTATGAGTACGAATCCTCTTTTCATTTTCAAATATTAATAGACTTCAATAGTAGTACCGTTTTCCATGGGATGTGAGGTACAGATCAAGCATCTTCCATTGTCCACCTCCCTGTCTGTCAAAACCTCATTGTAATCCATCCTGACAGCTCCTTTGGTAACTTGGGAGATGCAGGTACTGCACATTCCCGACTTGCAGGAATATGGCAATTTGATCTTATGCTCTAACCCGATGTCCAGGATCGTCTTATCGTATGGAATGGTCATTGGATAGTCCTTGCCCTGAAACTTCAGGACAATATCATAGCTGGTCATGTCCACCGGTTCTTCTTCCTTCTCGTCCTCGTCTTCCTCTTCTTCAGGGAAATGGAAAGTTTCCCTTTTGATATCCGCTTCCGGAACACCCATTCCCAATAAGGTAAAGCGGACCAAGTCCATATAAAACAGAGGTCCACAGGTGTAGAAAACAGCTTCCTGCCCATCATTTAAATGCTCACGGATAAGATTCAAGATATAGTCCCTGTTCAATCTTGCTGTCAAAAGGTTCTTGCTGTTGGACCAGATAAATTCAACATGCAATCGGTCCGGGTAGTCAGCTTGCCATTTTAGGAGCTCATCATAAAAGATGGTCTGCTCCTTGGAGCTATTGCTGTAGACCAAGACCACTTTAGTGCCAGTTTCCGCCACTAATGCAGTTTTCAGAATGGAAAACAAGGGAGTTACCCCTACTCCAGCCCCGAAAAGAAAAATTGTTCTTTTATTGTCTTCCGAAGGGATATAGGTAAATAATCCCTGTGGGTCCATTACTTGGATTTCATCGCCAACCTGCGTTTTATGGTGAAGCAATCTCGAAATCTCGCCATTATCCACCCGCTTTACGGTAATCTCATAAGGTTCATCAACCACCGGACTACTCGAAAATGAATAGGAACGTCTGACTTCGCGCTCACCAAAAGCAAAAGCCAAGGTTAAAAATTGCCCTGCTTTATATGGGGGATAGTTCCCTGAAATATCTTCAAATCGAATGGATATATTGTGATTGGGTTGTTGAATGATCTCTGAAATCCTGAATGTAAACATGATGTTAAAGATAACAGCTTACAATAGAATTTTCAAATAGAAATAGTCAATAGGACATCAATAAAACATAAGTAGGCAGCATTTTCCATAAATAATTGCGAAGCGGAGGTATTCCATAGTAAGTTTAAGTTGGCTCAGCGAGTTAGGCACAAAAAAAGAGGTTTAACCTTGCAGTTAAACCTCTTGTGTTATTTTGTTGAAGCCTTGGATTAAAGCTTACGTTTTACTTCTACTTGTTCGAATGCTTCTACAATATCTTTCTCTTGGATATCGTTGAATCTCTCAATGCTCAAACCACATTCGTAACCTTGTGCAACTTCTTTCACGTCGTCTTTGAAACGTTTCAATGAAGCTAATTTACCGGTATGGATTACTACACCATCCCTGATTATGCGCACATCGTTATTTCTGTTGATCTTACCATCAAGAACCATACATCCGGCGATTGAACCGACTTTGGAGATCTTGAATACCTCACGGATTTCAACCTCAGCAACGATTTTCTCTTCAAGTTTCGGTGCCAACATTCCTTCCATCGCAGATTTGATCTCTTCGATCGCATCATAGATGATGGAGTAAAGACGGATATCAATCTGTTCGTTCTCTGCCAACTTACGAGCATTTTGAGTAGGACGAACTTGGAAACCGATGATGATCGCATCTGAAGCAGAAGCTAATAATACGTCTGACTCAGAGATAGCACCAACTGATTTGTGAATGATATTAACTTGGATTTCATCCGTAGACAGTTTCAATAATGAATCGGATAATGCTTCGATTGAACCATCCACATCACCTTTAACAATGATGTTAAGTTCTTTAAAGTTACCGATCGCAAGACGTCTTCCGATTTCGTCAAGGGTAATGTGCTTAGTAGCACGCATACCTTGTTCACGTTGTAATTGTAGACGTTTGTTAGCAACTTGACGAGCTTCAGATTCACTTTCCATAACGTAAAGTTTATCACCCGCAGTTGGAGCACCAGACATACCTAAGATCTGTACCGGCATGGATGGTCCTGCTTCTTTTACGCGTTCGCCGCGCTCATTCGTCAAGGCCTTAACTTTACCAGAATAAGATCCCGCTAAGATTGGATCACCAATTTTCAAGGTACCTCCCTGTACAAGTACAGTCGTTACAATACCTCTACCTTTATCTAAAGCAGCTTCGATAACCGAACCTACAGCACGTTTTTTAGGGTCTGCTGTCAGTTCAAGTAATTCTGCTTCTAATAATACTTTCTCTAATAATAATTCAACGTTCTCACCAGTTTTAGCAGAGATTTCTTGAGCTTGGTATTTACCACCCCAATCCTCAACTAAAATGTTCATGATGGATAGTTGCTCACGGATCTTATCTGCATTTGCACCAGGCTTATCCACCTTGGTGAAAGCAAATACGATAGGAACGTTTGCAGCCATCGCGTGGTTGATTGCTTCTTTTGTTTGAGGCATCACCGCATCATCCGCTGCAATCACGATAATAACGATATCCGTTACTTGAGCACCACGAGCACGCATCGCCGTAAAGGCTTCGTGACCTGGAGTATCTAAGAATGTGATTTTCTTACCACCTTCTAATTGTACTGCATATGCACCAATGTGCTGGGTAATACCACCGGCTTCACCTTTGGTTACATTCGCTTTACGGATGTAGTCAAGTAAGGATGTTTTACCGTGGTCAACGTGTCCCATTACCGTAACGATAGGCGCTCTAGGAACCAAACGAGTTTCATCGTTTGCTTCTTCTAGTTCTGTTGTTTCCTCATCCTCAGGTTTGATAAATTCAATTTGGAATCCGAATTCATCCGCAACGATTGCCAATGTTTCAGCATCCAACCTTTGGTTGATCGAAACGAACATACCCAAGCTCATACAAGTACCGATAACCTGAGTAACAGGAACATCCATTAAGTTTGCCAATTCATTCGCTGTAACGAATTCTGTTACGCGCAATACTTTTGACATTGCTGCTTCTTCCATTGCTGCTTCTTCAGCAGAAAGCGCTATATCATCACGTTTTTGACGGCGTAATTTCGCACGTTGAGCAAATTTACCGGATTTACCAGCACCGCTCAAGCGAGCAAGTGTTGCTTTGATTTGATCTTGGATTTCCTTTTCAGTAGGTTCTTCCTTCGGTGTATCAGGTTTTCTGTTTCTATCATTACGACCTCTGTTGTTACCATGACGGTCGTTGTTAGGATGATTTCCACGGTTTGGTCTGTTTCCACCTTGGAATGGAGGGCGATTTCCGCCATCTTGTCTGTTGCCCTGTTGTTGTCCATGTCCCTGTCCAGCTTGACCTTGGTTTTGACCTTGTTGGCCTTGACCTTGATGTCCTTGACCTTGATGGCCTTGACCATGTCCAGGACCACCATGTCCAGTGTTAGGTTTGTTCGTACGCTTGCGCTTACGTTTGTTGTCATGTTGGTTCCCACCAGCATTATTTGACGATGAAGCAACTGGCTTGTGTGGTTTAGATACAGGCAACTGGATCTTGCCGACTACTTTAGGACCGCTTAAAGTCTCTGAACGTGCGCGGATTACATCATCGACAGGTTCGGCTTTAGCAGCAGGTTTTTCTACTTCTTTATTTTTTTTCACCTCTTCAGGTTGTTTTTCTATCTTTTCAGATTTCTGTGGCTGTGCAACCTTCTCAGGCTGTACTGGCTTTTCTGTTTGAACTGGTGCCTCTTCTTTCACAGGTTGAGCAGGTTTTACAGGTTGTTCAACAACCGGCTTCTTCTCTTCAACTTTGGCGACCTCTTCTTTCTTAGGCTCTACTTCCTGTTTCGCAACTGGAGCTTCTTCTTTCTTAACCTCTACTTTCTTCTCTGGTTCAGCAGGTTTTTCTTCTTTAGGCTCAGGTTTAGCAGCTGGCTTACCACGCTTCAAACTATCCAAGTCTATCTTACCTACCACCTTCAGCGCTGATCCCGAATCTTCTTTCTTCGTATCCTCAGCAGGCTGGGCATTCTCCGTAGAAGCATTTTTAATCAGGATTTCCTTCACATCAGCAGGGCTTTCCTTTTCTTCAGTAGATTCAGGGCTAGAGCTAGCAGTGCCTGTGGCTGGACCTTCTTCACGGCGAATCTTGCCGATAACTATTTGTTTAGCCTCGTCTTTAACAATCTTATCACCCTGAAATTCTTTCAAAAGAACGCCATACATCTCAGGGCTCAACTTCGAACTTGGTTTAGAGTCTACATCAAACCCTTTCTTAACCAAATATTCTACAGCCGTGCCTATCCCAATGTTGAGCTCTTTTGCCGCCTTAAGCAAGTTTATACTTTTACCTTCTGTCATCTACTATTTCCTAAATATAATTTCGTACTACAAAAATATGTTTTTTTACAAGGATTTAACAATTTATTATAAATTGTTAAACCCTCAGATTCGAACTTTTTATTATTCGAATTCCGCTTGTAAAATACGTAGGATCTCGCGAATGGTATCTTCTTCTAAATCCGTACGTCTTACAAGTTCTTCTTCGGACAGTGCTAATACAGATCTAGCTGTATCTAAACCAACGCGTTTAAACTCGTCGATAATCCATCCGTCAATTTCATCTGCAAATTCTTCGATGTCCACATCTTCCTCTTCTTCTCCGCTTTCACGGTAAACATCGATTTCATAGCCAGTTAATTTACCGGCCAATTTAATATTGTGCCCACCACGACCAATTGCCAAAGAAACCTGATCTGGTTTCAAGTAAACAGCCGCAGTTTTGTTTTCTTCATCAATCTTGATTGAAGTAATACGCGCAGGACTTAATGCACGCGTAATATATAAAGAGTGGTTGGTTGTAAAGTTGATTACGTCGATGTTCTCATTGCGCAGCTCACGAACGATACCATGGATACGAGATCCTTTCATACCAACACAAGCTCCAACTGGATCGATACGGTCATCATAAGACTCTACAGCTACCTTAGCGCGCTCTCCTGGTTCACGAACGATCTTCTTAATGGTAATCAAACCATCAAAGATCTCAGGAACTTCTAATTCAAACAATCTCTGCAAGAATTCCGGAGCAGTACGTGAGATAATAATCTTAGGATTATTGTTCATCATGTCAACTTTGTCGACAACCGCACGGATGCTATCTCCTTTTTTGAAATAATCCGCAGGGATTTGCTCATTCTTAGGAAGGATCAATTCATTTCCATCCTCATCTAATACTAAGATCTCTTTTTTCCAGATCTGATAAACCTCACCAATCACCAACTCTCCTTCACGATCTTTATATTTCTTGAAGACTTCGTCTTTCTCAAGCTCAAGGATTTTAGAAACCAATGTCTGACGAGCTGCTAAAATCGCACGTCTACCAAAGCTTTCTAAAGTAATTTGCTCAATGTAATCATCTCCTACTTCTAAATCTGGATCATATTTGTGCGCTTCTTCCAATTCGATCTCTAGATCATCATCTTCTGAGAAACCATCTTCCATAACTACACGCGTACGCCAGATCTCTAAGTCACCGTTATCTGGGTTGACAATAACGTCTACATTCTCGTCAGTTCCAAAACGTTTGCGGATCATACTGCGGAACACCTCCTCCAAAACGGTAATTACGGTTGGACGGTCGATGTTCTTAAAGTCTTTAAACTCTTGAAACGAGTCAATCAAGTTTATATTAGTACTCATTCTTATTTAAATGAAATTAACACCTTTGTTTCCTTTATATGTTCTAAGGGAATTTCAGCTTGTTGCAATACAGCTTTCTTTCCTTTTTCTTTTACTTTCTCTTCTATGCTGATCGACCCGTCATTGATTGCCAATAACTGCCCTTCTCTTTTGGTTCCATCCTGCATCTTAACCTGAACATCTCTACCGATATTCTTCTCGTACTGTCTGTTCAATAACAAAGGGGAATCAATTCCTGGAGAAGAAACCTCCAAGCGATAGGCTTTATCAATTACGTTTTCTTCTTCTAAATGAAAACCAACATGGCGACTCACTTGAACACAATCTTCAATTGCGATCCCATTATCTCCATCCAGAAGAATCTCTAAAACGCCATTCTTTAAAAACCGAACACTTACAATAAATAAATCCGGTCTGTCGGCGATTTTCTCTTCTACTAACTCGATTACTCGATTTTCAACCTGCATATTTTAAAAAATGAATTAAAAAAGGGGGCATACCATGCCCCCTTCCTTTCAGATAGTACAAAGGTACAAAATGTATTTCTTATTTACAAACCATGAATTAGATGTTAATTTTTATCGACTACTGAATTGATAGTTTTCTGCATTTGCGCCATCATGGTAGACAAAGCTTCCAAGGTCGGCTCTGGATTAGGCTCAGGTAATTCTGTACTCACAAAACCCTTCGCCTTCCACACCTCCAATATCTCATTTGCAGAAACCCAATATGGTTCGTAGGTCTTATTGTCTGATACCAGTTTCAGACCTTTATCTTCTTTAAACTTCTGACCAATCCTCTTATAAACGATCCCCTCGTCTGAAGACACGATCACATAAGTCTGGCCAGGTTTGATATCATGCCAATTCTCTACATATTCAGCGATGATCAATGATCCCGAGGCTAACGGCAACATGGAATCACCTTTGATCTCAAAAGCCCTATAGGTACCTTGATTGAACATCGGCAAAGAAAACTTTGGCAGCTCACTAACATATTCAGGATCTGCATAGCCATTCAAATATCCAGCACTCGCCTTAACCGGAACTAACTCAATATTTTCTCTATCATTGGAATCAACGGTCACACTTAGTACCCTCAGGTTGGAGGCATTGCTTTTTGGAGTAGGCTTCCATTTATCATCAATCTCATCATTGGCCAATTCATCCATACTCAAATCGTAGAACTCTGCTATCTTTTTTAGCAACTCATATTTAGGCTCTGCCCTATCCTCTTCATACGCGCCTACAGAAGCACGCTTAATTTCCATTAAATCAGCAAACTGCTGCTGGGTTAATCCTTTTTTCTTCCGAAGATATTTAAGATTTGATGAGATATTAGCCATAGATTTTTTTATTTAATTTTTGGAATACTAAATTTATTAGTATTATTGTACCAATAAAATTAGCAAAACGACTGCAAATTACCAAATAATTTAGCTAAAACAAGAATAAAATGAATAAATACTATACTTATATCGCAACAGATTCTAATCGCAAATTCTTACAGGCGGGATTTAGCCAAGATTTAAATTCAGTTTATCAAGATTTTCAGAGCACACAGGAGCCTACGCTCTTTTCCTTTGCCATGTTAAACCGTATCGTTCTAGTGGAAACCCATAACAGTTTGTTTGAAGCCGACAGAAGATTGCAGGAACTAAATTCTATGGGAAGGATTGTTAAAGAAAGATTGATCCGCAAGTCAAACCCTAATTGGCTTAGCTTATGTCCCAATCTATCAAAATTCGGCGCAAACAAAAAAGCCGTTGTTTATGCATAAGCTATAAACAACGGCCTTAACAACCTTTCCCTACACTAATCTCACTCTGCTCTCGCTCTTTTCTAAGTAGTTAGACTACCAACCCGGCGCAAAGTTTAATCCAAAGGTTCCAAATTTCTCCCTTGTAGGATTATTCAACTGAATAGCATAATAAGGCTCTAATATCATTGCCCCAAACAGGTTCACACGAAGTGATATACCAGCACTGAACACTGGCATGGTTACCCTTGGGTCATAACTGCTATAGGTCTGTCCATTGATGTTTTCACTAACGATATCATCATCTGTCTTCTTCCATTTCACGATACTGTTATTGCTCCAAGCCAAACCGCCATCAATAAAGAAGTTCAGGTCTGAAAATAGCAACCCCGAAGGTATTACGGCCAGTTTCTCAGGTCCTGTAAATGGCAATCTCACTTCAAAGTTTCCAACGACCATCTTAGAACCTGACAGGTCATTGTAGCCAATCATACTGTTAGGACCAAATGAATTGGACTCAAATCCACGGACCATATAAGGATAACCTATATATATATTGTAAAGCCTGTCGGCATCGGTTCCCATACGCATATAAGAATACACCCTTGCTGCGATTGTTACCGGTTTGATCCTTTGGTATTTTCTCAGATCGACATTCAGTGCAGTAAAACTATAGGTACCGAAATACTGCTCCGCACCTAGCCTGTATCTGAAGCCTTGCAAAGGAGCTGCAATACCGAAAACGGCGTTATCACCGACAAAACCTGCGTTTACCTGCATGAGGTTAAAAGGATCCAGATTAGATACACCTAAAGCTTTTGCGGCCTCATCATTAGGGACACGCTCGCGGTTGCCATAATAGTTATAATAGCTTTGGGTAAAACGGTCAACACGGTATGAGTTATAAGAAATGGCTCCACCAGTTTCAAAACGATGGTGCCTGTTAAATGGATAGGCCACGAACGCATCAGCCTGGCTCTGGAAAGACCTCACCAAATACTGATCGATCACCGGCTCTACGCCATTACCTAAATCCCTTTGATCAAAGTTATAGAAGCCAAAGCGGTATGGAATATGCGATAAAGATCCACCCCAATTCCAACGGCTTCTCTGATTGATATAAGCTACCTGCCCACCAAAATCATAGATTTCACCATTGATGTTCAAGGCTGCAAAAATCTGGTTGTAACCTAAGATATCTGAAAACATCCCTTGGATACCAGAGTTTATTCCTGCTCCGTACCTAGAACCCACGGACATCCCGACTCCACTATTCGCCAAGTAATCCAATTTGAATTTTGGTTTATATGGGATGTTCTGAATTTGCGAATTTGAGATCCTTCCATAAGCATTGAAGTTGTAAAGGTTGGTATTCACCACATCAACCCCTCTACTCTGAACTGGTGGCAACATGGCTGCCTCAAGGTTCACGACACCCGGATCAACGGATTTGGTTTCAAACTCAGAACTTTTCGCTTTATAAATTGAGAAGGAATTATTCTTGAAATAAGAATAGATGATGTCATCATTGGCAGAAACGCTCATTGCCGGTGAGTATTCCGTAATTCCACTGATCCCCGTAAAGAAATCAGTCATTCTCTCCACATGACCACCGTCTATCACGATACGGTACATATTTCTAAACCCATCACTATTTGACAAGAAATAGATCTCTTTTCCTGAAGATGAAAAATGAGGGTTTAGATTATTTGCCCCTGGAAAAACAGGGATATTTTTTATTTCTTTCGTATTGACATCGACAACAGCCAAGCCCATTGGAATATCAACGCTTCTGCTTGAAGATTCCAAGGACATCCTGTCCGTACTGAATACGATATACTTTCCATCCCTTGAAAAACTAGGTTGGAAATCTGAATATTTATCGTCAGTTAACTGCTTTAGGTCTTTTGACTCCAGATCATAGGTATAGATATCACTTCTTCCATTCTTCAAACCGGAGAAAGCCACCAAACTTCCATTTGGCGCCCAAGTAATATTGGTAAACTCTGTAATATCCCCCATTGCCTGCACCGTCAAAGTCCTACCCGTACCAATATCCACGATCATCAACTTATTCTTTCCCTCACTGAAGACAGAGAAAGCAAACTTCTTGCTATCTGGAGAAAATGTACCGGCAGATTCTATAAAACTAAATTCATCGATATCCTTATTGGTGAGTCGGCTCCCCAGCTTCCTTACAATATTACCCGTTTCGGCATCGGCCAGGAACAGGTCGATACTGAACATATCCATCTCAGACAAGAAAACCACATATTTACCATCAGGAGAAATTGCAGGAGAAACATTCATCCTTCCTGCATTCTTGGTAGATAGCAATAACTTACCAATCGGATTAGAAGTCGTATCCTTACCTATATTTCTATAGGAGTTCTCCATACTGTTCTTCCACAAGGTAGACATGGTCTGGGCATCATAGCCAAAAACACGTTTTATTGCGTTCTCATATCCGTATTTTGCAGTCTCAATAAATAGAGGCATAATTACGGTATCTCCATAAGTTGACCCTAAATACGACCAGAAAGCCTGGCCATACCGATAAGGGAAATACTTGCTTGACTGTTCTGTCATCTGCCTCAAGCTAGGCAGGTCATTTCTAGCATACGAATCGCGCATCCACATGGATGTAAAAGCATCTTTCTTTCCAATTGAAAAGTACTCAGCCATCCCTTCTACCATCCACAACGGCAGGTTTGCAATATTCTCCAATCGCGTTGAATCGCCACCTTCGATCAACACCCTATACTGGAATGCATGGACCAATTCGTGCCCCAATACATGCCTAGTCTGTTGGTTGATCTGCATGATCGGCATCACGACACGCTGTTTAAAAGCTTCCGTTACACCACCCGTACCTACACTGATCTCTCCCGAAATAGCGGTTGTTTGCTGGAATTCAGGATGGTTATTATATAGGATAATTGGGTTTTTTCTCGAAAAGGTATCTTGAAAGACCTGTTGATGCAATTCATACCACACCTCAGATTCCTTTGCAAGCCAATTCATCATGGAATCATTTTGCAAATAATAATAAATATTGAAATGTGGGGTATCATAAACTTTGAAATCAAGCTTCTTATACCTCATCTTATTCTGCCCGAAATATTGGGCACTAGCTTGTCCTGGCATCAAGGCCATACATACTGCCAAAACAAGATTAATGCATAAAATTCTCGCAAATAGCATATGGTTAAATTTCATAACTGATTATTAGTCAATAAAAATAATAAAATCAATTCACTTCAGTCGATTAATTCGTCTCCTCCTGTTGCTCTTCCGTGTTATTTTGATTAAGTAAATCAGGTAGAACAATATTAGGAATCTCAGCATCAGGATTCAAGCCCTCGGTACTGCTACTATCCTGACGAACACGCACTCTAGGTCCTGGACAGTTGTATTTCTTGGTAATTTCAACTGTTGATTCCGGAAATTTCCCAAAGGTCACCCCTAATTCAGGATGTTTATAAAGCTCTTCCATAAACAGGGCATAGATCGGTAATGCAGTCTTAGACCCTTCTCCAGTTGCAGAACTCTTAAAATGTATGCTTTGTTCATCACAACCTACCCACACTCCAGCAACCAAATCTTTCGTTACCCCCATGTACCAACCGTCAACATAATCTGAAGAAGTACCTGTTTTACCACCGATTTGATTCTCATCCTGAAAAAGGTCCCATTCCCATAAAGCTTGGGATGTGCCCCCCGACTCTTCGATGGTACCCCTAAGCATATAGCCCATTAACCAAGCATTTTCAGCAGTAATTGCCTCCTTCGTAGTGGTTTTGAATTCAGCCAATACCTTTCCATCCTTATCTTCAATCCTTGAAACCAATACAGGCTCCGTACGCTTTCCTTCATTCATGAAGGTGCTATAACCCCTGACCATTTCAAAAACGGAAACATCATTCGAGCCCAATCCAACTGACGGCACCGACTCCAATTTACTATCAATACCACATTTATGAGCCATCTCCACAACCTTATCCCAACCTACTTTCTCTGTGATCTGTGCAGTAACCGTATTTAATGAACGAGCCATGGCATGTCTTAGCGACAAGTCACTGTGAGAAAATGACCAATCCGCATTTTTTGGCTCCCAGATCTCATGTTCCCCTTTATTGTTTATGAATTCAATTTTTACTGGCTTATCGGTGAATTTATCACATGGTGCCATACCAGACTCCAAGGCTGCTGCATAAGCAAAAGGCTTAAAGGTAGATCCAGCCTGTCTTTTCGCTTGGTTTACATGGTCAAATTTGTAATAGTTGTGATTGATACCACCAACCCAAACTTTAATATTTCCATTGTATGGGTCCATGACCATCATTCCTGTATTCAACATGGTCAGGTAATGTTTCAGCGAATCCATGGTCGAATAATCCACTTTCTCCATTCCATCCCAGGTAAAGACCTCCATGGATTTTTTCTTGTTCAACTCCTCAAAAACCTTGGCTTCATCATTGTATTTTTTCATCAATGATGCATAAGCCGGAAGTTTTTTCGCATGGTCTTCCAAAAAATTAGGGATCACATTACCTTCTTTATCTCTCCATGGCAGATCATTTCCCCAAACATTGTCCAGACGCTGTTGCAATTCCTTCATCTTGGTT
Source organism: Sphingobacterium sp. NPDC055431 (assembly GCF_053644255.1). Taxonomy (NCBI): domain Bacteria; kingdom Pseudomonadati; phylum Bacteroidota; class Sphingobacteriia; order Sphingobacteriales; family Sphingobacteriaceae; genus Sphingobacterium; species Sphingobacterium sp. NPDC055431. The sequence continues at coordinate 40,431 of NZ_JBSHLH010000020.1, forward strand.
GAAACAACAGTTTCAGCAATTTCCTGCATCCTGGAATCAATAGTTGTATATATTTTCAGACCACTGGTATAGATATCAATTTCGTTTTCTTCACCCCATTCTTCCAACCATTTTTCGACTGCCGTACGAAGGTAGGAATCGTTGGAATTGCGAACTTCCTGATTATTCAGGTTCAAGCCCAAGGAATCTTTACTCAGGGTTGCTACTTCATCCTTTTTCAGATAACCTTCTTTTTCCATTTGGTTTAGAACGACGTTTCTACGTTGCAGAGCGTTCTTAGGATTTCTGATTGGATTATAATAGGTAGTACCCTTCAACATACCGACCAAAACAGCAGCTTCATTGACGGTAACTTCACTTGGCAGCTTATCAAAATACCTTACAGATGCCGACTTAATACCGTAGGCATTATTGCTAAACGAAACGGTATTCAGGTACATCGTCAAGATTTCTTCTTTGCTGTATTTGCTCTCCAATTTGAAGGCAGTCATCCATTCCTTGTACTTTGTGACCAACAGACCAACTCCCGGGATCTTCCCTAACAGTCCTTGAGCATCCTTGTAGCGAGTTCTATATAAATTCTTTGCAAGTTGCTGGGTAATAGTACTTGCACCTCGATCACTTCCACTTAAAGTTGAAAACACTCCGCCAAACAACCCAATAAAATCCACCCCATGATGCTTTCTAAAACGAACATCTTCAGTAGCAATTAGGGCATTAACGATATTTGGAGAAATACTATCATAAGGGACAGGATCACGATCTTGCTTGTAATAGCGACCGACTAAAACAGAGTCGGCGGTAAAAAGTTCGGAAGAAACATTCAGTTCAGGCAACAATATTTCTTTCTTAGTAGGCGATGATCCGAACAAGCCTAGGAAGTTAATTTGTACCGCGCAAGTAAATAAGATAATAAAGTAAATAACAATCAGTGCGATACGCAAAAATTTGTTCCGGACTCGTCTAAACATACGGTAAATATGAACAAAACTTTGGAAAAAATCATATCAATTCGCCCAAAAATGAACCTTGAAATGAAAATTAACGAAATTTAACAAATGAAATTTTTGGTTTTTAACTAGGCTGTTTTTCCGAGACTTATAATAGCAAAAACTGTTCCTAAATTCTCTTTTGTTTACAACAATTTTATCTTATTGAATATTATTCCCTATTTTTACCTGACTTATTTATCGGGGACATGTTAAAGCAAACACTACAACAAAAATTATTACAGAAACTTTCACCGCAACAAATTCAATTCATAAAATTGCTTCAGGTACCTACTGTATCATTAGATGCCCGTATCAAAGAAGAACTTGAAGAGAATCCAGCCTTGGAAGATGGTAGTTTGACCAACATGAACGACCCTGTCGAAGAATACCCAGACAAAGATCCGGATGACGACTTCAACATGGAAGACAATAGCTATGATGACGAATTCAGCGTAGATGAATATATCCAGGAAGACGACTATAAAGATTACGGTGGAGGTTATGACCATGATGATGAGGATGGTAAAAAAGAAATCCCTATCGCAGTCCAAGACTCCTTCTTTGAAAATCTTCAAAATCAGCTTGACTTACTTGCCCTTTCTGATAAAGATTATGTACTAGGCCAACAAATCATCGGTTCCTTGGATGATGATGGTTATCTGCGCCGACCTATCCTTTCTCTGATCGACGACCTAGCCTTTTCCCAAAATGTCATCGTTGAAGAAGATGAGGTTGAAGAGATGCTGAAAATTGTTCAAACCTTTGACCCAGCGGGAATTGGCGCCAGAAATCTTCAGGAATGCTTGAGCATACAACTTCGTAAGAAAGATCAAAATAATCCAATAATTCAACAGGCCCAATTGGTTGTAGAGAACTACTTGGATGAATTCACCAAAAAACATTACGATAAAATCGAAAAGCAATTGGGAGTAAACTCCGAAGAGCTTAAAGAAATTGTAAACGAAATCTTAAAACTGAATCCTAAACCAGGCGATTCAGGAGCTGTTGCTGGTAAGCAATTGCAGATTATCCCAGATTTCCATATCTCCAACAACGACGGTGTCCTGCACCTGACCTTAAATGGCAGGAACGCACCAGAGCTTCGTGTGTCCCGCTCCTACCAGGAAATGTTTGAACATTACGAAAAAGCCGAAAAGAACGACAAGAAAATGCGTGAGGCCGTTCAGTTTGTTAAACAGAAACTGGACTCTGCAAAATGGTTTATCGACGCCATCAAACAAAGACAGCAGACTTTGTTGAAAACCATGAATGCCATTATGGAATATCAATATGACTATTTCTTAACAGGTGATGACAGAATGCTGAAACCTATGATCTTGAAGGATATTGCCGACAAGATCGAAATGGACATTTCAACGGTTTCCCGTGTTGCGAATTCCAAGTATGTCCAAACCGAATTTGGCACTTTCCTTTTAAAATCTTTCTTCTCTGAAGCCATTCAGACTGAGTCCGGTGAAGAGGTTTCCAACAAGGAAGTCAAGAAAATCTTGGAAGAATGCATCGCCAATGAGGATAAGAGAAAACCTCTGGCAGATGAGAAACTAACAGAGATTTTAAAAGAAAAAGGCTATTCCATTGCCCGTAGGACAGTTGCAAAATATCGCGAGGCCATGAATATCCCTGTTGCCCGCCTGAGAAAAGAATTATAGAAAATTTTTATTTGACACTTGCATATTAAAATATAATCTACTAAGTTTGTAGAGTATTCAGAATTGCAGATGCAATACCAACCGAGTGACAGACACCGCGGTGGTAAATCGATACGGGCAACAAGCCAAAATAAACGAATATTGCAAAGTCTTTTAAGACGCCTCTGAATGCAATTATGGTTAAACCCTTTAAACATTAATTGTATGTCGAACACAACAAAACCCTTACACCAGCACCTAGTGGAGAAATTCCACCACTATTCCACCAACGAATTAGTTGTATTGAACAATGATTTGGTAAAATCCAATTGGGGTGCAAACAAAACAGCTTTTAGGACTGCATTGATTTCCGCACTATCCAATCGCGGAATCGATCTGTCAGCCATAATCAGTACGGAAGACGGCTTTACCCAGATCCAAAGTGTCCCAGTGAAACTATCTGAAAATAAATTAATTCCTTTATGTTAGGTTAGGGAGATGTGAGATATGAGATCTGAGATGTGAGATATAAAGGTTAATACCTTTGTACTCACATCTCAATACTTTAAAAATGAGTCAGTACGGTTAATATCTCAATACTCATATCTCACATCTCAATACAATAAAAATGAGTCAGTACGGTTAATATCCCAATACTCATATCTCACATCTCAATACTATCCCTAAAACCTCCCTATCGCGTACAGTGCGAACGTTCCTAGCCAATGGCTTCCCATATAGTCGTCTTCAGCACTTAAGTTAGCTATGGAGAAGTTAAAATGTTCTATAGCATTGCCTTTTAAATGCTTCAAACTTCCATCGATTTTACTGATGCCGGAAAGACATGCTGCTCGGCTATAATTCAAACCATCCAAATGAACCAATTTACCGTCCGTCCTATCCTTAACTATTTCGGGTTTCAATTCGAAGGAAGGGTCAAACAATCCTGGCATAAATCCTTTCAACCACGTTAAATACTCATTCTTTTCCATCAATTTACTCATCAAATAAGCTTCTTCTAAACATGGGGAAAGAAAATCATATCCACTCGGTTCATAGGCCAGATCACAATTCTTATCGTTTTGGAACAAACGCATTGAGTTTTCTTGAATGGATTTCTTAAAGGCCTCATCCCCTACGGAATTGGCATAATCCAAAGAAAGCGATAAACTAAAGGCCGAATTATCATGTTGTCCCGCCCTAATTGGGTATACCAATTTTGGGAGATATTCGATATATCGCTTGACCAACAGATCCACTAATGGCTGTAAAGCCACTTTCCAGCGCTGCCCATCCTCATCTTCCCAATTTGCCAGTTCTTCTTGCAACTTGAACAGCCAAGCCCAACCATAAGTCCTTTCAAACCCTAAATTGTTCTTGTCATTGAAAAAAGCAATTTCAGTTTGCACATTCTCAGGCGTAATATGGCTATTCAACACTTTCCTCATATTCCCTTCTTTATCTAGTTCAGGAAATGCCTTCAGCAATTTTATTACTGACCAATAACCATGAACAGAGGAATGCCAGTCAAAACATCCATAAAAGACAGGCCGAAGGGATTTGGGCGATTTAAGATCAGCTCCTGACCCCAAGACTTGGCCTAACTTATTGGGATACTCCACCTCAATACAATGGGTCGGCATGGCATAAATTTCCTGTGCTAATTCAAGGGATAATTTCACGTCTTCGACTTGCACTCCTTCTTCATTTTTCGATGGGTTATTGCAACCATAGAACAAAAGAACCGTAAGCGCAAAGATGTTTGAACATATTTTTTTCATACTAGTAAAATTGGCAATATATTTGAGTTATAAAAATAACATTTATAAACAATAACAATCTACAATATGAACATTAGTGACTTAATTTCAGGAAGCATTGGTTCACAAGCTACTGAAGGAATATCAGAAAAATTAGGACTTGATAAAAACCAAACCCAATGGGTTGTTTCTGCAGCTATCCCATTGATGATGTCTGCCTTGAATTACAATGCGCAAAAGGGCCCTGAACAAGCTCAAGGCATACAAAAAGCATTGGATAACCACTCTGGGGGGATATTCGATAACCTAGCAGGATTATTTAATCAAGGACCAACAGAAGATGAAGATAAAATTGTAAATCACATCTTTGGTCGCAACACCGATACGGTAAAACAATCCCTTTCTGAAAAATCAGGAATTAGCATGGGGAAAATCGGTGGCATTTTAGCACTATTGGCTCCTTTGGTAATGGGTTATTTAGGTAAAAAGAAACAAGCTGACGCTGGAACTGGCGGCGGAGGGATTGGAGACCTTTTAGGAAGCATCCTTGGAGGTGGCTCGTCAAATGCCGGTGCTTCAGGAGGCGGAATCGGTGATTTGATCGGAAGCGTATTAGGAGGCGGTGGTTCTAGCACTGCTAGCTCATCACAACCTAATATTGCAGGTGGTTTAGGTGATTTAGTTGGACAGTTTTTCGACCAGAAAAACGACAATAGTGCTAAAGGCAACATCTTGGATAGCCTTGCTGGAATGTTTGGAAAATAAACGAATAATTATACAACCACAAAGGGATTGGTCAATTTGATCAATCCTTTTTTTATTTTATTCCATCCGATTGCGAAAACGATTATATTTACACATGCAATCTAAAATAAGCTTCAAAAACGATTATAGTGAGGGTGCTCACCCCAATATATTAAACCTTCTATCCCAAACCAATCTTGATCAGGAAGCCGGTTATGGGGAAGATAACCTCAGCCTAAAAGCAAAATCTTTCATCAAAAAAAGAATCAACAATCCAGATGCTGAGATCTATTTTGTTTCTGGAGGTACCCAAGCAAACATGCTGGTCATTAGCCATCTCCTTAAACCATACGAATCCGTGATTGCTGCCGATACCGGACATATTGAGGTCCATGAAACTGGTGCCATTGAAAATACAGGACACAAAATCAATTGTATCCCCAACAAAGATGGTAAAATTTCCATTCCGGGAATACAAGCTGCCCTAGATTACCATACCGACAACCATATGGTCAAACCTGCTATGGTCTATATTTCGCAGTGCACAGAAATCGGAAGCATCTACAGCAAAGCAGAATTGGTAGAAATCTCCTCATTCTGTAAATCAAATGGATTGATATTATTTGTAGACGGTGCTAGGCTGGCTACTGCACTGACTTCAGCCTATGCTGACCTGAACATCGAAGATTTAGCAATTCTTGCAGATGTATTCTACATCGGGGCAACAAAAAATGCTGGATTATTAGGTGAAGCCATTGTATTCAAAAACAAAGAACTCGCTCATGGTTTCGATTACTATATCAAGCAAAAAGGAGCTCTAATGGCTAAAGGTCGAATCTTAGGGGCACAATTCTACGCACTGTTTGAAGACAACCTGTTTTTTGACCTAGGAAAACATGCCAACCAAATGGCCGCTAAAATAGCTGATGCATTCCAATCCAGAGGCTTTGAATTCTCTAGCAAACCCGTTAGCAACCAAATCTTCCCTATCCTTCCATATTCCGCCATAAAAGAACTCCATAAAAAATATGAATTCTATGTTTGGCAGAAGTTAAATAGTGATAAGGCCGTGGTACGGATAGTGACCTCCTGGGCAACAGCTGAATCAGTCATAGATCAGTTTATCGCAGATCTTCCTCAGGCTTTTTAGGTTAAATAGCCATAATTCCTTATTTTAGGAGAATACCCTAAATCTAGACTATGACTGTAGAAGAATTTGTGATATTGGTAGATCAACAGGACAATGAAATTGGCCAAATGGAAAAACAAGAGGCTCACCTTCAAAACCGAAAACATCGTGCTTTCTCTGTATTCCTTTTGGACGATCAAGGTAATCTGATATTACAACAACGTGCGGATTCAAAATACCACAGCCCCGGACTATGGACCAACAGCTGCTGCGGACATCCTCGACCTAATGAGACAACAATAGAAGCTGCCAAGAGACGAACTTTTGAAGAACTGGGAATCCACATAGACATCAAAGAGGTTTTCCAGCTGAGCTATGAAGAACACCTAGAAAATGGCCTTTGGGAAAATGAATTTGACCACATCTTCATCGGTAATTTCAATGAGGATATCCCAAACCCAAATCAAGATGAAGTTCAAGCTCTAAAATATAGCAGTGTTGCTCAAATCGAAAATGACCTCAAGAAAAACCCACAAGACTATACCTTCTGGTTTAAACTGATATTCCCTAAGATTAAACATTTATTAGAGAAATAAGACCATAGACATAAGACCTCAGAAGTGTAAACCTTCTATTTTCTCACTTCCAACTCTGAATAATAGCAAGATTCTGTTCGATTCTCTTTAATTCATCTAATCAGCCTTTTGGATAAAAGGCATTAGATTACTAAAGCTCTTGTGTCTTATGTCTTAAATCTCCTAACCTACCACCATTCTGCATTTGGCAAATAATAGTGGGCTGTATCTTTTTCATTTTGCCAAGGAGCCAATTCAAATAAATAGCCTTTTTGACTGACTTTCCAGGGATAATTGTAATCATATTCACCCCAACGAAATTCAACCTTATAGGTTTTTCCATCTGAACTCGTCAAGGTCCCAAACAGTCTGGGATAAGATGAACCAGAAACCCCATTGGTATACATGACAGCTTTATCAAAAACTAACTTGGCATTGGCCTCAACCGAATCGCTCAGTTTGATGACAGGTTCTTCGGCTTGCAACATAGCTGTATAGGACTTCCAAGAAGTTTGATTGGTATCAGACATCGCATAAGGATAATCCTTTTTTGTAGGGGTTTGCTCCATAAACAATCGCACTGGTCTATTTGTTACCAATTCCTTGCCCAAAACCTCCTTATATGGTGCTTTTTTACTGATGTTGGTAGACTTGGTCTTAACGGTCTGAATTATAGCAAGTACAAACAGAAAGAAGCCAACAATAATGCAAATAATAAATATCTTGATCACCTTTTTTGCAGTTATACCCTCTTTTATTCCCATATATTATTTTTTCTCGGTCAAACTAACTTCTAAACTACCGTCTTCAGAAACCAGGTCGATTTGATAGCTTTCCTGTCCTATTAATTTCATTGGCACAGTCTCCGTGTCAAAATCCGTACTATTCATTTCCATAGAAGTTTTAGCAGTAGTACTTTTTTCCCTTCCTTTAGCTATCAACAAGCTTCCTTCACCTGCATCCATTACCTTAAACCAACTAAAACCCGAACTTTTTGGAGCGCCTGTACCCGGGTTCTTTTCCGTAAACCTGCCAAAATACAAATCTCCGCCATGCATAGGTTCGGATAACTTGGAAACTCGCTCTTGCTGGTATGGATTCGGCTTCACCGTATCATATACTAAATAAGCAAAAAATCCAATAAAAGCTAGAATAAAGATATAACCAAAAATCGTTGGCTTCAGTCGGAAGGGGGCCTGACGTATATGTGGTTCACATTCCTTTACATAGCTTTTCATCCCATCGGACCATTTCCGCTTTGGGATAAACTTATCGGTTACACGATCATAATAACTAGGAGCAGCATTCTTGGAATAACCAGTATAGAATGCGGTAGAAAAATATGATCTATAAAACACCAAAATCATTTGATTTCCCGGATTCACAGGATTTTGCAAATGATCCGCTGAAAAACTCGCCTCTTCAATTTTCTTAAAATAAATAAACATATATGTTGCGTCTAGTTCTTATTGATTTTTTGTTCTGATTACCTCTGATTCCCAGCCACTATAGATTCCATTGAAGGATTTAGCTTTCTCCCATATCGGAAGACATAATTCGTCAATCTGTTCATAGCTTACATAGTCTTGCCTGGATATCCCTAATTTCCATAATTCATCCCGTTTCTCTTTCAAAAAGAGAACAAAGCGTTCGCTTTCCGCAAATTGGAGAAACTCATCCATATCCTTTTCTTCCCTGAAATCTAGGTAATGATGGACATTCCTGGACTCTTTAAGGTCATCCCCTGCTTCGGTCAACTGCCTCAGCACAATTCTGTTCTTGATCATTTCCATCTGGAATGGCAATGGATACGCCAAATTGAAATAATCACTCCAATTGGGATCATGTCTATGGTCAATTTGATAGGTTAATTTTTCACCAAAATCCTTGTCTAATTGTGAAAGAAAGGCTTTGCTATTTTCTACCTTATGACAATAATACATCTGTAATCGTTCTGAATTCATGGTCAAGGTTGAGACATGCAACATATTCTCTCCATACCGTACGATCAAATCCGAAATCTTATCTTCAACTTCATTGATTAGCTTATAACTTTCTATGGTAGGCAAGCCTTCCTCATTGGCATAGTCAAATGGGATAATCAGATAAAAAACTTCCGACAAGGAATTTATAGGGGCAATTTCAGCTACATTGATATCTACGATGACAGAGGTAACCTGGTTATTGATCCTAGAAAAATAAACCTGCCAATTTTCATCATGACTAGGTACCTGAATCTTTTTCCTGAATAATGATTTGAACATGCTTTCCTTTAGATAAATCAATCCATGGTGAATTACCCAAAAGTAAGCTCCTGTTTTTACTTGTCCGAGTGAAGGGTTGTCGAATTTATATAAATGAAACAGATAGAAACAGCTGAAAAACGCTATTTATTGGGTTCTTCTTTCAGATAGTCCAAAAATTGGGATGGAGTAACTCCAGTACTTTTTTTAAACGCTTTACTGAATATACTATGGGATGAGAATCCACTGACCTCTGCCAAATATGAAATCTTGTACTGCTCAAATTTTGGTTCGTTCTTGATTCTTTCAATTATATATCGGATCCTCAGACCGTTGATATAATCATTGAAATTCATTTCTTTATAGGTATTGATTATTTTAGAAAGGGTGATGGTATTTGTTTCTAGATAACTCGCTAAAAACGCCAAACTCATTTTGCTGTCAACAAATAGTTCTCCTTCCTCAAAATCCTCTAGCTTGTCCAATATTCTGCTAGTTTTTTCATCCATCTCCTTGGTCTGGGAGCTAGCATTTGGCTCTTGATCAACGGTTTCCTTTTTTCGGTTGGCAACCTCATCCTTATTCTTTTTATCTTTATTTAGCTGTTCCAGGTAATCAGAAATCTTTTGTTTGTTCTTCTTGTTTTCCTTCATTTGGTAAACCAAGATAATGGCCAAACCTGCAATCAGAACAGCTAATCCAAAAAGGATATACCTCAACATAAAATTGGTGCTGTCTTTTGCAGATATATCTTTCTGCAATTTGCCAACCTCCAGATTATTGATAAATGTATTGATGAAATTGGACCTTTTATTATCATTTAGCGCTTGATCTTGCTCCATAAACAGGCCTGAATACATCAGCGATTTCTCTGTATCCCCCAGCTGTTTGCTCGCCAAATAGGCATATCTATAGGATTCCATTTCATATTTGATGTAATCAGCGACAAGCATGTGGTTTTGGATGGCATCTTCCAAGTAATTAAGAGAAGTTTGATAATCTTCCAATTGATAATAGATCATGCCCAGAAAGACTTTCGCCATGTAGGCATATTCCTTGAAATCCTTTCGTTCATTGATATCTATCACTTCTTTAAAAAATGGAATGGCCTGATCAAATTCCTTTTTAAAGAAATGGTATTTACCTTTTACCAAGATCTCATGGACAAAGGTAGTGGTGGTATCTCCCTTAAAGTTTTCAGAATAGATATCTTCTACCAACTTCAGGTTCTTTTCAGCATTACTGAAATCTTCTTTCAGGATATAGCCACATGCTAAGTTCACGGAAAGAGTGGCGATTGCATTTAAATGAAAGCTTTTTTCCTCTTCGGGCAAACGGTCACTTTTCAACTTTTGGAGTTCCCCTATCAGTTTTTCCAATTCATGGTTATATACATCAAAGTTCCCACTCAGATAGTAGAAGTAATTGTACTCCGCATTGGCCAGTACACGTTCGATGCCAGGAGGATAATCATCTATGAATTTTTGGGCCTGCAAAAATGCTTCTTTACTTTTTGCATAATCAGACTTCTTATAATACACCTCGGCAATCCCCATTTTTGCAACAAATTGATTCACCGGATCTTTTGTTGCAACAGAAATGGAATCAAGCTTATTTAGATATTTTAAGGTACCATCCAAGTCACCATTCCCGGCCATAAGATAAAAAAACCAAGTGTAGACTTCCTTCTGTTGATCGGTAGTCAACTTCTTTTTCTCTAAATATTCTAAATAAACCGTGGAACGGGTTAGGTAAGCTTTATCCAATAATTCATCATGAGAATAATTAACCAAACTATCTGTTTTGTCCTGACCTTTTGTAACAAAACCATGAAACATTAAGCTTATAAAAACAATCCAATAAAATATTGAAATTTTCTTTCTCATGCACTGAACCTCAGTTAAATAATCATAGATATAGATGCCTTGAATTAATTTATTTACGAAGAACAATGGTAACTATTCGGGCATTTACGTAAATATAATTTTTTTTACCAATTATGACGTAGCATACCATCAAATAGATGCTATTTTTAAAATTTTAATTAGATGTTTGGACATTTAATTAAAATTCCATTTTTACACTGATCAGGAACATTGCTTTATGCTCATTACTTTCTTCATGACTGCCGGTAATTGCAATAGATCAAAGTCATGGTCAAAAAGAAGGTATCTTTTCTCCCATTTATTGGAATATTTATCCTTAAAGTCCTTTTGATTCTTGTATTTACGGTATCGTGGAAAAGTATTCGAAACGAAATGCATGATATGCTCTGCAGCAGTATCTGGCTCTTCAATCCCTACCAAAGGCACCATTCCCAAATTAATATATCGATAATCCTGTGACTTGGCATATTCAATAAGCTTAACGATCAATCCGTCCATACAGGCACTTGGAGCATCCATTTTTTTCCGAAACAGGTCATAAGTGCATTCATCCATTGCATAATCTGGAACGATGTTTAAAAAGGAAACTACATTTCCATCTTTATCATGAATACAGATCATATCTAATGAACGTAAGGTCTCATTGTCAAACTGCCCTTGCGAAAAGATCACCTCGCTCCGATTATTTCCTAATAACCATTCATCTGATACCGATCTTAATTCAGTGATAAACTTCTCGCTGTGTGGCGCATGATGGATCAATGCATGGTAGCCATTCTTCTCCAAAAAGTTCAATCCGTTTCGAAGGGACTTCCTTGATTTCCCATTTAAATTAAATTGAGATACATCTATGATCCCTTCAATTCCAATAAGCAATTTCTTCTTTCGCAGATACTGGAAATTGAACAAATTATCTTCTGAAACCCTAAAGTAAATGCTCTTTAGCCCCTGCTTACGGCAGTACTGATCAAATTCCTGGATGATATTTACCTTATCTGTCCAATGACAGACTGGCTCGTCCAATACTACAGCATATTTATTGGCAACCCGATAGGAAACAAAACCCAAAGCCAAATCCGAAAAATAAAGCTCCTTTTCCTTGGAGATCTTAAAATAATCCAAGGATGAATTACCAAACTTATCCAAAAGCATTTTAGCCATCGCTTTCTCATCCTGCCCATGGTCCTTTGCTATATACTTCTTCGATTGGAGGATCGTATAGAAAAACAAGATCCAACATGCAAAACCCAGAACATGGATGATATGGAGAAACTCCCGGCCAAAATTTGTCTTTGGTTCCAAGCCAGCATCGGAAAACAATAAAAAACCATTCAAGGCATATAAAAAAGATTCCTTCCAGCTAAAGTCTATCCCAAAATGCCTTTTATCAATAATATAAAAGCTAATGGTTTCAAAAAACAGAACCGCCAGAAATGAAACCAGAAAGGATAATATCCCGATCCGGACCCAATAGATATTGGCCTGAATGCGGTATTCTTTTCGATTATAGATCAAAAAGAGCAATGTAATTGCCGCAACAATGGACTCCTCATAGTCAATGCCCTTCATCAAGTGACCAAACAACGATAAAATACAGAATATACTAGCAAACCAATACGCCGTCCTATAACCCTTTAACAAATAGGTGGAACTCACCAATAGGCCAATTCCAATAATTAAAACGAGAAGTTTAGAAATTGACAAGGTCTCTGCAGGAAAGTAAAACTTTTCTAAATGTAACCTATCAGCAATTGGAGGTAATAAGACCGATATGATATTGAGAATCCCCAACAAGAAAATCATCACTGAAGGACCAATTCGGGTTATCAATTGTGCCCCTTTCATGGAAAAGGAAATAAATCCAAACAAGAGCGGCAACCAAAACTCAAAAACCCTATACAGCAGGGTAATTCCGAGACCTGCTTCTTGGCTATATCCAAATTTCTTAAAAATTAAAAACATGGAAAGCTCAACAGCTCCTAATCCTCGCAAAAATGGCGATACAATCATCAATAAAGTTGAAATGATATAGCCTAAAATCGCCGCTTCAAAAGAAAGTGGCAAGCCTAAGGCTTTCATGGCTATCAAAATATGGAAGATCCCACAAAATTCGACCAGAACAGAAAAGAACAAGGATAAAAACAGGTACCTTTTGTCCACTTCACTTGAAAACAGATTTGAAATCTGAATAACGGTATTCGGAAACCTTCTTTCTAAAAGTTGATAAAGCCTCGTTCTATACCTAATGCAATAAAAAACATAAAATGAAACAGCTAAAATTAAAGCCAATATGAGGAAGGGGACCAGCAAATTGCCGACCTGATCACTCTTCCATAGGCTATATAACAAAATTGGAATAGCAAGTAAAAAGACCGAAAACAAGGCAAGATATCCATAAAGGATGCTGGTCTGGTGGATTTGGGTCTTATTGAGGTTCATCCTTCTCAATTGAGTGGTATTATAAGCCAAAGAAGAGATTCCTCCGGCTGGCAAAAAAACACTCAAAAGATTCCTTTTCAAGAAAAGTTCCAAGGCAACTTTGATACTGATCTTGAGGCTCATCGCTCTAAAACTGGCCACATACATATAGCCTTCCATCAGAATAAAAAATAAAGTCAGTAAAACACCAGCTATTACCCAATAGATATTACAATTTTGTAAAAGCGGCATGATCTGTTCTATTTCCTTCCGCTGATCCCGAAAGAAAACGAAGGCCAATAAAATAATGAGAATTCCCAAAAGCTCCTTCCAGTATCGTAGGGGACTTATATTCTTAAGGTTTACAACTATTCTTTTTGGCATACTATAAAAAAACAATGCGATAATTTCTATAAATCTAATCAGCTCATGTTTACAATTAGTTAAAATTTTATAATCTAATTATAAACTATTCTTTTCTTTAAAATTCTTTAAAGGACTTTCCCTAAAATGTGTATGCTTTCCGTCTCATTTTAGTATATTTACTCTGATGATACATGTTGCTTGTGCCTTAATAGAAAAAGATCAACAGATATTGATCTGTCAGCGATCCGCAAAAATGAAATTGCCTCTAAAATGGGAGTTTCCAGGAGGAAAATTGGAAGAAGGTGAAACCCTGGAAGAATGCCTGGTTAGGGAAGTTTTAGAAGAGATCAATCTGAACATACAGATCCATGAACCCCTCACAAGAGTAGAATACCATTATCCCGACTTCTCTTTAACCCTTTACCCTTTTATTTGTTCCATTAAAAGTGGCAAACTGAAAGCCAATGAACATGAACAGGTAATCTGGGTTGATAGAACTGAATTGTTCCGTTTCGATTGGGCAAATGCCGACCTCCCTATTATTGAAGAATATATCAGGACACGAAGGGAAGAGGTGTAATCTCCTAAGGCAAATACCCAGAAAAAAATTAACAAATCAATAAAGATTGCATTGGCGTACTGCTCCTGCACCTTCGGTTTCCCCTTCCTGTCGTCCTGACGAAGGAAGGATCTCGGAATATTACAGACCTTTTCGATTAAGATATTGGGGATTGCATCGGCGTACAGTTCCTGCACCTTCCGTTTCCCCCCTTCCTGTCGTCCTGACGAAGGAAAGATCTCGGAACCATACAAATAAGATTGAATTAGCGTACTGCTCCTGCACTTTTTGCCTTACTGTCATGTTGAGGCACGAAACATCTCGGACCATTACAAACATTATCTAATAATAAATCAATAAAGATTGCATTGGCTGGCGGAAAGTTCCTGGACCTTCGGTGCAGCATGACATGCCTTAGTAGTAGAGAACCGTACAGATTCTTCACTGATCGTTCAGAATCAAAATTCGCTAAAGAGGGATTCAGAGTGAAACGAAGAATCTATTTTTTGTTTTTTAGGATCGCTGTCATCGTGAGCACAGCGAACGAACCGTTTTCTTTCTTTAACAAGAACTACTGAAAAACATTTCACCCACACTGTGGGTTGGCCATTACACACATCCAATTTCTACAAAGATTCCACCCCCTCTGGGGATTCACAAAACAAACAACCATTCTTCCGAAGGAAGCCCATTAGCTACTGGCTCATTTCAATTGGCGGAAAAATGGAAAGAATGCCGTTGCCTGGAGCGTTGGGATCGGCTTCCTCGACATCAAGACATTCTTTTCATGTGTTGTGGCTGCTGCGAAAAGCCATCATAAATTGGCCGAAGCGTATTTTAGAAAATTTGCAGCAATGAGAAATGGTGGTATTCACCCATTTGGGTAAATAATTATTGGAATATATGCGGCGGGCGAATGCTATTCGCCCCTACAGCATTGGGGACTTTCCAGTGTCAAGTTAATCAAAATCATGGTCCATCCGTTGGGTGAGCGGAGCCGATCCCTATCCTGGTTCATATCCAGTTCTTGGTCCATCCTCTTATCCGTTTCATCCTGGTTCTTTTCCAGTTCTTGGTCCATCCTCTTATCCATTTCATCCTGGTTCATTCCCAGTTCTTGGTCCATCCTCTTATCCCTTCCATCCTGGTTCAAACCAACGTTATAATTTCTTTTTCATAGATCATTACTTATTTATATTCTCTACAATTTGCCAACGGATATTTAATAAAACCGCCTATTCTCTCAAAAAAATGGCCCCGCAAAATCAATCAAAAAACAAAAAAGCCAGCAAAAACACTTTGCTGGCCGACTATTATTTACTATTCATCAACTATAGCAATTGCCTCAAGGCTAATTCATAAGCTCTTGAGGAAATGTTTATTTTAGTTTCAGGGTTATAGCTATGGATCTGCTCCAATGCTTTTCGGATAACATCTGAAACATCCTGAAACAGGGAGTCATCGCTGATCTCAATATTAGGCTGCATCAGGTAGGCAAAGACCCTTGCCATGCCACAATTGGCAACAAAGTCTGGGATCACTGCAACATGTTGATCGGCATATTCCATTACAGGGCCATAAAAAATCTCACGATCTGCAAAAGGAACATTGGCGCCAGAAGCAATTACCTCCAGGCCGTTATCGATCATCTGCTGGATCTGTTCCTTAGAAACCAATCTTGAAGCTGCCGCAGGGATAAAGATTTCAGCAGGAATACCCCAGATTTTGGAATTGACCTCCTCAAATGGAATCATATCTTCGGCAAAAAGTGAATTTCCGTTTCGGGATAATAACAAAGATTGAATTTCCTCTTCGGAAAAGCCCTCTTCTTTGATCAAACCTCCTACCCGATCGATGATACCAACAACTTTCACTCCTTTTTTGCTCAGATAAAATGCAGCAGAAGCTGCTACGTTGCCCCAACCTTGGATGATGGCCCTTTTTCCAGAAACATGACCCTCAAATAAATCATAATAATGGCTAACCGATTCTGCTACGCCGAAACCCGTAATCATATCAGCAACCTTAAATTTCCTTTTCAGGTCAGGGCTATAGTGTGAGTCTTCCAATACCTTGGAAACTCCATATCTCAATTGCCCAATCTGATGGATACGTCCATTCTCCCGAATATCAAAATGACCATTCAGGACACCCTCTTGAGGATGCCATAAGCCAAATTGCTCCGTCAATGGAATGACATCATGGATTTCATCCACGTTCAGATCACCGCCAGTGCCATAATAATTCTTCAACAGAGGAGTTACCACTTTAAACCAGCGTTCCAATACACCATGTTTTCTTGGGTCTGCAGGATCAAAATTAATCCCTGATTTTGCCCCTCCAATTGCAGGTCCAGAAACCGTGAACTTCACTTCCATTGTCTTTGCCAAGGATTCAACTTCATTCCTGTCCAATCCCGAACGCATCCTTGTACCACCTCCGGCTGCTCCACCTCTCAAGGAATTGATCACAACCCAGCCTTCTGCTTCAGTTTCAGTATCTTTCCATTCAAAAACAATCTCAGGCTGTTTCTGCTCAAACTCCTGCAATAATTCTTTCATAATCAATAGGTTCATTAAATTGAAATCTTATAGGTTACCTCTTTTTTCTTGTTCTCTTTCAATCGCCTCAAACAGCGCCTTAAAATTTCCAGCCCCAAAGCTTTGGGCCCCTTTACGCTGAATGATTTCAAAGAACAAGGTCGGGCGATCCTCCACCGGCTTGGTAAAGATCTGCAACAAATAGCCCTCTTCATCACGGTCAACCAATATCCCTAAATCTTGGATAGCCTTGATCTCCTCATCAATTTCGCCTACCCTTTCTGAAAGCATATCATAATAGGCCTCCGGTGGAGCTCCTAAAAACTCAACACCTCGTTCCTTTAATGCTTTTACCGTTTTCATTATATCATGCGTTGCCAAGGCAGCATGCTGAACACCTTCGCCCTCATAAAACTCTAAGTATTCTTCGATCTGGGATTTCTTCTTCCCTTCTGCAGGTTCATTGATCGGAAATTTCACATAACCATTTCCATTGCTCATGACTTTACTCATCAATGCAGAATATTCTGTATTGATCTGTTTGTCATCAAAAGAAAGGATGTTTACAAATCCCATAACATCCTGGTACCATTCCACGGTTTCATTCATACGGTCCCAGCCCACATTTCCAACACAATGGTCTACATATAATAAGCCAGTTTCTTCAGGATTATAATCGCTCTCCCACTTGACATACCCCGGCATAAATGGTCCTGAATAGTTCTTCCGTTCAACAAACATGTGTACCGTTTCCCCATAGGTATAGATTCCAGCTGTCCGTACTTCTCCGAATTCATCTTCCTTGACCTCCAATTCCTGATAAACCTTCGCACCACGTTTTTTCGTTTCTTGCAGTGATTTTTCAGCATCATCAACCCATAATGCCAATATCTTCACACCGTCCCCATGCTTTTTAACATGTTCAGAAATAGGGCTATCGGATTTCAAGGCGGTAGTCAGGATAATGCGGATCTTGTTCTGCTTCAATACATAAGATGCTCTATCCCTAACTCCAGTTTCGGGACCTGCGTAGGCCTCCGATTGAAATCCG
Organism: Sphingobacterium sp. NPDC055431; assembly: GCF_053644255.1. Lineage (NCBI taxonomy): Bacteria > Pseudomonadati > Bacteroidota > Sphingobacteriia > Sphingobacteriales > Sphingobacteriaceae > Sphingobacterium > Sphingobacterium sp. NPDC055431. Next base: position 58,343 of record NZ_JBSHLH010000020.1, read on the forward strand.
AATGCCGTTTTATAGAAATGGGCCGCTTGCTTGGCATTACCCACATAAAATTCAATATAATCCGTTCCATTGATAGGCAAAAAATCCTGAGCCTTTGCTATCTTCTCTGCGAATGTTTGTGTCATAATATTTTTATTGATTGGTTAGTTTATCCATGATTTATAATAGTCCTGATCTTCAATTTCCAAGGCTTCCTCTGTTAACATCAAAGGCCTAAAAGGATCGATCATTACAGCGAGTTCTTCTGTTTTGGTCTGACCAATACTTTTTTCCACTGTTCCAGGATGTGGTCCATGCGGAATTCCACCAGGGTGTAAGGTAATCTGTCCGCGTTCTACAGATTTTCTGCTCATGAAATCTCCATCTACATAATAGAGGACCTCATCGGAATCTACATTGCTATGGTTATATGGCGCAGGAATGGAATCAGGATGATAATCGTACATCCTAGGGCAGAAACTGCATAAAACAAAGGAATTTGTTTCGAAGGTCTGATGGACTGGAGGGGGTTGATGCAACATCCCGGTAATCGGCATGAAATCATGAATGGAAAAGGCCCATGGATAATGGTAGCCATCCCAACCTACAAAATCAAAAGGATGTGTCCCGTAGATATAAGGATAAATCAATCCTTGTTTCTTGATCTTGATTTCGAAATCTCCCTTTTCATCAAATGTTTTCAGGTTCTGTGGCCTGCGGATATCTCTTTCACAAAATGGGGAATGCTCCATCAATTGCCCAAATTCATTTCTATATCGTTTTGGAGTTCGAATAGGTTCAAAGGATTCAACGATAAACAGTCGATTTTTATCAGTATCAAAATCAATCTGGTAGATTACCCCTCTAGGAATCACTAAATAATCACCGTAAGCAAATGGAATCTCGCCGTAGCCCGTTTTCAAGGTTCCAGAACCTTCATGGATAAAGATTACCTCGTCTGCTTGGGAGTTCTTGTAAAAATAACTGTCCATAGATTTCTGTGGAGCAGCTAAAGAAATATGTAGATCGGAGTTGACCAGAACTGGGGTCCTACTCTCTAAAAAATCGGCCTTAGGTTTGACCTGAAATCCTCTCAAGCTGGTATGTTTCAAATGCTTGTCCCGGGCAATTTTAGGGTTCACATCATAAGGCTCCCTAATCTCCTTGACAATGGTCGGTGGATAGCAATGATACACCAAGGAATAAACACTTGAAAACCCATGGGTGGATACTAGTTCCTCAGAAAACAATTCTCCATTGTCTTTTCTGAAAACTGTATGTCTTTTTGGGGGAATCTTACCCAACTGATGATAAAGTGGCATAATAATAAGTTTAAAAAATGATTATAATATGATTGAATTACATAGCCTCTGGCTAGATATCACTTTGAAAAAGAATTAAATTTGGTATTAGTACTGCGCGAAAACAACATCAGCTATCAATGCCTTGATATAGGGCATTAAACCTTTTGGGAGGTTTTTTGGCTTTATGTTGCTTATGTTCATATTGGTATGTATTATTTCAAATATACCCTTTATAATTTTATATTTACATAAAGATTGGGAAAATAAATATGGTATTATGAAATTTAATTTTCCGTCACAGAAAAATTATAACCTTTATAAATAAATAAGCAGAGTATTCAAAAAATCATTATGAAAATTGTAACATACTTGGAAAATGGCAAAGAACAGCTTGGTTTTGTTATTGAAAACCTCGTTTTTCCTAGCCATATGATATCTAACAAACTTCCCAATTCCTGCTTAGCATTGCTTCAGCTCGGGCAAGAAGGACTTGATTTAGCAAAAAAGGAGCTACAAGAATTCAAAAAGATAAAAGATTTTCAAAATGAGGGCGTAAGTTTTTCTGAAATTACCATGAATGCCCCCCTTCCCAATCCAACTTCCTTTCGTGATGCCTATGCATTTAGACAACATGTAGAAACTTCCCGTCTGAACCGTGGATTGGAAATGATACCCGAATTCGACCAATTTCCCGTGTTCTACTTTTCCAATCACCAAGCCATTCAAGGTCCTGGACCTGTATATTGCATGCCCCGCCATTTTGAAAAAATGGACTTTGAATTGGAGGTGGCCATTGTCATCCTTAAAAAGGGTAGAAATATCAAAGCATCCGATGCTGATCAATATATAGCTGGTTTCACCATCTTAAATGACCTCAGTGCCAGAAATTTGCAGATGCAGGAAATGAAGCTCAATCTGGGACCAGCAAAAGGAAAAGATTTCGCCAGTACCTTTGGTCCTTATCTGGTTACCCTCGATGAACTGGAGCAATATAGAACAGCACCTTTGCCAGGGCATACAGGAAATGCCTATGACCTTAAAATGAAATGTTGGATCAATGACCGGCTGGTTTCTGAAGGTAGCCTTGCCAGCATGAACTGGACCTTTGCTGAAATTATCGAACGGGCATCTTATGGCGTGACCCTCTTTCCTGGTGATATTATAGGTTCTGGAACGGTTGGAACGGGGTGCCTATTAGAAATTAACGGTACTGGAAAGCGTAAGGACCAAGCTTATCAAGAAATCTGGATCCAACCAAATGATAGAATCAGTATGGAGGTAACAGGTTTGGGGAAACTTGAAAACATCATCTACCAAGAAGACCTTTCTGAATAATCAATAATTAATACGATATATATGCAGTTCAACGAAACAAAGACATTCAACCAAGAAACCCACGGATCAGTTTTCGATAGCTTAATAAAATACGCAGTGGCGCCAAGGCCGATTTGCTTTGCCTCAACCATAGATAAAGCAGGAAATGTAAATCTAAGCCCATTCAGCTATTTCAATTTCATGTCCCAGAACCCGCCCATTTGTGTGTTTTCACCGCTTACCCGGGTCCGTGACGGAAAAGATAAACACACCTTGGAAAATATCCGTGAAGTTCCTGAAGTCGTTATCAATATCGTAAATTATGATATGGTACAACAGCAGTCCTTAGCCAGTACGGAGTACGCAAAAGAAATCAATGAGTTTGACAAATCTGGATTTACCGCTTTACCCTCAGGATTGGTCAAACCACCTAGGGTAGCTGAATCACCAGTCCAATTGGAGTGTAAGGTCAGAGAGATTATCACCATCCAAGAAGGTGGAGGAACAGGAAATTTAGTTATTGCTGAAGTGGTCAATATGCATATAAAAAGTTACCTATTGGACGAAAATGATCAAATGGACCAAGCAGCCCTAGATCTTGTGGCACGATTGGGTGGGGACTGGTACTGCCGAGTGACGAAAGAAAACCTTTTTGAGGTTCCAAAACCGCTACGGAAATTAGGGATCGGAGTAGATCAATTACCAGAACATATCCGAAATTCCTCTATATTGACAGGAAACCAATTAGGTCTCCTCGCTAATATAGAAGAGATCCCATCATTTGAAAATGACATCTTGGAGGATGAACAGATCCATACCTTAAAAAGTATGTGGGAGCAGGACCACACCCAATTGAATAATGAGCTGCAGCGATATGCTGCCAGATTATTGGATGAAGAGCAAATAGAAAAAGCTTGGCAAGTCCTACTGGTACATTAATTCCAAATTAATTGGTTGGGTCTGTGCAAGCCTTATTCCATCAGATATTAACTTTTCAAGGTCAGGGTTTTTCCTGGCCTTTTCCTTTAAAATAAACCTTAAACTATCTTCTAATTCAATCTGCCCTTCGTGGATCGCTAATTCATAGAGCTCGACCATGGCTAACCAATCGTTAGGGAATCCTTCCAACAGCTCTTGAACCAATACTGATAAGGCCCTTTCTTTTCCCTGCCCTTCTCTTAATTCCCTGATTTGCCCGTAAATTGCATGGAGATCTTTTTGTTCATCGGTCCAATTTTGCTTTTCAGTTTTAATTTCTGAAATATTGATATCAGGATCAAATGCAAATTTATCAGCAGCCCCTGCATACACAGATTTAACCGAGCTTCCTACAGCCATGTCATAGATACCCCATTCAGGCTGGAATAAAACTTGACCAGTAGGTTCATGGACGACCGTACATTCCTCAAAACTAACGAGCAGCAGCAAGCCATCTTCATTGAACACAAAGGATCTTACTTTCCCAGATACCAATATTCCAGATTTAAAATATAATGATCCTGGCATGCCTTCAATCAATCCTAGGCCCTCTAAATCTTCTGCTCTACATTGTTCCAATGGCAATCGCTTTCCTATCAATAATCCAATCGGTGAACTAAATCCATCTTTATGGTAATGCTTTCCATGACCTTTCAATTCCAGATTTTTATAAGCCAATGCGGTTGGCCCTGTAGTTTTAATTGCAATCAGTTCCTCCCCTAAAAACATGGATGTAAATACTCCTGAAACCTGTAAACCAGAACTCAGCTCTACCGTGCAGGTATTACTGCTGTCAATGGCTTTTTCCATCGCTTCCTGCCCCCCCACACGAAAAGCCATAGTTTTTGAAAATTCATCCAGTACCTCGTAAGCATGTTTAAAATCAGGCGTTACAAATAATTGAGGTTGCGGCTTGGTAATATCATATGAAAACTGGAGGGTATCGATATCATAAGGCAGTTTTTTGACGTCCGGTTGCATACAACTTGCACTTTCACCAATGGAAGAAAGCAAACCTGCGCCATATATTTTATGATCTTTTACCGTTCCGATCAATCCATATTCCACCGTCCACCAATGCAACCTGCTCAGTAAAGCCATTTCTGAAGGCTCACCCATATTACTTAAAATGGCGTCAAAACGATCCGTTGCTGCTTGTACTTCTTCTTCAGTGGCATCTTCTCTTTCTTTGACAATGGATAAGGCCCTGATAGCCTCATACAGCTCAAAATCTTTACCTGAACTCATGGCTTTGGATCCAACCTCACCGAAATGCTGTAAATAGGCGGCATATTCAGGTTCACCTATGATAGGTGCATGACCGGAAGACTCATGAATAATATCTGGAGCTGGTGTATAGGTAATATGTTCAATCTGTCTAATGTCTGCTGCAATGACCAACACACAATGTGCTTGGAATTCCATGAATGCTGCTGGCGGTATAAATCCATCAACCGTTACTGCCCCCCAGCCTATTTTCTTTAGGCTATCATTCATGGATTGCAAGTTAGGGATACGTTCGATCGTCAATCCAGCCTTGGTCAACCCGGGTATATAAGGGTAATACGCAATGTCCTTCAGGTAGGCATAGTTCTGCCGCATCACATATCGCCAAATCGCCTGATCTAAGGCAGAGTATCGATCATAATTTTGCTCGACTACATATCTTTGAAGATGTTTGGGCAATCGCTCTAAGACGGGATTATCGTAGCTATTCATTCTAAATTAGTTTAAACGAAAATAAAAAAATTTAACTAAATAAACAATAGACCAAACCTTCCTCTTCTAGAATGTCCCTTAAATCTGATGTTTATTTTTCTGTTTATATTGGTTCCTTTGGATGAGCAATTTACAACAATTTTCAGAAACTATTTTTGCAATCTGGCCATTATGAACTGAACTACACTACCGAAAACCAAATTTATTAAGTCTAAACGCAACAATTTCATACTTTTGCAAAACTTCTTAACCATCATTTCTGTTATCTTGGTTAAGCTTCCTGTCGATAAACTTGAAAGACAGGCTTTTATATGTTATGGTGGAAAATCTTAGACTTTTTGATCTTGCCTTAAGGCAGGTAAACCTTTTTCCGGACCTCAATATGTTCGCGCATAAAAAAGAGGGGGAATGGAAAACCTTGACTTCTGTAGAATTCTTGGAACAGGTGAACGCGATCTCCAAAGGATTGCTTGAACTTGGTGTTAAACCTAACGACAAAGTTGGATTGATTGCAGATAGTAGCATTGAATGGCATATTGTCGATTTCGCTATCCAACAGATCGGAGCTGTTGTCGTTGCCATCTATCCAAATATCAGTGATTCCGATTATCAGTTCATTTTCAATGATGCTGAAATTAAGCTCTGCATCGTTAGCAATAAAAGCTTATTCCATAGATTGACCCAACTAAATGACTCTATCTATACCCTAAAGTATATTTTCTGCATTGAAAAAAATGAAAATGTACGCAATTGGGATGAATTGAGGACCGTTGGTGCCCATATTCCCGATTCTAAAATTGAAGAACTTAGAGCAAATATCAAACATACCGACTTAGCTACGCTAATCTATACTTCAGGCACCACCGGAAAGCCAAAAGGGGTCATGTTGACCCATCATAACATTATTTCCAATGTGGAAGCAGCAAGAGAGATTACACCTTGTAAGGCCTACGACCGGGCATTGACTTTCCTTCCACCTTGCCATGCCTATGAAAGAATGGTCATCTATACCTATCTGTACATTGGGATCACGGTACATATCGCCGAATCCTTGGACAAAATCGGTCAGAATATCAATGAAGTAAAACCTCATATCATGACTGCCGTTCCGAGGATCTTGGAGAAGGTCTACGAAAAGATCATGAAAACAGGTATGGAACTGACCGGTATGAAGCGCAAGATCTTTGACTGGGCTGTTGAAGTGGCTGAACAATTCGACCCAAATCCAGAAAAAAGGAGTTTCGGCTACAACATCAAGCTAAAGTTGGCAAAAAAACTGGTCCTAGATAAGTGGTACCAAGCATTAGGTGGTGAGCTAAAAACGGTTGCTTCGGGAAGTGCATCGCTACAGGCCAAACTTGCCCGAGTATTCCTCGCTGCGGGAATCCCGCTCTACGAAGGATACGGCATGACTGAAGCTTCCCCCTTGATCTCTGTAAACCATTATCTCAAAGGAATCCGTATCGGAACGGTGGGATTAGCTGTAAAATATGTGGAAATTAAATTGGCGGATGATGGAGAGATCTTGGTCAAAGGTCCCAATGTGATGCAAGGCTATTATAAGAACAGGGAAGAAACGGATAAAACCATTATCGATGGTTGGTTGCATACAGGTGATATTGGCGTTTGGGAAGATGAGGTTTTCTTGAAAATCATCGACCGTAAAAAGGAGATGTTCAAGATTTCTGGAGGTAAGTATGTGGTGCCACAACCTATCGAGAAGAAATTATTGGAATCCAATTACATCGAACAGGCAATGGTGATCGGTGATGGTCAGAAGTTTGCTTCTGCCTTTATTGTGCCTAACTATGCCCACCTACAAGATTGGTCGCGAAATGAAGCTCCTGAATTAAAAGGAATGCCCAAAGACCAGTTCCTGACTGAAACAAAAGTAGTCCGTAAAATCAATAAAGAAGTTCAAATGGCCAACCAACATTTTGGGAACTGGGAACAGATCAAAAAACCGATCATCCTCTCGGATGAGTTCACCATTGAAAACGGAGAACTGACCCCTACCCTTAAAATGAAACGTAAGGTCATTTTGGAAAAATACAAAAAGGAATTTGAGGAGTTGTACCATTTGGCAGATTAATAAAATGGTTACTATTTCTTAACATACATCAATCAAGATTTACATGGATAGGATTAATTTTACCAAAGATTACAAACTATCCATTTAAATTTTTGTTGATTCGGTATGAAAGATAAATTTATCAACCTCCCATTAATTAAGAACGAAGAAAAAAGCAGATTTGAATTAGATGTCGATGGCCATATAGCTTTCATTGACTACAAAGAAACAAGCAGTACCGTTGCCCTGATCCATACCGAAGCTCCTTCTGAATTGGCAGGAAGCGGAGCCGCAGCTGCCATTGTAGAAAAAACATTGCAGCACATCAAGGATGCTGGAAAAACAGTCTCTCCCTATTGTCCGTATGTGTTTGCATTCATCAAAAAACATCCCGAATGGAAAGAATTGGTATCACCAAGGTTTCCAAAGTTCAATGAATTGTAATTTATTGTTATTCTGAAAGGTTTGAACCAGGATGTTCGGTATTGGCGGATGGACCAAGATCATTGGCGGAATGCCTACCGAATAAATAAAAATCAAGTTTTGTAGGGTCGTATCGCATACGCCAGCCCCATATAGGCAAAAAAACAATTAATTTTCCATTTTCCGCTGTCATCCTGAGAAGAAAAATTTGGGCTAAATTTATTGGAAGGTGATGACAGCTTGTTGGCAATGAAAATCAATTAGCTCTTTTATTTTTTAAATATAGAACCCCTTTTGGGGTTCCATTATTTTAGCTGGCATGGTACGTTAGCCTGAAAGTCGCGCAAAAACGATGTTCGATTAATCGAACATCAGTTTTTCGCAACTCCTATATTGTTCAATACTATTGCTAAAATAATTCATCCCCGCTGGGGATGTATGACGGCTAGATATATCTTCTGCTAAATAAACATGGGTTTGGATTGCCATAAACGTGGATCTAACAAACTTGTCATTGGTAGGAACGAATCATTTCGGATAAATGCGAACTTTTAAAATCAAAGACAACCATCATGGTATTGGCGTACAGTTCCTTGACCTTCGGTCAAGGATGACAGGGTCGGTGGGAGGAAAACCGTACAGATTCTTCACTATTCGTGAAGAATCGCAAAGCGCTCAAGAGGGATTCAGAGTAAAACGAAGAATCTATTTTTGTTTTTTGGTAAAATTTGGACATTCCGAAATCGTAAGATGAGTAAACTATTTTCTATATTTAGGAAGAGCTTTTGAAAACCATACCAGCCCCGTGTGGTTTACACTCCCCACCCCTTGCCTTCCTGTTTTATGCGTGTTTGCGGTTTTTTAATTCCATGAGGTTTTATCGATTTCAAAGCGACCTCATTCGAGGCATATTTTCAAAATTCGCAAAGCATCCCGAATATGTCTCGAATGAGACCAAAAGAATTGCCAATCAGGGACAAAATTTGTCAAAGCCTCCTATGTTCCAAATTATATGTCAAAAAACGAGTAGGAAAACAGCGTTTAATTAGCGTAAAACAAAAAAGAAAGGGAAGCAATCTGGCAATTGCTCCCCTAACTATTAACCAATTATAAACTTAAATTATGAGATAGCAAATATAGTTATTAAAAAGATTATTCCTAATAATATTTGCGTTTTTATGCGGTTTTATTTTAGCGGTCGACTTCACCAAGCACAATATCGATGGAACCTAAAATGGCTATCAGATCAGCGATGAGCACTCCCTTACCAAGCTCTGGCAATACCGAAAGGTTATTGAAGCTGGGTCCTCTAGCCTTCACTCGCTTAGGGATGTCGGTTTTCTCTTGCGTGACAAAATAGAAGCCTAGTTCCCCCTTAGGGTTTTCGGCACGGACATAATATTCCTGCGCTTTCAGGTTTACTTTCTTTGGTACCATGCCACGAGGGTCAAAGTCAGGTGTTCTCTTGAAATCACTCATCAATCTTGGCAAACATTGTTCAATAATCTTGACAGACTCTTTGACCTCATCTACCCTGACCTTATAGCGATCCCAACAGTCTCCGACTGCACCCATTTCGCCTTTACCTACAGGGATCTCAAAATCCAACTCCGGATAAACGGAATACCCATCCACCCTTCTCAGGTCCCATTTGATACCTGAGCCGCGCAACATAGGTCCTGAACAGCCATAATTGATGGCTACATCAGCTGGCAGAACGCCAATATTGGCCGTCCGCTGTATAAAAATCTGGTTATTGGACAATAGGTCGTCCAATTCGACCAATTTCGGTTTAAAGTAATTGATAAATTCCAGGCAACGTTCTTCAAAGTTGACCGGGATATCATAGAACAAACCTCCAACCCAGATATAATTATAGAGCATCCTGGAACCGGAAGCCCATTCTAACATATTCATGATATGTTCCCGATCGCGGAAACACCACATAAAAGGTGTAAAAGCTCCAATATCGATCCCATAGGTCCCTATGGCAATCAAATGGGATGCAATACGGTTCAGTTCGGTGACCAAGACACGGATATATTCAATTCTTTTGGGAATTTTATCTTGAATTCCAAGCATACGCTCAACCCCCATCACAAAGGCATGTGCATTGTTCATGGAAGCTAAGTAGTCCAAACGATCGGTGAAGGGAATAGTCTTTCCGTAATTCATGGACTCTGCATGTTTATCAAAGCAACGGTGCAGGTAGCCCATATGCGGAATGATTTCCTTAACGATTTCACCGTCAGTGATCAACTCCAACCTCAAAACACCATGGGTAGATGGATGTTGAGGGCCCAAGTTGATTACCATCTCCTGAGATGAAACCGTATTAATTTTATCCTGATAGTTTTTATTAGCTTGTAGGTATCTTTCGTTCATAACTATTTGATCGGGATATTATGATAAGTTTCAGGATCTTGATAATCTTTACGTAGTGGATACCCCACCCAGTCTTCAGGCATGAGGATGCGTCTCAAATCAGGATGACCTGTAAAGAAAATACCCATCAGGTCATAGGCCTCGCGTTCATGCCAATCCGCTGTTCGCCAAACTTCAGACACAGAAGGAATCTCTGGCAATTCATTCAGGTCTCTTCCGGCATCTAGTTTTACTTTAAGCGTAAGTTGCTTTTGAAAGGGAATGGAAGTTAGGTTATAGACCAGCTCAAAGTATTCTTGCGGAAAATAATCTACTGCCGAGATATTTGCCAGGAAATCAAAATAGCAGTTTTCATTATCCCGGAGGAAAAGACAAACCTCTTTAAGATGTTCAGGTGCAATAAAAAGAGCAGGCTGTAGCCCATGCTCCTGCACATCCTGTACCGCATCGATATGTACGTATTCCTCTAGGTATTTTTTTATTTCTTGGATCATTATTAAGGCGCTAAACGGTTGATCGTCCAATTGCCATCATCCTTTATATAGACAATGCGGTCATGGAGTCTGCTTCCCCTTCCCTGCCAGAACTCAACCCGAACAGGTTTTAACAGGAAACCACCCCAAAATTCCGGTCTTGGGACTTCTGTAATATTTTCCATTTCCTTTTCCACTTCCGCTACTCTTTTTTCCAAAGTTTCCCGATCAGGGATAATGGCACTCTGAGGAGAAGCAATGGCACCGATTTGGCTACCTCTAGGTCTAATGGAGAAGTATTCGTCAGAATCTGCTTTAGGTAATTTTTCGACCTCTGCTTCAAAGCGCACCTGTCTTTGCAATTCAGGCCAGAAAAACAATGCCGAAACATGTGGGTTCTGGATGATCTCTTGTCCTTTCCTACTGTTGTAGTTGGTAAAAAAACTCAGGCCTTCCGTTTTAATGTCCTTTAACAGTACAACTCTGGAAGAGGGATAGCCATTTTCGGAGACCGTAGAAACGACCATGGCAGTCGGTTCAGTGACCTGCGAGGACATGGCTTCATCAAACCATTTTTGGAATTGTTCGATAGGGTTTTTCTGTACGTCCGATTCGCTCAAACTGCTTTTCACATAGTCTTCCCGAATGGCGGCAATTTCTTTATGTTCAATGGACATGGCAAAGGATATTTCCTACAAACTTAACATAATATCCATTTTTTATAGAAAATGAAATGAAAAATTATTGCTATTTTACAGTGGATTAATAATGATATTCTATAAATTTGGTATAAACACATCTATTCTGTTATGTTCAACGAATATATCCCAAAACGCGGCAGTCTAATTTTATCTGAGCCCTTCATGCTGGATCAGAATTTTGAGCGCTCAGTGATCTTGTTGTGCGAGCATGATGAAAACGATGGAACCGTCGGATTGATCCTCAACCATCGCTCCATGCTTATGCTATCGGATGTCCTTGAAGAGGTAGACAATTCTGAAATACCTTTATACTTCGGTGGTCCAGTGGAAGGAAATGCGCTTTTCTTTGTCCACAAGGCCCATGAGAAAATCGAAGGCGGCACCCATATCGTAGATGACCTCTATTGGGGTGGTGACTTTGAACGTTTAAAATATCTGATCAACGAAAATTTGATCAGCAGTGAAGAAGTCAAGATTTTCCTAGGATATTCAGGATGGAGTCCGGGTCAACTTGATGGAGAGATCAAACAGAACTCTTGGGCAGTACATAATTCATTTAATATAGACCTGGCCTTTATTACCGATGGCGAAAATCTTTGGAAAGAAGCCTTGATCAGTATGGGTCCGAAATATGCACATGTTGCAAATTTCCCGAAAAGACCTGAATTCAATTGATAAACAACAAATAAACATAAATCAACCAACATGAAGAAACACTTCTCTAACGCATTGTTTTTGGCAGCAACTACAGCGTTCGTGGCTTGTTCAGGAGCGAATTCTAACGGTACAGAACCGCAGGATTCAACCGCAGTAGTACAGGACACGACGAAATACCCGCCTGTTGAAACAAAACCAGGAAATACAGATTACAAACCGGCATTTGAGGGTCAAACCCGAATTGCAGGCGTAAAGACTACTTCACCTTATGAAGCTGCGGTGGTTGTTGAAGGTCTAAAAACTCCATGGGGAATTGCAGAGCTCCCAGATGGAAGACTATTGATTACTGAGAAAGAAGGTACCATGCGTATCGTCGACCCGAATGCAAAAACCATCGGTGAAGCGATTACAGGTATTCCAAAAGTAGATTCGCAAGGTCAAGGCGGCTTATTGGGCATCACCCTAGATCCTGACTTTGCCAACAACAGAATGGTTTACTGGACTTTTTCAGAACCTGTTTCAGGGGGCAACCATACTGCCGTAGCCAAAGGTAAATTATCACAGGATGAAAAAAGCATTGAAGGCGCTAAAGTGATCTACCAAGCCTTGCCAACCTACAACGGTAAGCTGCACTATGGTGGCCGTATCTTATTTGATAAAGAAGGTAATCTATTTGTGTCTACAGGAGAGCGTTCAGACCTTGAAACTCGTCCGCAAGCACAGCAATTAAATTCTGCCCTAGGTAAGATCTTAAGAATCACAACCGATGGTAAACCAGCGGCTGGAAATCCTTTTGCCGGCAAAGGTGATGCAAAACCAGAAATCTACAGTTATGGACATAGAAACGTTCAAGGTTTGGCATTCAACCCTGTTACCGGAGAACTTTGGGACTCAGAATTTGGACCTCGAGGAGGTGATGAAATCAACTTGGTCAAACCAGGAAACAACTATGGCTGGCCTACGATTACCTATGGTATCGAATATAAAGGAGATCAAATCGGTAACCCTCCTATCCAACAAAAGGAAGGTATGGAGCAACCAGTTTATTATTGGGACCCCGTATTGTCACCTAGTGGAATGACCTTCTACACAGGTTCGAATGTTCCTGAATGGCAAAACAACCTATTCATCGGAGGCTTGAGCAGTACGCATATCGCTAGATTGGTCATCAAGGACAACAAAGTTGTTGGCGAAGAAAGATTATTAGCGGATAAAGGTGAACGTTTCAGAGATGTTATCCAAGGTAAAAATGGAGCATTGTACAGCGTTACTGATGGCGGTAAATTATTTAAGATCGACAAAAAGTAAAATTAGAGAATGCCTTGAAAAAGGTGTTTTTGGATAATAAAGAGGGGCGCTTGAAGGGTGCTCCTTTTTTTATTTTTGAACCAGGATGCCCATCGGCTTCGCTCTGGGTACGGGATGGGAGGATGGACCAAGATCATGGAATGAACCAGGATGCAATGATGAGAGGATTAAACAAGAATATATCCGGATTGAAAAATTTGGACTAAATTTAAAGGAAGGTGATGACAATCTTTTTCCACGTAAACATTTAGGCCATTGAAATTTGAGTTATAGAACCCCTTCGGGGTTCCATTATTTTAGCAAACATGGCACGTTAGTCTAAATGTAGCGAAAAACTGATGTTCAATTAATCGAACATCAGTTTTTCGCTACTCCTATATTGTACAATATCGTTCATGCTAAAATAATTTATCCCCGCTGGGGATGTATGGCGGCTAGAAATATTCTTCGGATAAATAAATATGGAACTGAAGGCTAGAAACACAGTTCTAACAAACTTGTCATTCGTATATAGGAAGGGTCTCCGAATAACTCAGAATTAGTCAAGGAAAGCTAAGAATGGAATTGTCGTGCAGTTCCTTAACCTTCGGATGACAGGATCTGTGAGAGGGAAACCGCACAGATTCTTCACCAAGCGTTCAGAATCAGCGAAGGATCTGTTCGGAAAGTATGCTGTAAACCTATGATCAGCCAAATAAGATATTAACTCAGGATTTTATCAAAACCGTATCCAATTAAAATTATTAACATTCATTTTGTAAAATTTTACAATAAAACATATTACTTTCAAATAAAATTAACATATTAGACTCATTATAAGCATTTTTTAATTTGAATATTAATTT
>NZ_JBSHLH010000021.1:0-69987 GCF_053644255.1 Sphingobacterium sp. NPDC055431
GGCAACCTTTGGCCCAAAGCAAGGGAAAGGGAAAGGAAAAACAACCATAGAGGCAAATAATCAAGAAAAAATTTGGAATACAACATAGAAGGGGCATATTGCATATGCCCGCAGCATACAAACCTAATTTATTATCATCTGGGAAACCCTTGGAAGGGGTGAAGTCTTTGTAGAACTTGGATGTTTGAAACGGCCAACCCCCAGAGGGGGTGAAATATTTTTCAAAAAATCTTTCTATGGATAGAAAATAGTTTTCTCATCTTAGATTTGAAATGAACGAAGGTGTAGGAACAGTATGCAAATAAAATCATATATTCCCTGGTCTCTCAGCATAAAAAAACTGAACTTAATCGCATTGCCATCGGTGCTAGCTGTGAAGTTAGGATGGGGGATCTAGGAGATTTCCTGGATTTTGGTTTGACCTTATTCGAGACATATTCGGAAAATTCGCAAAGTGGATAGAATATTTCTCGAATATGGCTCGAATGATTCTCGAATAAGGTCAGAATTAGGATAAGAAAATGACTTTAATTTTCTAGGTCCATGATCTCTTCTGCCAATGTCTCCCAATCTTGTTGCAGGGTTTCCAATTTGGCTTTTTCAGAGTTGTAATTTCTGGTATGTTCCTGCAATTTTACTGCATCGGAATAGATTTCCTCTTGAGCAAGCTCGGTTTCCAATTGCTTAACCAAGGTTTCTTGGTTTCCAATATTTTCCTCCAAGGCTGCAAGTTCCTTGTTTTTCTTCTGGATAATTCTTTTGGTATCTTCAGTAGGAGCGACTTTCTCCTTTTTAGGTTCCTCTTTCGGTTTCTTTTCCTGTTTTGCTTCGGGTTTGATCACACGTTTCGAGTTCCACTCCTCATATTCCTGATAGGTACCTGGATACTCCTTGATTTCTTTGTCTTCGATAAACCA
Organism: Sphingobacterium sp. NPDC055431; assembly: GCF_053644255.1. NCBI lineage: Bacteria > Pseudomonadati > Bacteroidota > Sphingobacteriia > Sphingobacteriales > Sphingobacteriaceae > Sphingobacterium > Sphingobacterium sp. NPDC055431. Next base: position 918 of record NZ_JBSHLH010000021.1, read on the forward strand.
AATCTTGTTTGCCACATGCTCTAAGAAGTAACGGTCGTGGGAAACCACGATCAATGTACCCTCATATTGTTGCATGGCTTGGATCAAGATATTAACGGAAGCCATATCCAAGTGGTTGGTCGGCTCATCGAGTACTAGGAAGTTAGCATCTGCAGTCAATGCCTTAGCTAAAGCCACCCTTGATTTTTCACCTCCGGAAAGGACTTTGATTTTTTTGAAAACATCATCTCCAGTGAAAAGGAAACTTCCCAAAATGGAACGTAGTTCTGTTTCGGTATGCTTAGGCGCAAAGGCCACCAGTTCCTGTAAAATGGAATTTTCTAAGTGCAAGGCTTCTAATTGATGCTGGGCAAAGAAGGTCTGGGAAACATTATGTCCCTTAGTGCTCTTGCCTTCAAATTCAGAATCTGCATCTGCTACGATCCGCAATAGGGTTGATTTACCTTTACCATTGGCACCGATCAACGCAATTTTATCACCTTTTTCAATCAGGCCATTCGTGTTTTCCAGGATTTCTACGTTCGGGTAAGATTTGGAAATGTTTTCCATGGTTACCACATGTCGACCTGATGGTTTGGAGAATTTAAAGCTGAAGTTCACTTCAGGGTTGTCATCATCCACCTCATCTACCTTTTCCATTCGGTCAAGGGCTTTTATACGAGATTGTACCATTTTAGCCTTACTTGCTTTCGAACGGAACCTTTCGATCAACCTTTCCTCTTGTTTGATCTTGGCCTGTTGGTTTTTATATTGATTGCCTTGGATTTCTTCACGCAATGATTTTTCTTCCAGATAGAAGCTGTAGTTTCCAGCATAAAGGGTCAATTTTCCCTTTCTGGATTCAACCGTTTTATTGATGATCCTATCCAAGAAATAGCGGTCATGGGAAACAATCACGATGGCACCTTCAAAACTTTGTAGGTAGGTTTCCAACCATTTGATGGAGGGTAAGTCCAAGTGGTTGGTAGGCTCATCCAGCAATAAGATGTCAGGAGCTTGCAGGAGGATCCTGGCCAGCATCACACGCATCCGCCATCCTCCAGAGAAGGTCGCCAAAGGTCTTTTTTGTTCCTCTTCTGAGAAACCTAAACCTGCAAGGATTTCATGAGCACGAAATTCGATACTGTAACCATCCAATGCCTCAAATTCAGTCTGCTTATCGCTCAATTTATTCAGGATTTCATCCGAATAGTCTGTTTCTAATTTTTTGAGCAGGTTTTCAATTTCCGTATGCAGCTGATTTTGTCTTTCAAAAGCTTCCATTGCAACATGAAGAATGCTTTTTTCAGAATGATAGGATAGGAGGTCCTGGTTTAAATAACCTAATTTTAGGTCTTTGGCCATGGATATGGTCCCGCTGGTAGGTGCGTATTCCCCTACGATAAGTTTCAATAAAGTGGACTTTCCGGTACCGTTAGCACCGATAAGACCTGCTTTATCCCCTGGTTTGATATGCCAGTTTGCCACATCGTACAATGCCCTTGAGCCAATTTCAAATGTTAAGTTATTTATAGATATCATTTCGGGTGCAAAAGTAATGAATATTTCTGCATCTTTGGCTACCTTTGCACTCATGTATAAGCTAGTTAAACCATTTTTCTTCTCGATGAACCCTGAACAAGCGCATCATAATGTGACTTCAGGCTTGAAATTTTTTAATAAAGTATGGGGTTCAAAAGCATTGTTGAAATCCTTGTATTGTGTAGAAGATCCGAGGTTAGAAACCAAGGTCTTTGGCTTGACCTTCAAGAATCCAGTAGGGTTGGCTGCAGGTTTCGACAAGAATGCAGAATACATCGAGGATATGGCTAGACTAGGATTTGGCTTTATTGAAATCGGTACCGTTACACCAAAGCCGCAACCTGGAAATGATAAACCTAGGATGTTCAGGTTGGTCGATGACCATGCCTTGATCAACCGTATGGGATTCAATAATAAGGGTGCTGATGTAGCTGCCGGAAAACTTAAATTCCTAAAGGAGAGAAACGGTGTTTTAATCGGTGGAAATATCGGTAAAAATAAGGTTACACCAAATGAAGAAGCTGTAAATGACTATATCTATTGCTTCAAGGCTTTGTTTGACTATGTGGATTATTTCGTGGTAAACGTAAGCTCACCCAATACACCGGGATTGCGTGATCTTCAGGAAAAAGAACCGCTTATGCATATCTTGAATACATTGCAGCAATTGAACCTGGAAAAGGCAAACCCAAAGCCTATCCTTCTAAAGATTGCTCCGGATTTGACCTTTACCCAATTGGATGATATCGTTGAGATCGTGATGGAAACCAAAATCGCAGGGGTAATCGCTACCAATACTACCATCGCCAGAGAGGGATTACAGAGCCACCGAATGTTGGTACAGGAACCAGGTGGCGTCAGTGGAAAACCATTGACCCGTCGTTCTACAGAAGTAATCCAATACTTGGCAGATAAATCCAATAAAGCCTTCCCGATCATTGGGGTAGGTGGTATACATTCTGCTGCGGATGCCATTGAGAAATTAAATGCTGGAGCAAGTTTGGTCCAGGTATATACCGGTTTTATCTATGAAGGGCCATCTTTGGTGGCAGATATCTGTAAGGGGATCTTGAAAGAGAGAAGTAGGTAGAACCAGGATGGAAGGGATGAGAGGATGGACCAAGATCGTGTCCATTATGTCGCTGGAAAGGTAGCCGATTTTGTAGGGGCTTATTGCATAAGCCCGCCTCCTGCAATCCTAACATCAAAATCTCCCTTTAGGGTGATTAACTCCTTCATCCTTTTAGGACAGATAATTACCCCCAGAGGGGGTGGAATCTTTGTAGAAATTTGATGTTTGTAATGGCGAACCCACAGCGTGGGTGAAATGTTATACATACCTTTTGTGTTAGCCTGAGTTTGCCGAATGGGCCTCGGAAGTATCCACTCTTCATTTGAAAAATAGTTCCCTCATCTTACGATTTCGGGATGACAAACACCTCAAAAAATAAAAAAATAGATTCTTCACTTCACTCTGAATCCCTCTTTAACGCATTTTGATTCTGAACGAATAGTGAGGAATCTGTACGGTTCTCAATATAAAGACCCTGTCATCCTAAATCTTTGATTTAGGAACTGTTCGCCAGTACAAACTATTGCAGATAGAAAAACTGTATGCCAATGCAATTATTCACAAAATTAGGTTTGCAATGTTCTGAGATCCTTCGGATGAACCTCAGGATGACTAAACGGAGGATAACCGCAGGTAAAGGAAAGTATGCCAATGCAATTATTCATAAAATTAGGTTTGCTATGTTCCGAGATCCTTCCTGCGTCAGGACGACAATGGGGTGTTAGCCGAAGATTTAGGAATTGTTCGCCAGTACAAACTATTGAAGATAGAAAAACTGTACGCCAATGCATTATTCACAAAATTAGGTTTGCAATGTTCCGAGATCCTTCGGATGAACCTCAGGATGACTAAAAAAACTTAACATAATGACATTTCCCATTGGGGCAAAAATAAAAAGAGCTGATTTTTTCAAACCAGCTCTGTACAATATCTATAAACTCAATACTATTGAGTTACTTTTTTCAAGATATAATTGTCTTTCAAAGGACCGTCGATAGGTTTTCCATCTTGGTCTAGGGAGAACAATTGGTTTTCGCCAACTTTTAGTTTCATGTTTACTTCTTTACCTACTAAATGAACGACACTGCCGTTGTCATGCCACATAAATTTACCGGTATCCTCAATTTTAGTGTCTCTTTCTTGATATTCACCTTCATAGGTAAAGGTTTCATCGGAGTTTAAGGTCACCGTAGTTTTGATTCCTGGACAGTCAGCGCAAGGAAATACGCCAGAATAGGTACCCGCCCAATCAACCGAATTTTGGGATGTATGGGTGCTGTCAACGGGGTTAGAATCTGTCAATACCGTTTCACTTGAATCTTTAGATTCCAATTGTTTATTAGCGTTTGAAGTACAAGAACCGAATGTCAATAACGCTGCGGTTCCAGCAAGTAAGCATAGTTGTTTCATATAACATAAATTTTATATTCAAAAATGCCCAAAAACTGCGCCAAAAGCTACATTACCAAGAGTTTTTGTAATAATAAATTTCCTTATAAAAAATTTCAGCTGTAAACCCATTTGGTCTACAGCTGAAAATTAATTATTAACAAAATACTAATATTGATCGATAAAATATTTTAAGAGATCTGTTGTAGTTACTATCCCTACAAGGTCTTCACCGTCCACGACTGGAATGGAGTGGAAAGAAACTTGAGAAAGGGTTTCTGTCACTTCCTTTATAGTCGCTTCAGGATCTACCGTCAATGGTGATTTAGCCATTAACTGCGGAATGCTGTACATATCATAAACGATAGTTTCGATATCATCCTCTTCGTTTACATCCGCATAGCTAATTTTCAATAAATCAGAATAACTGACTACCCCAACTAATTTTTTGCCCTCTACAATAGGCAAGTGACGGATATTATGTTTCTTGAATAGTTTCTCCGCCTCATATAAGCTATCTTTTGGAGTCAATGTGATCAACTCGGTTGTCATAATCTGCGATACTGGAACTCTTTGTTTCATGATATTTGATTTTAATGGTTTGCTTAATCCTTTACTCAAATATCATGTTTGCATTGCGCCAAAAACAGGAGATTAATTACGTTAATAAATGATCTTTACCGCGCTAATATTGTACTTTTTTTTGTAACTTAATAGTTGGCCCAAAATTCAAGAATTGCTTACCATTTTATATTCCGATAAGCAGCATCCCAGAAATTAAATTCCAATCTACTTGCGGCAATAAAGACTTCAAGCATGGCTTTTCTACCTTTATCTGTGCTGTTTTCTGCCATGTAATCACTATACTGTAGGGCTTTTTTCACACCTTCGGCAAATTCATCGCCACTATAGGTCTCAATCCAATTCTTGTAAGGGTTATTATCTGTATTCTGGTTTTGATAGATATGGTCTCCCACTTCTTTGTAAATCCAAAAGCAAGGTAAGATGGCTGCCGTAGCTACCTCTATGGGATCATAGGCCACCGTACTTTTCAAGAAGTGAATATAATGGTGACAAACGGGCTCTATCATAATCTCTTGATTGGGTTCAAGCTTGAATTGCTTGAAATAAGCCTCATGTAAAGCTCTTTCCACGATCAAGGCATTCTTGCCAAATTCAAAGAAGTCCAAGGCCATTTCATTGTCCTCTGCCTTTGAACCGAGTGCCGCAAGTGCTCGTCCATAATGTTCGAGGTATTTGGCATCCTGTAGCATATAGAACTGAAACTTTTCCAATGGGAGGGTTCCGTTTTTCAATTCTTCGATAAAGGGCATTTTCAATATTTTATGATAGATGGGTTGGATAGCTTCCCAAGCTTGATCAGTCCATTTCATATTTAATGAGTCTTTGAGGGTTAAAAAAGTGATTCAGTGGTCCATTTCCTTTTCCTATCAGCAGATCTTTGCTTCCTTTTATGGCACTGTTGATATACATGAGAGCATTTTCGGTGGATTGTTCCAAGTGATAGCCACGGGCAAGGAATGATGCAATGGCAGAGGAAAGCGAACAGCCTGAGCCGTGTGTGTTCTTGGTATTCACACGTTTAGATTCGAAATATTGCGCTGCTTGGTTTTTCTGGATCAATATACTGGTGAGTATATCGCTTTGAAGATGTCCACCTTTTAATAGTGCAGCATTACAGCCTAAGCTCAAGATTTCATCAGCGACTTCTTCCATCGCATGTACGCTGCTGATTTCTCTACCCACCAATACGGAAACTTCATCAAGATTAGGGGTAATGATTTGGGCTATCGGAAACAATAGTTCTTTAATGGCCGCTATGGTTTCTTCATGGATCAGCCGATGTCCGCTAGTGGAAACCATAACCGGGTCAAAGACGATACTGCCTTTATAATCTTTCAGGGAATTAGCAATGGTTTCGACCAATTTGCTATTATGTACCATCCCTATTTTGATGCTGTCGGGATAGATATCTTCAAAGAGACAATCTAATTGCTCCTTTACAGCCTCAACAGGGATGTCGAAGATGTTCTTCACCCCTTGGGTATTTTGTACCGGCAAAGCCGTCAATACATTCATGGCATAGCAGCCTAGGGATGAAATGGTTTTGGTGTCAGCTTGGATGCCGGCACCACCACTGCCGTCAAAGCCCGCTATACTGAGAACAGTTGGTACTTTATATTTTTTGTTTTCTTTCATTTTAATAATCCTTTCAACAGTTCGGCTGCTTTTCTTGGGTCTGAACTGCCGCAAATTCCAGAAACGACAGCAATGGAATTTGCGCCGGCTTGAAATGCCTGTCCAGCATTGTCCTGGTTCATGCCACCGATAGCGATCAGCGGTTTATCGGCTTTTAGTTTTATTTCTTGTATACCGTGAATACCCCAAGTGGTCACAGTATTGGTCTTTGTCGCTGTTTTAAAAATAGGGCTGAGCCCCAGATGATGGGTTGGGGCTATTTGAGGACTTTCCAGTTGATCTTGGTATTCCAATGACCAGCCAATTTTCAGGATATCTCCATATTTTTCAGCAATGTCCAGGGGCTGTGTATCCGAAAGGCCAACATGAACGCCCCAAGCATGGATTTCAACTGCAATTTCAGGAGCATCGTTGATGATCAGAGGAATCTGGTATTGGTCTGTAATTTTTTTCAGTGCCTTTGCCTTGTTCAAATATTCCGTATGGCTGAGTTCTTTTTCACGCAATTGAATGATATCCACCCCGCCCAATATGGCTTCTTCCGCAACTTGCAGCCAATTCATTTTAACACAATCTTTTTCTGAAATCACCAAATAAAGGGGATAGGGGAAATCAGGATGGATTGGCATATTTTTTTAGTTTTAAGTTGCCTAAAATCTGTTCTTTGGCAAGATTGTAAAGGATGTCATAAAAATTGAGTTGAAGGCTACCTGGGCCTTTCGATATTTTGGCAGCCAATTCGCCTGCAAGACTAGTGATGGCAATACCAGCGACAGCTTCTTGGTAGGGGTCTTTTGCTAAGCCAATGAATGCTGCGGTAATTGCGGAAGCCGTACAGCCCATTCCAGTTACCTTGGTCATCACGGCGGTGCCGTTTTTGATTTCGGTGATTTCATCCTTTGAAATGACATAATCAGTGGCACCGGAAATACAAACTATGGATCCCGTTTCCTCTTGCAGTAACTTTCCGGCATCTAGGGCCGAGCTGCTTGATTGGGTGCTGTCCACACCTTTAGCACTTTTATTGTTAAAGTTCTGAAGGGCGATAATTTCAGAAGCATTCCCACGAATGACCGTTGGTTTTAATTCCAATAGAGATTTTAGCGTTTCATTGCGTAGGGTAGAGATACCTGCACCAACCGGATCCAATACCCAAGGTTTAGCTAATTTGTTGGCCAGCTTTGCGGCTAGGATCATATTTTCTGCCCATGGTTTGCTTAGGGTACCGATGTTGATGACAAGGGCATTGCAGAAACTGAGGACTTCCTCTAATTCCTCTTCGGCATGGACCATAATTGGAGATGCACCAAGTGCCAGAAGGGCATTTGCGGTATTGTTCATGACCACAAAATTTGTAATGTTTTGAACGAGTGGAGATTTTTCTCGGACTTGAGTCAATAAATGATAAATGTCGTTTTCCATTATTTGAAAAATTAAAAACAATAATGGCTGAAGGGAGGGAATAGGCAATTAGGTTTGCCAAGCAATTTTGCTTTTCCCTACGACGGTTTTAACCGTATCAGGTTCAAAGGGTCTGTCTCAATTCCTATTAGAATACCCCTAAAGCCAATCAAATATAGCCCAAACAATCTGCAAAGACAAATTCTTGGGCTATAGCTTTATTTTTCGTTCAAAAGAATCTTAATTCTAAGGATGGTGTCTCGATCTTTCTGTTTTTCACTTTCGCTCAAGATTTCCCAAGGAATCAGGGAGGGGTGGAGTTTAAGCTCATCATTTCGTACTTCCCCATAGTCCCAACCATTGATATATCGGTGTGCCATCCAGCGGTTATGCTCGATAATGGCCAAGGTTTCCACTTCATCCTCACTGAAAGCTATTGCATCCGGCTGGTTTACTGGCCATTCTTTATGGGTCAATAAAAACTTATAGGGAATATGGTCTGCCTGCGCTCGGCTGGCATCTTTTGCATCTTCGCTCAGGGTTAACCAATCAGAGGTGTATCGGGCACTTTCTGAACTGGTACCGGAAAGTAATTTTCTATAATCATCATGGATGGCCTGGGCTAATTTGTCCAATTTATTGCCCGTGATAAATTCAAGGTTACAGATATCTTCCATCTGACCAAAGAATTTTATCCTATCGCTTTCTTCCGAATAGCGGATCAACTTCCGCAAACCTTTTCCTTCAGCATTGAGCACATAGATCGGGAATTTACTATTCTGGGTTTTGTCCAAGAGTTCCAAAGCGGTATTGAGATTAGTTTGGTCCTGGTCGAAAGCAGTAATGAACAAAGTTTCATTGCCTTTATCCAATAATTCCTCCCTAGATACCAGCTCATTGTAGGTTCCTTGAAAATTATGGAATTCAATAGGAAAAATCTTATTGGCTTTAGGATATTGCTCGATGAAGTAATTCCTGTCTTTTTCAGCTTGCTCGGAATAAACAGCAATTTTTAGGTCATTTTCGACAGAAATATGGAAAATCCTCATGGCTTGGACCAACATGGCTTTTGCGAAATCCCCATAGCCTAAAAATACGATTTTATTGATATCGGAAAGTTCCTTCCCGGATCGCTGAAGATCTATTGGAAATTGCGAAAAAAACTGCCTTGCCAACATCTTGTGGATGTTGAAGAATCGAAGTTGGATTTGGTTGTTATCTAAATGGATTCCGGTGTTCTTGACCAAGTCGATCAACCTTGGGTTGCTGATATGTAAAAAGCAAAGCAGGTCGTTCTGACATTTTGATCTATCGTAGATATCCTGAACAGATTCAATGATTTCAATTACGGTTTGCTCATTTTCTAGGAAGACGATCAGTGAAGAGGCGCGTTTGATCCCTGCTTCCAGTAGGGTACTTTCTTCTTCGGCATTTCCGATAATCACTAAGTGGCCCTGTTTTTTTACAGAATTGATGTCGGCATGCTCTGTTTCCTTTTCAATGGCAATTCCTTTTTGCTTATAGTCTTCCTTTAGGCTTTGGAAAAGTTGCCTACCTTTTTTTGAGATACCCACAGAGATGACATGGTTCTGTTTGAAAGAAGCCTTTAAGAGATTGAACTGTTCGGAGAATACCTTTTGAATAATCTTGTAGGCACCGAAAAGCAGAATGCCAATGGCACATATCTTAGCTAGGATCAATTCCCAGGGTACATTTTCAGCTTCTAGGCCTGAACCTGAAGGGTCGCCACCGAATACGATTTTGATGATGCGGTATATCCGATCAGGTAGGTACCTCAAGGAGTTGCTCTCAGGAAAGAACTTGGATAAACCGATCCAAGATAATATTATCAAAAAGCATACAAATGCTATTCCCAATAGACCTTTTTGTCTTCTTGTCAAATTCATTCTTTATTTGCTTAAGTTCTGTTTTGCTTCTTTTAGGAGCGTTTCAACTTCAGATTTCAGTTCTTTGTTCTTGATCTTGATCAATTGTTTTTCTGTAATGTCAACCATACGCTGACCTATCAATTTCGTTTCAGGCTTACTGCTGAAATAATTGGCAACCATAGCCCTGGCCAACGGATGGTAGTCATAGGTCACTGCCAACAATTGAAGGTTCGCCTCATTTTGGATAGGGTAGTTTTTCTTCAAGATATCGGTAATCTTGACGTTGGAGCTAGGGGATACTGACCTGACGAATGGATCTTCAAAATACCAGGTGTCATAGGTGCCGGTCGTATCAATATAGTTCAGGATTGCTCCGGTTTCATTGTCATATTTTTTACCATAGAATTTCTCCAAATCTCTAGCCAATTGGTCTTTGGACATGCTGACCTGTCCTGGAACTTCCCAGATATTGATGGCGATGCCATTCATGAGTGATTCAATGGTCATTAACCTTTTGTCGCCTGGCATTACATTGATCTGATCAAATCGCTGGTTGATAAAGGGCATAGTCAGGATGTTTCCGGTTTTTGCATCAACCACCTTTGCTGCATAACGCATTCCTTCGCCGTCATCCTGTACAAAGATCTGCTTGTCATCATCCGAGAAATGGAAGTATTGTGTGTTTTTGCTGATGCGGATAGTTTGGCCAAATGATTTTTTGTCCTCCAAATCCCATAACCGCATATGGGTGGCGTCTTCAGAAAGGGCCAGTATATTTCCTTGGTTATTGAAGACCATAAACGGCGTAGCGATGGTTTTCATTTCCAAAATAGGTTTATAGGTTTTGGTTTCTAATACCTGTGCATCGCCGGTAGAACTGACCTTGATCAAGTATTGAGAATTAGGACTGAAAGCGCCACTGCTCAAAGCGTCCTTTCCTTCGATAAGAACTTTTTTAGAAGCAATATCCACCACTTTCCAGCCATCAGGATTTACTAAAATCACTGATCTGTAATCTGGGCTAACCGTAAAACCAGCGATATCCTGTTCCTGCGTATAATTGATGTTCTGTTTTCCGGTTTCAATATCCCAAGATGCAAAGCTGTTCTTACCGGTCCTTGCGAGGACTTGGGTTTCATCCTTATTGAAGATGTAAAGTTTCGCTTGAGAATCAAATGGCTTTCCAACTGGTTTCCCCGTGCTGGCATCAAAGAAGTAGGTTTTACCACTTTTGCCCTTAACAAGTATCCGTTTAGTTTTGTGGAGTACTAGGTGAACCGTTACCTCTTCAGGTACCTGAATAAAGTTTTTGGTTTTTTCGCCAGTCTTAAGATCCATCTTTTCCACTGACTTTCCAGCTCTGTATCGTAAGAATGCAGAATCATCGGTAATACCTGGCTCAATATGGGCAAGATCTTTGGTTTCATAGAACTGTGCCACTCTTAAGGGGTCGCCTTTTTTGTTTTCAATAAAGGTCTGTGAATTTCCACTTACCAAAGATTGGGTCCAATCTGGTGAGTTGGTTTCTGCATTTCTAGCATCTTGTTCCATAATCTTCATCATGTTGCTGAAAAAGAAGATGTTTTCTGGTAATTTACTGGTTTTGGTAATGGATCCGTTCGACGTATTGATCTGGTTGATCTGGGAATCATTTCCTTGGTATAGATTACCATTACCGGTGAAGCCGGTAAACCTGACCAACATGGCTGATGGGGCAGACCATTGAACGCCATTGGATTTGTTGAAATAATTCGTTCCATCAGCATTGTGAAAGGCAATTTGGTTTCCATCATTACTGAAGGTCGGTGTCTTGATTCCAGATTTGAAGTGTTTTTTAAAGACTGGTTTAGGGTCGACTGCAGCTAGGTCATAGATGCTAACTTCAGAATCTTCTGGAAATAGACGCTCCACAAATAGAGTTTTGGAGCTATTGTCAATATATGCAGAAGATGGAGCAATCTGCTCTGTTGCCGAAATGACCTGTTCTTGTTTTGTTTCCGTATTGAAAAGTACGACTTCCCGTGACCTTTTATTGAATACTATATATTTAGCGTCTGGTGAAACAGCTATTATGGCAATAAAGGAGCTGTCCGGATTTAATCGAAGTTCCTCTTTTTGGTCCTTTTCAATATCGTATCTGACGATATTGCTGTTCGTTGTGGTAACATATGCCCTGTTCTGTCCATCGAACAGCGGGTAGCGGGTTTGGATTGCGGTGATATCATCCCGTTGTTTAATAAGTTTCCGATCAACGGCATCCCAAACTTGGAGTACATTCAAATTGTTTCCGGCACTGGCGAACCCAACCAACCATTTGCCATCAGGGGAGAAGCGCGTTACACCGTAATTGACATTTGGCATTCTGGTAAGATCATCTTGGACCGACAACATGGAGTGTGCAAAAAGTTCTGCACTTTCATCACCTCTTCGGGTTGCTTCCGCAATATATGCGGCGCCATCACCATATTCGCTTTCGGTCAATTTATTGATTCCTGAAGCATACAATGATTTTGCAAGATTGCGCAAGGCGGAGTTTCTTTGGTTCCAGGCAAAAATACCGGCAATGATGGCTAGGATACCCAAGGCAGCAATGGCCGTTGCAATGCGTTTGATATTTTTGTTCTTCTGTTTTATTTTCTCCAATTGGTAGGCTTGGTCCCTCTTGGTCAATTCACCCAATGGTACGCCCAATATTCCGGATATTATTTTCAACAAGGCGAGGTCCAATCTTTTCTTGTATTCCTCGACCTGGTTTTTGATGAGGTGGTTTGCTACTCCTTGTTCGTGCAAATACCGGCGATAGCCTTCGGCAGTGGTGAATCCTTCGTCCTGTGTATGTGGAATACGGACATCAGCAGCAAGTACTTCCTCCGGTTGATCTTTGATTACCTGTCCATTTTGATCAATGTTATATCGCAGTTCATCAGGGAAACATTGTGCTTCGGTATGTGTATCGCCATATTCAGGCTCACCTTTTAGGATCAAAGCCATGATCTGCTTGGATTTGCCCGTCTGTTTGAAATACCTGATTTCGTCCCGTACATAAGTTGATCTGGCTGACTTAGGAGAGCTTAAATAGATCAGGAATTCAGAACGGTCGAGTGCTGAGGTCAGGGAACTGCTCAAGCTAGAACTGGCCGAAAGTTCCTTTTCATCCTGAAAAACGGGGTAAATCTGTCTTGGGATTTCCTGGCCGGCAGCATTTTTCTTACCGATAAGGTCTTCAGGGATTTCATAGGTTTCTAATGCATGGTGTAGCCAATCCGCCCATTTCCTACCTTCACCCTGATTATCACTATGACTATAACTTATAAAAGCTTTATACTTCTTACTTAGGTCTTGCTCTTGATTTTCCATGTAATAGCTATTTGGTAGTATCTTGAATTTCAAATGACAAAAACCAATCCCTTTTCAAGAGTTTTTAAAAAATTTGAATAAAAACTGGCTTTTAACTTAATTTAATTATTGAATTAACTCCATGTTTTGCGCTGCTGCTAATTATCATTCGTAATATGTAGATTTTAATGAACAGGGGGATGGCTCCTTATTTCTGTAAAATATTTGTGGAATAAATATAGAGTACTGTTAAACTTTTATACCTTTAAAAACCTTTTTTAAAACATACGATTATAAACAGATAGAAGTATTTTATTTGATCGTATAGCATGTATAGAAACAAACAAAAGCTCTTTTGGGCTTTGGGCTTATCGCTATTATTTAGCACGGCATCTCCTGCGACAAGTTTTGTTGCTGCAGGGACATTAAAACAACAAACTCAAGAAGATTCTGTCCGGGTTCAATCGGTGCAGAAGATTAATCCCACTACAGTCCAAATCAAATTCAGTAACGATCAATTATTATTGGTTGATTTTTATGCTGACAATATTTTCAGGTTATTTCAGGACAATAAATCTGCTGTGCTGAGGGACCCGCAGGCAGAGCCAGCTGCCCAGATCTTGGTAAATAATCCTCGGAAGAAGCTGCACAATTTTGAAGTCAATGAGAAAGATGGTTCCTGGTTTATTTCCAGTAAGGAAGCCGCGATGGAAATCAGCAAAGCAAATGGCCTATTTAAGATCTACAACATCAAGAATAAGCAATTGGTAACCCAATCAATTGCCCCAATAGCATTCAACAAGAAGAAAGTTAGTCTTCAGTTAGCTGAAGATCCAACGGAATACTTTTATGGTGGTGGTGTGCAGAACGGTCGTTTTTCCCATAAAGGAAAATCCATCGCTATCGAGAATACCAATAATTGGACAGATGGGGGTGTAGCCTCGCCAACTCCCTTTTATTGGTCAACTAAAGGCTACGGTATGATGTGGTACACCTTTAAGAAAGGGAAGTATGATTTTGGCAATACTGAAAAAGGAAAGGTAAAGCTTAGCCATGATACCGATTATCTGGACTTGTTTTTTATGGTCAGCGATAATCCGGTCGGAGTATTGAACGATTTCTATCAGTTAACCGGAAACCCCATATTGTTGCCAAAGTTTGGTTTTTATGAAGGGCACCTGAATGCCTACAACCGCGACTTTTGGAAGGAAGATGAAAAAGGCGTTTTATTCGAAGATGGGAAACGGTATAAGGAAAGCCAAAAGGATGAAGGCGGTACCAAGGAATCATTGAACGGCGAAAAGAACAATTATCAATTTTCAGCAAGAGCGGTTATTGATCGGTATCAACAGCATGATATGCCATTGGGTTGGATATTGCCGAATGATGGATATGGAGCCGGATATGGGCAAGAGAAAACATTAGATGGAAATATCCAAAACCTTAAATCATTAGGTGAATACGCTCGTTCAAAAGGCGTGGAGATAGGGCTTTGGACGCAATCAGATCTGCATCCAAAGGATAGTATAGATGCCTTGCTGCAAAGGGATATCGTGAAAGAGGTTCGTGATGCTGGGGTTCGTGTTTTAAAAACAGATGTGGCCTGGGTCGGTGCGGGATATTCCTTCGGGTTGAACGGTGTTGCCGATGTGGGACATATCATGCCATATTATGGCAATGATGCACGTCCATTTATTATCTCATTGGATGGCTGGGCAGGTACGCAACGATATGCTGGTATCTGGTCTGGAGATCAGACCGGAGGGCAATGGGAGTATATACGATTCCATATTCCGACCTATATTGGTTCTGGTTTGTCGGGGCAACCTAATATCACTTCCGATATGGATGGTATTTTCGGCGGAAAGAACACAAAGGTGAATACAAGAGATTTCCAATGGAAGACCTTTACACCGATGGAATTGAATATGGACGGCTGGGGTTCGAATGAAAAATACCCACATGCTCTAGGTGAACCTTTTACATCGATCAACAGAAACTATCTGAAGTTGAAATCTGAGCTTTTGCCCTATGCATACAGTATAGCAAAGGAGGCCATTGATGGAAAACCCATGATCCGCGCGATGATGCTGGATTATCCTAACCCTTATACCCAAGGTTCTGCCACGCAATATCAATTCCTGTATGGACCTTTTATTTTGGTTGCTCCAATCTATCAGGAAACCAAAGTTGATTCCTTAGGGAATGATATACGTAACGGTATTTACCTTCCAGAAGGAAATTGGATAGATTATTTCTCTGGCGACCTCTATGCAGGGAACACCATCGTGAATAATTTTGATGCTCCGATATGGAAAACACCGGTCTTTATTAAGGCCGGTGCAATTATTCCACGGGTAAACCCTAATAACAATGTCCAAGAAATCAATAAAAAGCACAGGATATATGAAATTTATCCTGCTGGAAAATCACATTTCTACGAATATGATGATGATGGATTTACTCAAGCTTATTTAAATAAAGAGGGGGTTTATACATGCATTGAATCGGATGCTGAAAAGAAGGCAGAGGTGAAGATTCTGGTTCATAATGCCGAAGGTGATTTTAAAGGTTTTGAGAAGGAAAAGAGCACAGAGTTTTGGGTCAATATGACCAAAAAGCCAAAGAAGATTGCGGTGAAAGTTGGAAAGAAAAACTTAAAACTGAAGGAGGTGAATTCTAAGGCAGAATTTGAGCGTTCAAATAATGTGTACTATTATGAGGGAAGGCCGAATTTGAATGCTTTCTCTTCCAAAGGCTCCCTATTTGAGCATACAGAGATCATTAAGAATCCACAGTTATTGGTGAAAGTTGAGGAAACTGATGTTACCATAAATTCGATCAGTTTAACAATTCAAGGCTTTGAATATGCGCCAGTAGATCGCTTTAAAAAATCGACAGGGGTACTCAGCGCACCGAGTACCGTTAGCATTTCAGAGGAAAAGACAAAGGCTTATACTTTAGAGCCAACATGGGATCGGGTAGAGCATGCAGACTATTATGAAATAGAATTTGATGGACAGCAGTATAGTTATATCCAAGACAATCATCTCCTGTTTGAAGGATTGAAACCTGAAACCAATTATAATTTCAAGATCAGGTCGGTAAACAAGGACGGTGTTTCAAATTGGAAGGAATTTGAACAGACTACCAAATCGAATCCATTGCAATTTGCCATAACAGGATTATCTGCTGAAACATCTGTGCCTAATCAAGGATCAGAGGGAGTTGATAATTTGGTGGATTTTGATGAGGGTAATATGTGGCATACGAAGTGGGGACAGAAGGCAGTTCCATTTGATTTGATAGTGGACCTGAACAGTTTTAACCAGTTGGATAAGTTTCAATATTTACCAAGATCTGGAAGAGGAAATGGAATCTTGTTGGAAGGTAAGGTGGAATTCAGCAATGATAAGGAGGTGTGGACTGAAGCCGGTGGTTTCAAATGGGAGAACAATGATAGTATGAAGGAATTCAGCTTTAGGGACCAGCCGAAAGCAAGGTTTGTGAAGTTGAAAGTTTCTAAAGCTGTTGGAGATTTTGGTTCTGGAAGGGAGTTATATGTGTTTAAGGTTCCTGGAACGGATAGTTACCGTCCTGGTGATATCAATAATGACCGATTGATCGATATCAATGACCTGACTTCCTATACCAACTATACAGGTTTGAGAATGGGAGATGCCGACTTTGAGGGCTACGTGAGCAATGGAGACATCAACAAAAATGGGTTGATTGACGCGTATGATATTTCAGCTGTTGCTACGAAGTTAGAAGGGGGCGTTGAGTTAGATCCGAAGGAAGAGCTTTCAGGATCACTGAAGGTTTCTGCATCTAAATCTAATTTCAGCAAGGATGATATCGTGGAAGTTCACGTGAAAGCAGATAACTTGAAGGATGTCAATGCATTCTCATTTGCCCTGCCATATAATCCTCAAGATTTTGAATTCGTAGGAATTGACAATCATCTCGCAAAACAAATGAACAATATGACCAATGACAGATTGCATAGCAATGGTCAGAAAGCCTTATACCCTACATTTGTGAACTTAGGTGATAAGGAAGTCATCAACTCCAAAGATGGTTTGATCCTAACCATAAAATTGAAGGCTAAACGTGCTGGTCAGTTTAATTTGAAAGCCAAGGATGTCATGATCGTTAGTAAGAGCATGAAGACACTAGGCTCAAGGCAATAGACACTAGACATCAGACACAAGAGCCTTTCTAAGGGGGGAAGTTTGAATTTAGTCTGCTGTTTTAGGACGGCTGAAAATTCTACTGTCTTGTATCTTATGTCTTAAGTCTAAAAACCAGGAAAGGCCAGATTAATCTGGCCTTTCCTGGTTTTAATAATTCACTTATGCTAGAACGAATTGTAAGTCAGCTTGGAATTTCACGTCTTCACTCACCATTACACCACCAGTTTCAAGGGCAGCATTCCAAGTTAATCCGAAGTCATTACGGTTGATTTTACCAGAAACGGTATAACCAGCTTTTTGGTTGCCCCAAGGGTTTTACCAATTCCACCGAATTCTACATCGAAAGTAACAGGTTTGGTCACATCTTTTATTGTTAAGTCACCAGTTAATTTGAATTCATCGTCATCTACTTTTTCGATTCCAGTGGAAACAAATTTGATATCTGGGAATTGAGATACAGCGAAGAAATCTTCACTTTTTAAGTGTTGATCACGTTGGCTGTTTTTAGTGTTGATGGAATCAGCTTTGATTTCTACTGATACATGTTTTGCAGCATCTAGTACATCTTCGCTATTTTCTACACTAACATTGAAGTTTTCAAAATGACCTTTTACTGTGGAGATCATCATGTGTTTTACTTTAAATTCGATTTCGCTGTGTGCGGTATCTAAGTTCCAATTTGCCATAATATTATTCTCTTTATTTATTCTCTATTTGTTTTTGTTCAACAAAGATGAGGGGAAATTTATTCTTGCACATTGATGTATGTTAAGAAATGGAATGTTAATTAAAATATTTAGAATAGTGGGCAAGAATTTATTCGCGATTTCCTTTGCTATTCATATTTCCTCTTTACAGGGATATTGAACTTGGTCTTTACTCTAGGTTAAATTTACGACAAAAGGCATAATTATCACTAATGGAATGATTGATAATAAAAATTAAATAATTGATAATGAATTACTGACGGAATTATGACGGTTAAAATCTGTTAAAGCCATTTGAATTATTATTCCACATAGTATATTTGCCTTCAAATGAAAACGATTGTCACATTTGTACTTTTTTTCTTCTTCCTGTTAATAAGGAGTGGGAACAGTCATGAGGTAATCAATCATTCTGATAGACCCGCTATCAGTTTTATGGAGAACTTTGCTGGCAGTATTAGCCCAGCTCAGCAACATGAGTTTCAAAAGTTAAAATACACGCAAACAAATTCTAATGGATTAGGAGGGCATGCAGAGCATATCCTTTTAGAACAAGAATCTGAGTATTTCCAACTGTGGAAGGACTATCATCTTCAGATGGCTTTCTATTCTTGTCTGATTGCCTTTTCCTTTCTGTTGTTTTTTCCAAAAAAAACACATCAGAAATCTACGGATTTTATCCTCGATAATAATCCCAATCCTATTTTCATTTCTCAACGCTCCTTGAGAATTTAATACCCTTGATACTTCAATGGTCATTGGCATTTTATGCTGTTGATTTGATGGTATCTTAATTATTATTTTCTTAAGCACTAACAATC
Source organism: Sphingobacterium sp. NPDC055431 (assembly GCF_053644255.1). Lineage (NCBI taxonomy): Bacteria > Pseudomonadati > Bacteroidota > Sphingobacteriia > Sphingobacteriales > Sphingobacteriaceae > Sphingobacterium > Sphingobacterium sp. NPDC055431. The sequence goes on from NZ_JBSHLH010000021.1 coordinate 19,470, forward strand.
TTCATTGACTATTGAATGTCCTTATCCCTCATTTGGGTTCAAGCCCATTTTACATTCAAAAACTTTAAAAAAATCTTTAAAACAAAATGAAGAGAGTTGTCATGCTCATGAGTTCACTGGCTGTACTGTGCCTAGTGTCTTGCAATGAAAAAAAAGAAGAAAAGGAAGAGGCTTTCAGATACACTGTAACCTCTCCGGCAGAAATTGACACGAGCTTTAACAAAGAGTATGTGTCCCAGATTAAATCTGTAAGAAATATTGAATTGCGTGCGCTGGAGAAAGGATATCTCGAGCAAATCTATGTCGATGAAGGCCAAACGGTCAGAAAGGGTCAATTGCTGTTCCGTATCAAGCCTACCATGTACCAAGCCGAACTGAACAAACAAATGGCTGAGGTTGAAGTCGCGCAGATCGAAGTTCAGAATACCCAAAACCTGTCTGATAAGAATATCGTATCGCCGAATGAACTGGCAATGGCAAAAGCGAAACTGGAACGGGCAAAGGCTGAGGCAGCGATAGCAAAAATACACTTAAACTTTACAGAGGTTAGAGCACCATTTGATGGTACTATTGATAGGATTCCATTGAAATTGGGAAGTTTGGTTGATGAAGGGGAGCTATTGACGAGCTTGTCGGACAACTCGCAGATGTTTGCCTATTTCAATGTCTCCGAACCCGAGTATCTAGATTATCAACGCAATGTGGCCAACCGTGCCGATAATCACGTTTCCCTATTGTTGGCGAACAATGAAGAGTTAGAACATAAGGGCATGGTGGAAACCATTGAAGGAGAGTTCGATATCGAAACCGGTAATATCGCTTTCCGTGCTCGATTCCCTAACCCGAATAAATTACTGCGGAACGGAGAGACTGGAAAGGTCTTGATGAAAGTTCCAATGAAGCGTGCCCTATTGATTCCACAAAAGGCAACTTACGAAGTTCAAGATAAAAAGTATGTATTCATGATCGGCAAGGATGGAAAAGTCGTTTCGCAACCGATCAAGATCAGTGCTTCGCTACCCGATCTATATGTCGTTGCGGGAGGAATTGCGCCGAACGATAAGATCCTTCTAGAAGGATTGCAAAAAGTTAAGGATGGCGAAAAGATCAAATATGAGTATGTGGAGCCGAAAGATGCCATCTCAAATTTAAAGATCAGAACAGAATAAGTTGTAAGGAAAAAAATAGAATAACATGTTTAACAGATTTATAAATAGACCGGTACTTTCTATTGTCATATCCCTTATTATCGTATTCTTAGGGGTATTGGCCATGACACAATTGCCAGTAACACAATTTCCGTCAATCTCTCCACCGAAGGTAAATGTGAAAGCAGAATATCCAGGTGCGAATGGAGAGTTGATGATCAAAGCCGTCATCATCCCATTAGAAAGGGCAATCAATGGGGTGCCCGGCATGAAATATATGGCTTCCGATGCCGGAAATGATGGGGAAGCCAGTATTCAGATCGTTTTTGATTTAGGGACCGACCCTAACCAAGCCTCCGTCAATGTACAGAACAGGGTAGCTTCGGTAGTCAATAAGCTTCCACCGATTGTGGTCCGTGAAGGGGTAAAAATAACCCGAGAGGAATCCAATATGTTGATGTACATCAATATGTACAGTGACGAAAAGGATTTAGATGGGAATTTCATGTACAACTTTGCGGATATCAATGTGGTGTCAGAGTTGAGGCGTGTTCCAGGTGTGGGTGTCGCCGATATCTTGGGAAACAGGGAATATGCCATGCGTATTTGGTTGAAACCCGATCGGATGACAGCCTATAAGGTTTCTTCAGAAGAAGTGATGAAAGCCCTTGAGGAACAGAGCCTAGAAGCTTCTCCAGGTCGAGCCGGTGAGTCTTCGGGTATAAAATCCCAATCCTTTGAGTATATCCTAAAGTATTCCGGACGTTTTACGACGGAGGAGGAATATGGCAATATCATCCTTAAGGTAAATCCAAATGGGGAGATCTTGAGATTGAAAGATGTAGCCGATATACATTTCGGTTCTGCCATGTACGATATCTACTCCACCTTGAACGGGAGACCTTCTGCAGCGATTGTCCTGAAACAATCCTATGGAAGTAATGCCTCTCAGGTAATCAAGGATGTCAAAGCGAAAATGGAAGAGCTGCAGCAATCTTTTCCCAAAGGGCTGCACTATGAGATAAGTTACGATGTATCCAAATTCTTGGATGCTTCTATGGAAAAGGTAGTACATACCTTGGTCGAAGCCTTTATTTTGGTGGCTTTGGTGGTATTTCTGTTTTTAGGGGATTTACGATCGACCTTGATCCCGACGATTGCCGTTCCTGTGTCTTTGATCGGAGCATTCTTGTTTATGCAATTTTTTGGGATCAGCATCAACTTGATCACCCTTTTTGCCTTGGTGCTGGCTATTGGGGTGGTCGTTGATGATGCGATCGTCGTCATCGAGGCAGTGCACAAGAAGATGGAGGAACACCATGTATCGGCCTATAAAGCAACCAAAAAGGCTATGCATGAAATTGCAGGTGCAATTATCGCGATTACCTTTTTGATGGCTGCGGTGTTTATTCCTGTAGCCTTTATGTCGGGACCTGTCGGCATCTTTTACCGTCAGTTCTCGATTACCATGGCGACCTCCATTATCCTTTCGGGTATTGTGGCATTGACCTTGACTCCGGCATTATGTGCCATTCTCCTAAAGAACAACCATGGAAAGCCTCGTAAGAAATCCATCGTTGATAAATTTCTGGATTCCTTCAATAGAGGATTTGACAATATGCAGAACCGCTATGTCAAGTTGCTGAGTAAGATTGTAAACAAACGCATATTAACCTTCCTGATATTGATCGGTTTTTGTATTGGAGCCTATTTCCTAAATAATAGTGTGCCTTCAGGCTTTATCCCCAATGAAGACCAAGGGATGATTTATGCCATTATACAGACCCCACCAGGATCAACCTTGGAACGGACAAATAAGGCTGCATTGGATTTGCAGAAAGAAGCAGAGGATATCGATGGTGTAGCATCCGTTTCTTCACTTGCAGGTTATGAAATCCTGAATGAAGGTACGGCAGCAAATACCGGGACACTATTGATCAATTTGAAAGGTTGGGAAGAAAGGAAGGAATCTGCTTTAGAGATCATTGAGCAATTGGAGAAAAGTGCTGAAAACATTCCTGGAGCATCCATTGAGTTCTTCCAACCACCAGCAGTACCTGGTTATGGAGCAGCCGGAGGATTTGAATTGAGGTTGTTGGATAAAACCGGTAACAATGATTTCCAGAAAATGGAACAGGTGAGCAAGGATTTTGTGAAGGAGTTGAACAATAGGCCAGAACTGGCATCTGTATTTACATTCTTTAGTGCAAGTTTTCCGCAATACCTTTTAAAAATCGATAATGAAGTAGCTCAACAAAAGGGTATTTCCATAGATAATGCGATGACCACCCTGTCTACCTTGGTAGGATCGAACTATGAAACCAACTTCATCAAGTTCGATAGACAATATAAGGTCATGGTTCAGGCTTTACCTCAATATAGAGCTTTGCCTGAGGATATCTTAAAGCTATATGCCAAAAATGATAAAGGCGAAATGGTGCCATTTTCTGAGTTTATGCATATGGAAAAGGTATATGGACTTTCAGAGATTACCCGACATAATATGTATTTGGCATCAGAGATTTCTGGGTCAGCGAAACAGGGCTTTAGTTCTGGCGAAGCGATCAATGTAGTAAATGAAGTTGCTCTGAAAAGCTTGCCACGTGGCTATGCCATTGATTGGGCGGGTATTTCGAAGGATGAGGTAGCCCGTGGTAACCAGGCCATTTATATATTCATGATCTGTTTAGGCTTTGTCTATTTGATTTTGGCAGCGCAATATGAGAGTTTTATCCTCCCATTTGCTGTGATACTTTCCCTACCTGTCGGAATCTTCGGTGCCTTTTTCCTATTGAAACTGTTGCATCTTGAGAATAACATCTATGCGCAGGTTGCACTGGTCATGCTGATCGGTCTGCTGGGTAAGAATGCCGTATTGATCGTGGAGTTCGCTGTTCAGAAACATCAAGAAGGCCTGAGCATTTTTGAAGCAGCCATGGAAGGTGCAAAAGTCCGTTTCAGACCGATCTTGATGACCTCATTTGCATTTATTGCAGGATTGATTCCATTAGTCCTGGCTACGGGTCCAGGTGCTATTGGGAACCGAACGATTGGTACCGCGGCGGCAGGAGGGATGCTGTTCGGTACCATCTTCGGGGTCCTTGTGATCCCGGGATTGTACTTTATTTTCGGGACAATCGCCTCCAAACGTAAATTGATTAAACAAGAAGACGAAAACCCTTTATCTGAAGAAATCGATGGAAAATAAAAAATATAACTGCTTCAATTGGGTTGCCGTCGGAATATTGGCACTTTCTGTATCAAGCTGTAAAGTGCCTCAGGCAACGCAGAAGAAAGAAAATAAAGTAATGCCGACCAGTTTTGTGGATTCATTGGCCAGCCAAGATACCACAAACTCAGGCAACGTGAAATGGAGGGAGTTCTTTACAGATCCAAACCTGATTTCATTGATCGATACTGCTTTAAAGAATAATCAGGAACTGAACATTACCCTTCAGGAACTGGAGATTGCCAAGAATGATATCATGCTCCGAAAAGGAGCATTGAAACCTATCGTGGGCATTGGAGCTGGGGGGGGAGTCGAAAAAGTGTGTCGCTATACCTCGCAAGGAGCAGGTGATGCTTCCACAGAAATTACTCCTGGACATGAGATGCCCGATCCCTTAGGTGATCTAAATGTTTCTGTTTTTGCCCATTGGGAGGTTGATATCTGGCGAAAGTTAAAAGATTCTGAACAGGCAGCGGTAAACCGTTATTTGGCAACCGTGGAAGGTAAGAACTTTGTGCTGAGCAGCCTGATTGCTGAAGTGGCCAATTCCTATTATGAGTTATTGGCCTTGGATAATCAACTGTCCATCATTCGTCAGAACATTCAGCTGCAGGAAAAAGCCTTGGAGGTCGTGAAGATCCAAAAGGAAGCAACCCGGGTAACGGAATTGGCTGTTAAAAAGTTTGAGGCAGAGGTTGCAAAAACCAAGGGAATGGAATTTTCTACTTTGCAACAGATCAAGGAAACGGAAAACAGGATCAATTTTCTCTTAGGTAGGTATCCGCAGGAAATTGCAAGAAACCAAGCTAATTTCATTGATCTAGTTCCTGCAACAGTGAGAACGGGGATTCCAAGTCAATTGCTGAATAACCGCCCTGATATCCTACAGGCAGAGCATGAACTTGCTGCGTCAAAATTGGATGTTCAGGTGGCCAGAAAGGAATTCTATCCTTCACTGGATATCTCAGCTGCTTTTGGACTTCAGGCATTTAAACCATCTTATCTTTTCAGGTTGCCGGAATCCTTGTTATATAATTTAGCGGGGGACCTTACTGCACCACTTTTGAATAAGAACGCCATCAAGGCGGATTTCAATTCCGCAAATGCAAGGCAGATCCAAGCCATCTATAATTATGAACGGACCCTGTTGAATGCTTTCACCGAAGTATCTACCCAGCTGTCCAATATTGACAATTTGGAGAAAGGATATGTCTATAAGAACCAAGAAGTGGATGCATTGAATAAATCCATTGATGTATCCAATGAACTCTTCAAGTCTGCAAGGGCAGATTATTTAGAAGTTTTGATGACACAAAGGGACGTATTGGATGCAAAGCTCGAATTAATCGAAACAAAAAAACAACAACTCAATGCAGTTGTTAATGTATATAAAGCATTAGGAGGGGGGTGGAAATAAACTTCCTTCTAATATTATTAGGGTTAGTTTTCAAGGGAGCGGTAATTCTGCTCCCTTTTTATTTTTAGCATTGTTGATGTAGTAATTTTTATATATTTGGCGATTATTTATTAACCCATTAACAAATCATTATGCTTAAAATTACAAAGAGTCTTTTCTTGTTAACTCTAATTACTATTATTCATTTGCATTCCAATGCCCAGTCTAATCCATTTTCTATCGGAGCACATTTAGAATGGAACATGGAGTCGCCCACCTATGCCAAGCTATATTCGGTCAATGCTAAATATGATTTCAGAGAAAGACAAGCTATTCAAGCTCAGGTAGGATTAGGTGATTATGATGTTTACTATATAGGTGCCGATTATCTATATACCGTATTGCTCTTGAAAAAGATGCCGAGTGTGTTTGTGGGGGCAGGATTAGGTTTTGAAGGGATTCGCGGAACGGATGCTAATGATATTATCATAAATGCGCAGGCTGGATTCCAGTTCGACATCAAGAAGTTTTCTCCTTTTGTGGGATACAAACCTAAGTTTTATTTTGAAGCAGAAGGAATTGATCCATCTACGATTTTTATAGGATTACGTTATAGAATTTAAGATATTATTTAAAAGCACCTGTACTTTGTTATAGGTGTTTTTGCTTTTAGAGTACTGAAGATTTCCTAGGGATCAATTTAGTCTTTAGTTCAATGGTTTCATATTCCTCAATTGGGTATTTGGCATTGATCAGCTCCACTAACTTTTGGAAGGCAATCATTCCAATCTCTTCTGTAGGTTGAACCACTGTGGAAAGGGACGGGTTAAGGGAGTTTGGAATCCTAATATTGGAGAAGCCAATGACTGAAACCTCTTCGGGAACCTTGATGTTCATTTCAGCTAATATGCCCAAGGTCAGGGTGGTGATGTCATCGGTTGCACCAAAGATGGCATTGACCATGTTTCCTGTAGATTTTAGATAGTTCAGCTTTTTTATGATTGAATCTTCGATTTCATCATGTTTGCTATAGTCACATTCTAGGTAAAAATTATTATCAAATTCTATCTTATGGTCTTTCAGGCATTTCTGGAACCCTACTAATCTGGCTTCCGAAACTCCTATGTTTTTACCCGTGATATGTAAAATATTCTTCCTTCCAGAGTTCAGGAGGTGTTCGGTGGCATCATAGGCGCTCAGTTGGTTGTCGATTCCAACCTTATGGGTTTGCAGGTCATGGTTTACCCGGTCAAATAGAACCACCGGGATCCCCGAATCCTGTAGGCTCTTTAATTGTTCATAATTTGAATTGAAAGAAACAGGGGATATCAAAAGGCCATCAATTCCACGCATCTTTAGCACCTCAATGGCATGCTTTTCCAAATTGACATCATCACGGCTCTGCATGATGATGATATCATATTTATCAATTTGGGATCCCTTATGGATCCCATCAAGGACTTGGGAGATAAACGTATTGCTGATATTAAAAACGATGACACCAATCGTGTTGGTCTTGCCTGTTTTCAATGTCCGAGCGACCTTGTTAGGGACATAGTTATGTTTTTCAGCATAGTCTTTTACCATTTTTTTAGTAGACTCACTGATTTCATAACTATCTGATAGAGACTTGGAAACGGTAGAAATAGATAGTTTTAAGTCTCTGGCAATATCCTTTAAAGTCTTACGTTCTGTCATAATTAGTTCATCCTGAAATGATCCTGATAGGGAGATTTCTAAAAATTTAAATAAACAAATTTTAAATGATTTTGGCAATTTATTCTTCCTTTTTAATAAAAAGACATCCAATTTAAGTTAAATTGGATGTCTTTTTTAGCCTTTACTTAAAGATTTTTATTTACTTAGCTCGAAAGGTAAGACAGCATTTTCAACGATCAGCTTCTCGTTATCATAGATATCTAAAACCATGAAACCCTCGTAATAAGTTCCAAAACTCTCTGGAGGATTTGAATGCTTTTTTAGGGATTGGATTTTTCCCTTGACCTTAAATTTTTTCCACTCTCCTGGATTTATACTATAGTTGTAATTTGCAGTAAAAGGTCCTATGTATTCCATATATTCAACCCAGTTTTTTTGGTTTTCTACATCAAGATCAATTTCTTGACCCAAATAGCTGGATATGCCATTTTCTAATTTTAATACCAAATGTTGGCCTGAATTGGAAAAGGTATTATACCTGTAATCATAATATTCATTCGTAACGTTGGAGAGCGATTTACCAGAAGAGCTTATTGTCGAAAAGAACTGAAATTTTGGATTAGTGGTTCTAATGTCAAAAATGAGTGCTTCACATCCCACAGATCCAATCTCTTTGGCCTGGATGGATCCCTCGATTTCCCTTTCAGATTTAGCATTAGGGAATTCAAAAATCTTTCCCTTAAATTTAAATGACACCGTTTGATTCTGTGGGTCATATTTAAAGTCTTCAATAGAAAAGGATTTTTTAGGCTCTATAGTTTGGGAATAGAAAACACCATGTCCAGTAGGAGTGTTTGTGTTGTACTTTACGGATACCAATTCACCATTGGAGAGTATGGTAAAGGTAATTTCAGCATATTTACCTTCCGCAGCTTCAATTTGGGCCGAAACATAAATTTTTCCGCAATTTTCATTCCCCCCATTGAAAGATACTTTTCCTTTAATTTCCTTGTGGTTCTCAATGAGTTGAAAGGATGGGTCTTCGGAATCAATTTTTTCTTCGGTCTTGTCACAGCTAGTAAAAAACAAGCTTAAGCATAGGAATAAGAATAGGAAAGTGAAATTTTTCATAATCTGTTATCAGTTAGTGTGTTGGCATTAAATGCGCTTTATTTTAATTTCTTCTAGCGCTAATTGTTTAAAGATAGACAATGGAAATGAGTAAAAGTTTATTCTAGGTTAAGATTATTCTTGATTTTTTTCAAGAACTACCAAGCTTAGTGAAAGGAACGACCAAATCAGCATAGTTTATAGCATACAACTGTATTAAAAAAAGGATAATTATTCAAGAGGAATGTAAAGCTTCTATTAATTTGACGAAATCGATATCCTAAATCAAAAAAAGGGTACAAATCAATCATTATTCTTGATGTCTGTTTGGAGATGCGGAAACTAAGACCATTGAGAATTTTACCACAGATAGCTAGGCTAACTGGATCGGATCACTGGATCAAGATTGTGGTAGGAAGCAGTAATCATGCTAATAATATTAATTTAATATTAATACCCTCATTTATCCAATAGTTGGGCTTGTAGATTAGTTATCTGGGTGAATAATATTTCTGCAATATGTATTTGTGTTAATTTTTAAGAAACAATAGCAAGAAGTCAATTTGTTAATTAATGTGGGTTTAAAACTTATGTGGTTTTACATTCAATTTTTGGAATAATTTATGTAGAAATTTTAATTCAAGATATTGGAATCTAGAATAGGTATGCAAAAATTAAAAGTGATTATTACGGGGGCAACTGGAATGGTTAGGGAAGGAGTGCTTCAGGAATGTTTAGTCAATCCTGAAGTAGAAAGGGTATTGATTGTCAACAGAAAGGAATATCCGCTACAACACCCCAAATTATCACAAGCGATTCTGTCTGATATTCAGGATATTGAAAGCATAGGAGAGGATCTATCTTCGTACAATGCCTGTTATTTCTGTGCTGGTGTTTCTTCCGTAGGCATGGATGAACAAAAATACAGCATGTTAACTTATGACCTAACTTTAGGCTTTGCCAAAAAACTATTGGCCATCAATCAAGACATGACTTTCTGCTATGTTTCGGGTTCAGGAACCGATAGCTCCGAACAAGGAAGGACCATGTGGGCTAGAGTAAAGGGTAAGACTGAAAATGACCTGATGAAACTTCCTTTTAAAGCTGTGTACAATTTTCGTCCCGCATTTATGCGTCCTACCCCCGGTGCAAAAAATGTCAAGGGTATCTTTAAACTGATTACTGCCCTCTATCCAATCCTGAGACCGTTCAACAGAACCTATTTCCTAACCTTAGAAGAAGTCGCAAAAGCCATGATCGTCGTATCCATACATGGTTACAATAAGCATGTGCTTGAAGTTGAGGATATTTCATTCCTAGCGTCAAAATCCTGAGTCTTTCTTGTTCCCATGTCCTCCAAAAAACTCCATTTATTGTCTTGAAATAAAAAATTTATCGATTTTTTCAGAATTACATTTTCTCATAATTACTGATAATATAGAAATATATCTACAATTCCGTTTAGGTTTTCCATTATTTTCCTGTAAATTTATTGAGTAAAATTAACTATTGTGAATTGCTGTCTTTGCTATTAGAATATAATTTAATAGCTAGTTATAACTATTTACATTCCTTAACCATTATTACAAAACACGAAAGAGTTTATAAAATTTTTAAAAAGTATAGCTGAAATCAAATTTATTGCGTTAATTCGTGATGAACTTTAACTATTGAAGAGAACACCTAACACAGTTATTTAATTAGGAAACCTGTATTTGAGATTTTTAGAGCCAAAATTATAAATCGTTTTAGCATTATTTATTATTAACTATATTTTTATGTGGAATTCTGACAATTTTACTCGTAGAGGCAAGAGGCTATGGATTATTCCCTTAGTGCTCCTCGCAACTAGTTACAGTCCGGCTAATGCCAATGTTAGCTTTGGACCGAACGCAGTCCTAACCACTAATTTGCAGCAACAGACCGTTTCAGGCGTTGTCCGTGATGCAGGTACTAACCAGCCTATGGGAGGGGTGACCATCTCTGTCAAAGGTACCAATACCGCCACGCAGACCGACGACAATGGTAACTTCTCCATTGCAGCAAATACCGGTCAGGTAATCGTTGCCAATTTCTTAGGGTTCAAGTCCCAAGAGAAAACGGTAAGTTCCAGCACCATGAACTTCTCGCTAGAAAGTTCCGATCAACAGATCGAGGAATTGGTGGTTGTAGGTTATGGTACCATGAGAAAGTCTGATGTGACGGGTTCGATCTCCAACGTAAAAGGAGAGGACATGATCAAGGCACAGAGCTTCAGTCCCCTAGAAAACTTGAGGGGTAAAGCGCCAGGTGTCAACATCTATTCCAACTCGAGCCAGCCAGGTGCCTATGCCAATAGGGTGATTATCCGTGGTACAAACACCATCAACTCTTCTTCAAACCCACTTTACGTGGTGGATGGAGTGGTGATGCAAGATTTCCATTTGTTGAACCCGAACGATATCCAGAGTATCGAAGTATTGAAAGACGCTTCATCAGCAGCGATCTATGGTGCGCGTGGTGCCAACGGTGTTATCTTGGTTACGACCAAAAGGGGAAACAAGGATGGCAGAAGGACAATCAGCTACCAAGGTTCTGTGAGCAGTAACTCTGTTCAGCGCTACATGGATGTTCTGAGCGGTCAGGAATGGGTGGATGCCTTTATGATCGGTCTTGAGAACGAAAACAAATGGCAGGGCAAGAACTGGAACCTGAACAAGAATTCCTGGTTCAATGACCCGAACTATTTCGATGCAAGCGGTAACCCATTGTACAATACGGACTGGCAGAGAGAGGCGACAAGGAATTCCCTGTCCCATAACCACCAGATCGACATCCAACAAGGTGACGAGAATTCATCGGTTGGTGCGTTCTTGAACTACTCTGAAAACCAAGGGGTGGTGAACAATACCTACAGCAAACGTATCAACGGTAAATTAGCCTATGATTCTAAAGTTAAGGAATGGTTATCGACTAGTGTGAACTTATTGGCAAACCATACTTGGGGCCAACATACACCGGAGGATGGTGGGGGTCAGGATGCACGTCGTACCATGATCGAAATGCTTCCATGGTTACCTATCTACCAACCGGATGGTAAATACACTAACTCTTCATCTTCAACGGTTTCTAACGTGTTGGCATTTGAAGGTATGGCAAACCCAGTTTCTATCTTGGATTTGCAGAAGAGAATGCGCTACAATACCCAAATCTTCGGTAATGCGGCATTGACTTTCCATATTGCTGATGGTTTAGACCTGAAAACTCAATTCGGTATTGACAACCATAGAAAAGAATACAGAGGATATTCTTCTATTTTATTGAATAACATCTCAAGACCTAACGGTTGGGCTGAAGTGAGCAGCTGGAATGACCTGTATTGGCAAGAAGAAACGTACCTAACCTACAACAAGACTTTCGACAAACATAGGGTAAATGCTATGGCGGGTCTTTCTTGGCAGGAACGTACCTATTTCGGTTTCAATACCCGTACGGAAGGATTTACTACCGATGCTTATGAATATAACAACTTAGGTGTTGGTTCTATCCCAGGTTCTCCAGGTTCAGGAACAAACAAATGGGCGATGAACTCCTATTTCGTTCGTGGTAACTATAGCTACGATGACCGTTATTCAGTTACTTTAACTGCTCGTGCGGATGGTTCCTCTAAATTTGGACAGGATAAGAAATATGGTTTCTTCCCATCTGCAGGTTTAGCATGGAATGTTTCCAACGAACAGTTCATGAGAGACCAAAATACAGTTAGCAACCTAAAACTTCACACGTCTTACGGTATCACCGGTAACTCGGAGATCGATCCATATTCATCATTGTTCATGATCGGCGCGGGTACTACTTTGATCAATAGTAACCGTGAACCATCTTATGTGGTAGGAAACCTTGGTAACCCAGGATTACAATGGGAAAAGACCAAAACTTATGATGCTGGTTTTGAATTAGGTTTGTTCGAAAACAAATTGAACTTTGATATCTCATACTACAATAGAACAACAACAGACCTATTGTTGAGAGCACCGGTTCCTTATTCAACAGGATTCAATGATGTTTGGAAAAACATCGGTTCAGTTAGAAACAGTGGGGTAGAGGTATTGGTTACTGCTAATCCGATCCGCAGAGATGACCTAACCTGGAATATCAGCTTGAACGGTAGCTACAACAAGAACAAGGTGTTGAAACTAGGTGAAAACAACGAAGACATCCTATTGAACGGATGGGTTGGTGGACCTAACAGTATCATCCGTGTAGGCGAGAACTTGAACAGTTTCTATGGATACGAAAGAGAAAAGATCTATACCGTTCAGGATTTCGAAAACGGAGAGATCGATCAGAACAAGATCGGTAGACCAAAACGTTCTACGACCCAAAGAATCTTAGGACAAGGTGTGCCTGATTGGATGGGTAGCTTTATCAACACCGTGAACTACAAGAATTTCGACTTAACCGTTGACCTTCAGTTTGTTTACGGAGTAGAGACCATGCAACAGTTCTTCCACTCGACCTATGACCGTTTCGGTATTACCAATGGTTTGAAAACTATCTTGACCGATGCATATAATGGAACTAATCCAGGTACCATGCAGCAGGCGATATATTTGACAAACAATGGTCACGCTGGACAGGATACCAATGTGGATTCACAATGGGTGGTTGATGGTTCATACCTACGTGTTAACGTGCTACAATTGGGTTATTCATTCAAGTCAGACCTAGCTAGCAGAATGGGCTTCTCGGCATTGCGTATCTATGCAAGTGCGAATAACCCATGGTTGTTTACCAACAAAGACTTCCAAGGATACGATCCAGAAAGTACTTCATTGGGTGAAGGAAATAAATTCGGTCAGAACATGACTTTCTTCTCGTACCCAAGAGCTAAGACTTTCACTTTCGGAGTTAACCTGACCTTATAATCTATAGAATTATTATTATGAAAACTAGAAATTTTGCAATCGCTATACTATTGACAGGTGTGCTTGGTCTGAGTTCCTGTGAGAAGTTTTTAGAGGAACAGCCTAAGTCCAATGAGACTTTAAATTTCTTCTATAAAACAGAGGCCCAAGCAATAGGAAATGTCAATGCATTATACCGTAGGGGAGCTACCGTAAGATACGGAAATGCAGGAAGTGCATACCTCGGTCCAACGGCTTCCATCCCTACCTTTTTAACGGGGTACTTTACCAACTCTTATGAAAACCAAGAGTTGATCTGTCAATATTCAAGATTATTGAACAGACAGGAAAACACCCGTATCGTATCCAACACCATGAACACGATTTGGAATGATAGTTACAATTCCATCAATATCGCTAATGGTGCCGTGAAACATATCCCTGAGATTCCATTTACGGATGCCAACCAACAGAAGACCTTGATCGCTACTGCTAAGTTCTTCAGAGCTTTCAACTACTTCTATTTGGTGAAAACATTCGGAGATGTGCCTTTGCACTTGGAACCTACTGAAAATCTTGACAACCTTTACCTTGAGCGTTCTCCTGTAGCTACGGTTTATCAAGCTATCGAGAAAGATCTTAAAGATGCGGTCGATGGATTGCCAGCAGTGACTTTCACAGAGAACAAGAACCGTATTACTAAATATGTTGCGGCAATGACGCTTGCGAATGTTTATTTACAACAAGGTAAATTTGCAGAGGCTGCTACCTATTCTAAAATGGTGGTAAACTCTCCGCACAGCTTGACAGCAAATGAGGACTTAAAATTGAAGAGTGCTTACAACAAGTTGCGTACTACAGATAACTTAGCAGAGTCAATCTATGCGTATGAATTTGACGGAACGATTTCTTCAAGTGGTTGGTGGCCAACTTATGGATTCAACTCTTCTGCTACGGCTGTATTTGACAAATATGCCATCTTCGAACGCGTTTATGGACCGACCAAAAAGTTCTTGAACGTGTACAAAGCAGACGACTTAAGGATCCAGCCTAACCAATTTTTCCATTGGGAATATAAAAACCCAAACACTGGAAAGATATGGAAATCTGATGATGCAGGTGTTTGGTACTATGTAGATGAGGCTGCGATATTGACTTCTGGTCGTGGTACCAAAGATTTCAATATCTACCGTTATGCAGAGGCGTTATTGATCGCTGCTGAAAGTACAGCTAAAGCTGCCAATGCGGTTACCGCAGAAGCTGCAGGATACTTGGCAAGGATCAAAGCTCGTGCGAGCACAACCAATAAAACAGTGGCCCAGTACACAACAGAACTTCAGGCTCTTTCTCCAACTGCCTTTGTTGAAGAAGTATGGACTGAACGTCTTCGTGAATTGCCACTTGAGTTTAAGATGTGGGACGACTGTTTGCGTACCGGTAAATTCCCTGTTATTTCAGATACTGAAAAAGGAAAAGTTACTTACATAAACTTAGTTGGAGGCAAAAATGCTTCAGGAGCTACATTCAAAGATTCTGACCTTTTATGGCCAATCTCTCTGGATGAACTTCAACGTAATCCTAAATTGACTCAAAATAAAGATTACCAATCTAAAAATTAAGGCGATAATTTAAAATGGAGAGGCTACCTAATATTTTAGGTAGCCTTTTTTATAAATTCCTTTCGATAAATTGAACCCGCTC
Organism: Sphingobacterium sp. NPDC055431; assembly: GCF_053644255.1. NCBI lineage: Bacteria > Pseudomonadati > Bacteroidota > Sphingobacteriia > Sphingobacteriales > Sphingobacteriaceae > Sphingobacterium > Sphingobacterium sp. NPDC055431. The sequence continues at coordinate 34,599 of NZ_JBSHLH010000021.1, forward strand.
CGCTATGGACAGTTTGGGGACTTCAATGGTCTCATAACCATATTTCTCATATACTTTTTTCATGGATTCAAAGGTTTCCAATGCCTCGGCCCAAGATTGTTTCCTTTCAGAATCCGTTACGTAAATTTCCTCCCATGGTGGAAGGATAAATACCTTTTTGTACAAAGCTGAACTCAGGTCATCCTGAATTTCCTGACTGATCTTTATGTCTTCCATTTCCATATAGCAAATGCTGTCCAACAAGCCTCGGTCAAAGAAGACCACCTCATTTTCAAATCGCTGTAGGGTCAACTTATAGGAACACAGAGATTCAGACCACATCCGATTGGCATAGGCTTCTTTGTCGGCCCAGGGTAGAGCAGAGCCTCTGTTCAACACTTGTTCTTTGATGATTTCTCGGGCTACTTCTGGAATACATGGAAACCCCTTTTCTGCAAGCAGTGTTAATAAGCTGGTCTTGCCAGTTCCCGGTCCACCAGTGAGCACATAGTAGTTTCTAATACTTTTCTTCATTAATATTTTTAAAATATAAGCTCCAATATTTCCCCTGGAAGGCCGTTAAAGTCACGGAATTCCCTAGATTGAAAGCCATTTTTAGTTAAGATCTTTTTGGATGCATAATTTTTGGGGTCAATTATGGCAAATAGTCCCTTTAGGTTTTTAATAGATTTTGAGTATTGGACTAAATGTTCGGCTATTTGGCTGGCAATGCCTTTTCCCCAGAATTCAGGAATGATAATGTAGCCTAATTCAGCAATGTCAGCATTGGACTCCGTGATTTCAAGTTTTGCTAATCCAATAAATGAACCTTTTTTCTTTTCTACTATTTTAAAGGTACCAAAGTTAGGGGAGATGGAGTTTAATTTTAAGAGTTTTTTGAAGTCCTCTCTGGCTTCTGCATATTCAAAGGGCCTTTCTGTAATCATTTCCATCACCTTACTGTCGTTTACCAACTTGAAGTAGTTGTCAAAGTCCATGCTGGTGTTTACAAACTTCAGCAGTTTATACTGATCTAAATCCATCATAAATCAATAAATTTTAATAAAAGTAAAAATTATTAATGTAATTAGGCTTTGCTTTTGAAGGATTTATAAAAACTTAAGACAATGGTAACCGCAAATTTATAGTTCAGGGTTTTTAATATGTCTTCTCAGCTTCAAGATCTTGTCGCTGAACAATACGATCAGCAGGACATAAAGCATCTGGGAGAATAATCCTAGATAATTTCGGAGCTGAAGATCTGTGATTTTTGGAAATATCAGTTCAGTGACCAGATAGTTTAAGCAGATTCCAAAAAGCGTACCTGCTGCAAAAAATATCAATGCATATTTCCTGGACTTACTGATTGATTCTTTCTCTGCTTCAATTTTTTCAATCTTAGACATTACCTTAGCATCAAAATCATCAAAAGGCATCTCCAATTTTGCCATCTTCATGATCTCCTTGAAGTCATCCCTGTTCTCTTCCATAATACATGCTGTTTATTTCTTTGTTTAGTTCAAATGCCATTCTTTTCCGAGCACGAAAAAGAATGATTTTACAGTTGGCAGTGGTCCAGCCAGTGATTTCACATAGCTCCGCCGCTGGCAATTCCTCAAGATAAAACAACCTCAAGGCGAGGGCTTCATTGCTGGGTAGCCTTCTCAGCACTTCGTTTATCATTTGTTTCTGTTCCTCTATCATCAAGTTTTTCAAGGCATGGTCATCAAATTGAAGATCATGTTGACCTAGGTCTAGTTCCACAAATTGAATGGTTTTTTTTTGGATCATTTTGTAAGAGCAATGAACCACGATCTTGTAAAACCAAGTACTGAACTTGGAATTGCCCTTAAAATTTTTGAGTGAAAGATAGGTTTGAACAAAGGACTCTTGTGCAACTTCTTCTGCGAGAAGTTCATTTTTTACAATAGAGATAGCAATGGAAAAGGCCATGTCTTTATAGGTACTGATAAAGTAGCTAAAGGCATGGCGATCTCCAGAAAGAACTTTGTCTATGTAAAGACTATCCATCAATGCTGTTCTCTTCTTTTTTGTCCTGTTTATCCGCAAAAATTAATGAAACTCCTACAGTCAAGGCAATGAGCCCAATAATGATAAAACCATCCCAATCAGAATCATTCAGAATGTGCAAGGCAAATAATAGACCTGACAATAGAGATCCAAGGGCAAATCCAATGACCACAACCCCAATTTTCTTCCAAGAATTTGGTTTACCCGGTGTTCTCGGAATCGGTCCGCCTAATTTGGTAATCGTTTCTGACCTATATTTGCTGATAAAATATGTACACAGTACAATACAAGCAAAAAATGAAATTGGAATTAATACTTCGAATGCTTCCATAATATTTGATTTTATACATTAGTGGAAGGCTACGGCGAAAAGGTTACAAAAAATTGGATTTATTTTTTTGGAAATAAAATTATAGTAGTTCTCCTTGCTCTTTTAACTGTTTAAAGATGATCTTATCCACGGCAGAGACACTATCTAGATCAGAATAATTCAACCATTCCATTCGTTCTATTTCTGCACTTGCTTTCAACTCCCCAGTATATTCAGCTCTATAGCAAGTCATTTTGACAAGGATCCCTTCAGGATGGCTGTCGGCCTGTGCCTCAAATGTGCCCATGTATCGGATGCTTTCTGGAATTAATTGGACTTGTAATTCTTCCGAAATCTCTCTTGTCAACGCTTGAATATCCGATTCACCATCCTCTCTTTTCCCACCCGGAATGTAATATTTTTCCTTGCCGTATGATTTTGTCGAAAGGATTTTGCCATTCTTTATTTCGATCCAAGCTAGCTTATCGATCATCTTCATAAATTTTCAGGTTATTGTCCTAAATTAATGAAATATCAGATAACTAGTTTTGGATGACCGGTAAAATTTTCTTTTTGAAATTATCCTCAACTTCCTTTTCTAATAATATAGCACCACGACGATTGATATGCCTATCATCATAATATATCAAGGTGTCTTTGTAATAAGGAGCATCATTATATATGGATGCTTTTGAAATATCCCAGATGAGTACGTTTTTGTTAACTCGTGCGATGGAGTCTATGGTATGCAAGCTATGGGTATTCGGAGTTACTTTAAATTTATAGTCGCTATTTTTCACAAAGCCATGGTTTATCCTTACTGGATTTCGATCTACAATAGGATAGGAGTTGATTAAAACCAACTTTTGATTGGGTTTCAAGGCCTTTGCCAGGGAGTCTACAGCTTTCGTCACACTATGGTATTCATCAAATGAATCTGCAGAAATGATGATGACCTCGCTGGAGGAAATGAGCTCTTTAGTATGCGGAACAAGAGCCCTAGAAAGATTGTAAAACAACATTTCTCGCTCTGGAATTTCCCTCTTGTCGATTCCTTCCAAAGCAGGAAAGCTATCGGAAGTCAAAGTATTGATGGAAAAATGAAATTTCTTGCCAAGGATATTGAATAAAGGTTTGATGGAATTAGCATGGCTGTTGCCTAGCAAAAGCACATGGGGCCTCTTGTCTTTTCGATCGCCTAAGGTATCGACATGGTCCACATTATGCGAGCCGGTTGCAAAGGATGCCTGGGTAAACTCATAGGGTGTTTCAAACTTTTTGGAAAGCCAATGTAAACTATAGGTAGCAATTCCAAATGGGACAACAATACAGGCAAATTTAATCAGGAATTTCTTTGTGCTTCCTTGGCGGATGGAATTTTCGATAAAGGTATAGGATAACCAACTCAGCACAAAAGTTAATATGCTGATGGTCAAAATTTCTTTCCAGTCAAATTGGTGACCTTCAAAAACACCTTCTCTATAACGTTGGAATGCCATCAAAGGCCAATGCCAAAGATATAAGGAATAAGATAGCGTACCTATATAGACCAGTGGTTTTGATGCTAAAAGCCGGGTGATAAAATTGTCATTTGATATAAGGATCAAGCCAATCCCTAGGCATGGCAGAAATGAATTGATTCCTGGAAAAGCTGAATTCTCATCTAAACTCATTAAGCCATAGATCAATAATGAAACTCCAGAAAGGGCTAGCGGGAGGCTGTACTTTTTGTTCTTTACCTGACCGTTACTTAGAACAACGCTCATGAAGGCACCAATCAAAAACTCTGGAATCCTAGCCAAAAGGCTATAGTAGGTTCCACTTTCTTGACCGAAAGCCATGAATCGATACTGGTAATATGCTAAGATGATGCTAATTATTCCGGCAAGGATATACGGTAGGTATTTCTTTTTAAAGAAAATTAAGATAAACGGCAGGAGGAAATAAAACTGCATTTCTATACCTAGGGACCAGGTGTGCAACAGTGGGTTTTCAGCCTGTTTTGCCCCAAAGTAGGAGTCCCCCGTGGCAAAAAAGAAATTCGAAACAAACAGACCTGCCGTGATCAATGAACGTCGTAAAAGCCCAAGGTCCATGGGTAAATAGATAAAGAAACCTAGTATGGAAATCACCATGAGCAGGAAATAATAGGCTGGGGCGATTCTTTTTAATCGACCTTCATAAAATTCCATGATGCTGAACTTGTTTTTCTCTTTCTTGTGAAGGATAATGGAAGTGATCAAATAACCGCTGATCACAAAGAAAACATCTACACCTAGAAATCCTGCGGGAAGCCAACTTGAGTTTAAATGAAATATAAAGACCAAAAGAAATGCAATGGCCCTTAACCCCTGAATATCATTCCTATAACCCATAAAATAAAATTTTATGAAGGTAGAATTTTGATGATTAACTCCATGTAATTGAAATTCTACAAATTGGATATTTTAGTATCGATATCAGTTAATTCTGTCATGGCTTAATTCTTGCAGCCTGTTAAATATGGAAAATCAAGATAAAAATGTTAATGGCAACGTGAATACTAATGTAGAGCCACCTACTCAAGAATATCTTAAACAATTGCAAGAACAAGCTCTCGCAGTGACGAAGGATGAAGATGCTACATTTGGCGAACAGATTATCCGCGAAGGTTTGCAGACATGGCCACAGCTAATCGATGCGGAGTTGGGAAAATTTAAGGATAAGATTTCGAAAGGTTAATACTATCCCTTCGATTTTATATTTTATTCCGACCAATAAAACTGCCCTTTCCCAATAAAAAGGCAATAGCTTTGTCTGTATTTCGAATAATGCTGTTTTCAGTTTTGAGGGTAGCGATATATCGCACAATTTCTTTCCGTAAGCTAGGGCTTATGGCTTCAAAGACGGCTTTGGCATCTTTATTTTCTTCTAGTGCCAGTTGTAGCTTAGGATGTATAGCAACATTTCGGTCTGAAAAATCCAACTTGATCTTGATTGTCAGTTCTTCTGCAATCCTTTTTGGAGAATCTTTCAGCATGCTGGTATTGATGTACAGTCTCCAATCTCCCTTGTATCTTAAAAGTGTTTGCGGATGGTATTTTGATCGGTTTACGGATACTTTCAGTGCTATATTCCCTTTTTCTCTGTTCAGGGTCCTGAATAGTTCATGGAGAATGGGCTCAGGAACAAATACAAATGGATTGATACCAATGATATCAAGAGGTGCTTTAAAGGAATATGAACTTGCCTTACTCATTTTAGCTTTTTGCCTGATTGCATGAATCAATTTATAATATAAAAATGGCATTTTTTTATTTTATTTATTTCGTTTCTTTCATTCTTAACCAAACCCATATGCCAGAAAGCAGCGTAACTAGACCAGCTATATGCACTGCCCACATTAATCCAAAAATATTGCCTACAATACCGGCCATTAATGCTCCAATGGCATAGCCCATATCTCTCCAAAAGCGATATACCCCTAAAGATGATGCTCTCCAATTTGGATGCGCAGCATCGCTCACTGCTGCTAGTAGGGCCGGATAGACCATGGCTGTACCAATCCCTAAAAATACGGAGCCTACGATTCCAGAGGTCAGTGGTTCTAGGAACTCCATGCCGATTACGATATGGCCAATGACTTGAACAAACATCCCCCACACGATCAGTGGTTTGCGGCCCCATTTATCTGCTAAAGGACCGGTGATGATTTGTCCTAGACCCCATACTACTGGGTAGATAGCCTTGATCCAACCTACACCCTCTAGCCCAACACCCATAGACATGAAGAGTAAGGGGAAAACTCCCCAGGACATCCCATCATTCAAGTTGTTGATCAATCCCGCTTGCGAAACAGAGAATAAATTCTTGTTCCGAAATGAGGTCTCCTTAAATGCCCATCCAAGAGTTGGTTTAGGAGTCTTTTCACTAGAAAACCGAGTGGGGATGGCTTGCGCTTCTAATTGAGCAAATTTCCTCGTGTCGCATATGACGAATATGGAAAGTAGCATTCCGATTATGGTGTAAGCAATTCCGATATAGAATGGTTGAGGCCTAAGTCCATATTCTGATGCTATGTAACCTGTCAATAGTGCGGTCAATCCTACAGCTCCATATCCGGCAGCCTCATTCAAGCCCATGGCCAGACCTCGACTTTTCTTGCCCACAAGATCGATTTTCATGTTGACCGTCATGGACCAAGCCAAACCTTGGCTCATGCCCAATAAAACATTGGCAAACAAGATCCAGTTCCAGGAAGGTCCAAAAGCAAGCAAAAAAGGAATAGGTAATCCAATTATCCAGCCCCAGATCAATACCTTCTTACGGGTAAATCTATCCGCTAAAACGCCAGAAATTAGGTTGGTAAACGCTTTGACAACAGCAAAGGCAATAATAAAGGAGAACACCACAACATCCGATTGAATCTTAAAAACCGATGTCCCTACCAAGGGAACAACAGTTCGCTCTAGACCAACCATTCCACCAACCATCATATTCACCAAAATCAATAAGCTGAATTGTTGCCAGTTTTCTTTTAACCCTAACTTTATATTTCCCATTGATCTTTATCGTTGTCAAATCAAAAATGCTGAAATAAAAAGTAAAAGTTAGTTACTCTAGTTACAGAAAAATGGAGTCCGGTTATTTTCTTGATGTCTGATGGTAAATGAAAATAATTCAAGAAAGGGAAGGAAGTTGAATAGTCTAGCCTTTTATACCTGCGATTTAAGACAGGGTAAATTTGAAACAAAAAAGAATAGACCCAATTAATATTAGGTCTATCTTTAATCTTTTGTTGTGATCTTATTCGGATAGTGTTTGGAAAATTTAGCAACGTCATCGATCTCCTTTGACTCTCTTGATATTGATGAAGGGACTCTTCATGAGGTAAAGAAAGCTTTGTTTTTCTTCGCTGTCAAATTCAATTAGGCCATATTTCATCTTGTTGAGTGGAAGAGTCTTGAATGTGCCGAATATTCGGTCCCAAAGAATGAATATATCGGCAAAATTGCTGTCGGTATAAAATTGGTTTTGGTCATGATGTACGCGATGATGATCGGGCATGACGAATATCAATCCGAAAGATCTGTTGAGCCAATTTGGGAAGCGTAGGTTGGAATGTTCCATGAACAGGAAGATATAGAGAATAAAGTAATAAAGGCCCAAAGCGATGACATCGGTGCCGAATACTGCAGCTGAAAGGATGTTTCCAGTTTCATAGACGAGGATCATTTCGAGCGGGTGAAAGCGGAAACTACTGGATGAATCCATGCTGGTGTCGCTATGGTGTACCCGGTGCAAGCGCCACAGTAGAGGGACTTTATGTGCAGCTCGGTGGATCCAATAGGTTGAAAAATCATAAAGCATGACGCTCAGGATCAGCTTTGTCCAGAAAGGAAGCTCTGCAAGGTAGAGAAGTCCTATTTTGTTTTCGTTTAGCCATTCTATGCAATAGACCTGAATGACTACGAAAAAGATATTCATCAAGGTCAATAGGAGTTGGAATAGAATGTTCTGGACAAGGTGTTCGCCTCTTTTTTTGAAAGCAAATGGGTTAGAACTGATCTGTTCTAACGTAAAAAAAAGGACAAGTAATCCGATTATTAAATAATTCGGATCGAGACTTAGAATTTTTTCTAATAATTCCATGACTATATTATTTAAGTAAATAGAATAAGGGATTGTTCTTCTCTAAAGCTTCAATGGTAACACGAGAATTTATTGGGATGGGCATTTACAGTTCCTGATTGATCCTAATAATCTACAGGAGGTTTCGACAAAAGAGGGTGAAACGCAAAGTTAGTGGTGAAATGCAAGTAAGGATTGATAATTTTTCTTATAAATTTTAAGTAATATCTATAAAGAATAGATTAAGTTACAAAGAAAATGAATTGAAATTCAGTATTTTCTGAAAAAATAATGGATTGACTACAAATATTTATTTATTCCATTCAAAAGGTTGAATTTTAATCCATGGCAAAAAAATATTAGAGAAGTCTTCTTACTTTAGTCCCAACTAATTAGTAACACAGTCAATTATTAATTTATTTCTCGATGAATACTCCAGATACACACGGTACTTATGGCGCCTCATTGTTTGATATCAGGTGGAAACAGAAGCGGAAGGCAATTCTGGAAAGGGACAATAATAAGTGTGTCATCTGTCAGGATGTTCATCAATTGCAGGTCCATCACCGCCAATATCATTTCATCAATCGGCTCAACCAATTCAAGGAGCCTTGGGACTATCCAAGTAATCTACTGATCACACTTTGTGCGCTGTGCCATAAGCGTGGGCACCGTAAATATAAAATACCAACCAAATACATTTAATCTAATGGGTCTATTTAATTTTTTTAAGAAAAAACAATCCGAAAGTTCACCTGAAGATGCTTTGCTCAATGGTCATCTGCCACCAATTCCGGAGGATATCTTCGTGGAAAAGGACATTAATCAAGATTGGACTTCTCCAGTAAGTTCATTCACAGGTATCAACACCATTTATGCCTATCTACAGTCCGATTTTGAGTCCAAAGGTTTTAATGATGCATTGACAAGTCCAGATGAAAAATATAAAGAAGATAATCTAAGGCTGATCAAGTTTGATCTAGAAATCATCATTTCAAAGGTCAAGACTTATCATGATTCCTTTCTGAAAGAACTGGAATTCCATATCAATTCCCGAAAAAGATCCGGTTTAGTGGATTTAGTAGAGGAGCTGAATTCCAAAAAGGAGGACCTCGAAAACCATATGCGAAAGGTGGGCGATATTGAAGAGTCGCTTAAGACCGACTCTGGCTTATTTGAAAGAGCGATCTTGGCCTATAAAAGAGGTTTTACCAAAGGATTGGCTTCCATAACCCAAAGGACTTTACTAGCTAAAGAGTTTTAACATGAAAAAGAATCCCTGGCTTAAGTTTGGATGTTTTTTGACGGGTTATAACTATTACCTAGTCCAACATTCCAGTGAGCAGAGCTCAAAGGCGGTAAAGAAATTCACCTCTGCAGTATTGTTGATCGTCCTGGTATGGATGTTCATTGCCTACTCATTTGCCGTTCGTTACTTGCATGTCGGTGTAGTGGGTGGAATTCTTGCATCCGTCATTGCTGCATTTGTGGTGATACAGATTGAAAGGATCATTATACTTTCTACAAAAGTCAATAAATGGTCCGTGACCTTTCGTGTTGGTCTTGCTTTGGTCATGGCCATACTGGGTTCATTTATCTTGGACCAAATAATCTTTAAGGATGATATTGAGTTGAAGAAAACCCAGGTCATGGAAGATCGCGTAAAAATCGCCATTAATAATTCGGAGAAAGACATCGATGAGCAGGTAAAAAGCATAGATGCGAGCATTGAACAATTGGAAGCTAGGCAAAAAGTAGTTTCTGATGACTTGCAGAAAAATCCAGTGATCGTAACTTCCTATACCAATACCTCTGTCACTCGGGACAATCAAGGAAACCGGATCAACAGTACGAATTCAACCAATAAAATGGTCAATGAAAACCCTAAGAAAAGGGAGTTGGAGCAGATCAATGAACAGATCAACCTGTTGAATGGTCAGAAATTCAAGACCCTTGGCTCCTTGGATTCCATCAAGGCCAATAAGGAAAAAGACCTAAGGAAATCCTCAGGGTTTATTGATGAACTGAATATTCTGCACGAGGTTATTACCAGTTCAAAAATTGGATTGATTGTCTATCTACTGTTCTTTTTCTTTTTTCTTTCAATCGAGCTTTTCGTAGTTACTATTAAGCTTACAGATAAGGCCTCAGATTATGATAAATTGATCCATCATCAGACTGAAGTACGCTTAAAGATGCTGGAGCGGCTAAATGGGTAGAAGGGTAGCTTATTGTTTTTGTATAGCCATAATATGGTGAAACAAGTTTTTTAAGCGGCGCTTTTCATCCGTTAACTGGTCAATTTATATAATTTCGCCACCCAGGTTTTATTGTTTGTGATAAATCCTGGGCATATTTGTGTTCATTTGAATGATTTATGGAAGGGTTCCTATCTCAGGATAGCAGCTTCCAATATTTGAAGCTCACACTATGAAAAGACACAATTTTACATTTTATTCCCTATTTATTCTGATCGGAACGGTCCTGTTCACTTTAAGTTCATGTAAAAAGGACAAAAAAGAGGATGGGGGTGATTCTCCTGAGAGTTATGATCCTGCTTATGATGGCATGAAGATTTATATGTTTGGCCATACCACAAAAGAAGGGGATGCATTAGGTTCAAGACCGGCATATTGGTATAACGGAAAAATCAGTTATTTAGAAGGAGCTGAGAATGGCGGAGTTGTGCTGAGTGCCTATCTAAAAGGAACGGATTTATATGCTGTTGGGTATGAAGGGAGGGTTGGAGATGATGTTAGCTCTCGGATACCGATGTATTGGTTGAATGGGAAGAAGAATGTCATTGAGCAAAATACCTTTTCTGCAGGCAACCAAATATTTGTATCGGATGCCAAGGATGTTTATGTCAAAAGGACTTGGTACCAAAATGGGAAGGTACATTCTATCGATATCCTGAAAAATGGAAAGCTTTATGATCTGGAAAAGAAAGATGGTAAAAAACCAATTATTGAAAAGGTTACCGGTATAAATAATGATGTATATGTCATTCAAAGAAGTAGTATATCCCTCGTTTGGAAAAATGGTAAGATCTATACAGAACGGAAATCTCCTGAAATGATTTCAGATATCGGTTTTAATCAGCAGGATATATATTTGTTTACCACTATAATATCTAATAGAGGGACCGATTTGCCATCCTTATTAATTTATAAAAACAATAAGGTCTTTCAGTCCATCAAATTAAAATCAGATAGGGAGATAGGAAGCATCAGCGGTGTCAAGTTCTTTGTCGAAGGAGCGAACACCTATATCGCTGCAAGTTTTAGGTTAGATGATCAAGGTGAGATCGTGGTTTGGAAAAATGGGAAAATCCATCAAGAAATCAAACAGAATAAAATTATCGATGATCTATATGTGAAGAATGACCGAGTGTTTATAGGTGCCTATTCACCTGAGTCAGGAAATCATTTTGATACGTACTGGATGGATGGGAAGGAATTGCCAATCGATGGCGGTTGGAATAATGAAATAAATGTAACGAAGATTGTGGTAGAAGCAACTAATTAAATCAATCTCAAAAGATGTTTTAATGCGCTGTATTCATTTCTGGTAAAAATGAAGTTTTGCTAGAATTTTCTGAATTCCAATATTTTCTTATTAAAAATAAAAAGTTTATAAAGTTCGCTTAGGCGAACTTTTTTGTTTTCAAATATCAGCTGTACAGGTGAACGGTTTATTCAATAATCAACCAGCAAAAATTGAAAACCATCAATGCAAATTATCCTTTCAGTCTTAAGTGTATGGAGATTGTGAATAGTCAAAGTCATATCCCAATATTCCTCGTTCGATACCATAAACGTCCGTATTAATTAAAAAAGTTATTAAATGTGTGCTATATGAAATAGGGTTCAAAAGGTTTTGCTATGATTTTATTAAAAATTTCAATAAAATACTTGTAAGTTTATTTATAATTAATATATTAGTTTCATAATAAAATACAGTTCCAGCATTGTTATGTGTTGATAATGTTGAAACTATACCATACCAAACCAATGACCAATAAAACTAAAATGATCCGAGGATCACTCTGTATGCTTATGTTTTGCCTTTTGCTAAATCCGCTGAAGGGTCAGGAAGTCAAAATTCTTGAAGGTTCAAAGCCTGGAAGTTTTAATGTCCGCAGTAACATGCTGGGCTGGCTATTTCTTGTTCCCAATCTGGGGATGGAATATCGTGCTGCTGATCGAATTGGCCTTTTGGCCGATGGGGGACTGTCGCATTGGAACTTCAAGCGGAATGGCAATGACCATTACTGGCGTAACTGGTATGCCGCTCCTCAACTGCGTTATTACACAAATGATTCGCGGGATGCCTACATAGGCCTGAAAGGTACCGTCGGCGACTATAACATCTCCAATGAACAAGGCCACTTTATGGGCGGGGGATTTACTTTCGGAAAGCAGTATGCTGCTGGGGAAAAGCTGTTGATCGATATCGGGCTTACGCTTGGTTTCCTTCAATTTAGCAAAGTGGAAAAGATGCGCCATGTAAATGGAGAGCACTACCGTACAGCAACCATTCCTGACAGGACCTACTGGGGACCAACGGGAATCAGCATTAGCTTTTCTAGACGAACCAATTAAACCTTAAATGAAATGGAGAAAAATTATCAAAAAACACGAAAAAGATCTCGCGTAGTTTGCTGCCTATATATCACTATCCTAGTCAGCTTTCTGTTTCCTTCCTGTAGTAGGCTAGAACTGACCGAACAGGGGCATTACCTGTTGCAGACGGACTGGGAAAAACGAACAGAGGGAATTTCAATCCCTAACAGTTACCAAGTCATTCTTGATGGAAAAGTACATTCCTTTGGCCAAGGTCAGGCTGATTTGCCGGAACTGTTTCCTGGTAACTATCCCTATCTAGCTTATAACCTTGCTTCCGGATTTGATATTGAATCTGGCATTGCCAAACAGCACACTGAAAACGGACAATTGATCCCAATGCCTGAATGGCTTTTTTCTTCGACTGGCGAACTTCAATATGCAAATGAAAGCAACGTGGAAGCCACTGCAGTAATGCAACAACAAGTCCGTCAATTGACCATTATCCTCGAACCAGAGGGAGGGAGTGCGTCCAACATCAATTCGATCCAAGCTCAATTATCTGGGATCGCTTCTGCTTGGGACCTACAGGGCAATGTGCCCTCAGGGAGTCCGAGTAGCGTACCGTTAGACTTCAAGAAGCAGGCAGACGGCACATGGATGGCTGTGATCCGCATTCTTGGCGTGCAAGGTGGGAAACAGATGATTTCTGGAACCTTGAGTTTTGACCAAGGGGTACCTGAAGTCGTAGCCATGGAGTCGGACATGACTGAGCTGCTCGCAGATGCAAACACGGACAAACATATCCCAATGGAGCTCAAGGCAAAGGTAGAAACCCAAACAGCTGCAGGATTTAAAGTTAGTATCAAGGACTGGGTCAAGCAAAACGCTTCGGGCCAGGCTTGGTAGCCGTATAAAATCAAATCGTGTTAAAGCCACGATTTTAATAGGTATTCCTAATAAAACAAATGAAAGTAATGAAAAGAAGAACGATATACTTCCAACCTATGAAAATCATCATGTTTTCCATGGTTCTGCTAATTTTTGGTTGTAGCAAGGTAAAGGATGGACCAACACCTCAGGGAGAGAAGATCAATTTTAAGGTTAACATCAATAACGGAAAGGAAAAGAAAGCTACGGTACACCCAACATCCAGTGCTGATTTCACAACTACCTTTAAAGTAGGTGATGAGATTGGGGTGTTTGGTGCTGCTCAAGGAACAAATTTGGTTGCTTCAGGCAATCCGATCCACAACGCTAAACTCACTTACAATGGTACGGGGTGGGATGGAGACATAGAGTGGCCAAATGGAGCCGCTAATTATGATTTTTATGCATATTACCCATATCAACCTGATCCATCAGTAGAAAATCCTATAGATCCATTGCAAATACATTTTTATCCAAGCTCCATGAATGAAGGATTGAATGGGTTTGCAAAATCAGACTTGATGTCAGGTGCAGTAGGGAGTGTGGTAAAAGGGGGGGATGTTGAATTAGTTCTTACCCATAGGTTGGCTATGCTGCAGATAGAAGTATCTAAGGGAGCGGGGGCAGGAACGGGACCAGATCAAAGTTTGGAGGTTTCAGTGACCTCTAATATAGGAATGGCAATGTTGAATTTATATAATCATAGTTTATTGAATATCAATGGAAATATTTCCTATTACCTATATAGGGTAGAGCAACCTTCGTCCCCAGATTATTTAACCAAATTTACCTATCGTGCTTATTTGCCAGTTCATAACCTGCCAAATTCAAAAGAAATAATAACATTAACAAGTACCGTCGGTACAAAAAAATATTTACTTCCAAAGGTTGTCCAACTCATGGCTGGGGAAGCAAAGATAATAAAACTCGATTTTTTGATTGAGTAATGAATAATACAAACACAATAGAAAAAGATAATTATTAACAGAACTGAAAAAATCAAAACAATAAAAAATGAAAACCCAATTATTAACCAGTATTGCTCTTGTGGCATTAATGTTCAGCTCGTGTAGTAAGGTCGATAACCTTAAGGAAGAAACCTCTGACCAAGTAAGATTTACTGCAGGAATGAAGAAAGCGACTATAAACAATGGAATAACCAGTTCCTGGCAGACGGGAGATCAGATAGGGATATTTATGCTGAATACAGGTACTGCAGATGTTTATGGTGGTATGGCAAATAAGTTATATGTGACAAGTGACGGAATTGATTTTGCTCCTCAACCAGGCCATGAAATCTACTATCCGGTATCTGATAGCAAGGTAGATTTTATTGCATATTACCCGTACAGACCAAGTATTACAGCATTAGGAGATAATTATGAAATTGATCTTTCTACACAGGCCAATCTTGCTCAAAATGATTTGCTTTGGGTAAAAGTGAACAATGGCAACAATGGTTACAATAAAAGTACAGCCGGACAGGTTCCTCTGGAATTTGAACATAAACTGTCCAAGATAGCTATTGTTCCAAATGCTTCAACGGGTATGGACGATGCCAGTTTGGATTGGGCTAATATGACAGTACAGGTTACTGGTATGAACACAGCGGCCGATTTTGACCTGTCGACCGGTACACTAAGCAATCCAAGCGCAGCACTTGCGGTGGCGCCTTTTGCAAAGACAGCAGGAGCGCTATATGAAGCCATCGTGCTTCCAGCAACCTTTGCTGCAGCAGGTGATCTGCAAATCAGTTTCACGGTTGGTACAGATGTATTTGTATGGAAAGCGGCAGCTGGTGAGCAATTTGAGGCTGGAAAACAGTATACCATTAGCCTTGATATTGAAAAAACGGGTGTGAACCTGAGTGGTATAACCATCACAGATTGGGAAACAGAAAGTAGAACAGGTATAGCAAATTAATGTATAGGTACAGGGGAAATTAACCTGTCCTGAACAATATGATGTTCTTTCTTGCATAAATTGATCTGAACATCAGTTTTTCGCAAGCCCCAACATTGGGGCTTGTGATAGCTTGCCAAGATGGTGATATAAATTCAATGGAAAGCGAGATGTAAGCCTGTGGCAATTACATATGGAATAAACAGAACATTCAATTAAGGAAAAAATATAATTCTATAGCAGATGAAAATCCAATTAATAACCTCTATCGCACTTGCGGGGATCCTGATCAGTTCTTGTAGCAAGGTAGACAACCTGAAGGAAGAAACCTCGCAGGTGGTCAACTTCAACGCCGGAATGAAAAAGGCAACCGCCAACAATGGGATCACAACGACTTGGAGCACAAATGATCAAATAGGGATATTTATGGTCAACAATGGGACTTCGGATATCTATAATGCCATGAGCAATCGATTATACCAAACTGCAGACGGGAGCAACTTCAACGCCGCAACAGGACAGGAGATTTATTTTCCAGTATCTGGAAGTAAAGTAGACTTTATTGCCTATTATCCTTATCGAGCAGGGATAACCAATCTTGGTAATTTCGCCATTGACCTTTCTTCCCAGACTGATCTTGCGTCTAATGATCTATTATGGACAAAAGTTGATAATGCAGGTATTGGTTATGATAAAACTTCTGCAACGATGGTTCCACTGGAATTTGAACATAAACTGGCAAAGCTGGTCATCCTGACATCGGCAGGTAGCGGAATGGATGATAGCAGCCAGGAATGGGATGATATGGAGGTGTCGATGGCTGGCATGAATACTTTGGCTGACTTTAGTTTGGCCACTGGAGTGATCAGCAATCAAAATACCCCTGCCACTATTGAGCCTTTTGGAAAAACCTTGGGTAGCCGTTATGAGGCGATCGTTCTTCCAAAAACATTTGCAGCTGCCGGAGACTTTTCGGTAAGTTTCAGTATTGGGACTGATGTGTTTGTTTGGAAAGCCAATGCTGGTTTAGAATTTGAAGCTGGTAAGGAGTATACCATAGACCTTGATATTGCAAAAATTGGAATGGTACTCGGAAATGTGACGATTAGAGATTGGCAGCCTGAATCCTTGACAGGAACAGCCAACTAAAATAAAGATATAGACACCTCTGCAGTTTGCAGGGGTGTTTTTTTATGCTCCAAATTTCTAAACTTACTTCATGTTAAATGCATTTATTTGAGGTTATGTAGATTCTTGTTTTATCTTTGTGTAAACTAATTGTAACCTTGAGGTATCTTATCTGTATATTTTTTGTGCTGTCTACTTTCTGCCTATCTGCGCAGACAGTTTATAAAACTCCATCAGGCAGTAAATACCATACTGCAACGTGTCGTTATGTCAAGAATGTTTCAAATGCGTTGAGTATTGCTGATGCCCAAAAAATGGGTCTTAGTGCCTGTTCGCAATGTAATCCTGGGCAAACGAAGCCAAAAGGATTTGTAGGGACAGCTCAAAGTGGATTAGGGATAAAACCAGGAGAAGCGCAAGGGGCAGTTTCTCGGTCTGTACAATGTAAAGGTAAGACCAAAAAAGGCACACCTTGTAAGCATATGACAAGAAATGTCAATGGATATTGCCATCAACATGAGCCGAGGTAGGTTTTTGTGTAATCTTAGTTCCGGATTGGAATGTAATAATGGATAACAGCACCGGATTTGAAGGATTTTGTTTCGCGAAGGTTCATGTCAATTCGTTTTTCAATTTTATCAAATAACATTAGTCCTGGGCCTGCAATAATGGGGTGAATGCATAGCTGAAATTCGTCGATAAGGTTTTGATTCAGCAATTGAATGATTAAGCTCCTGCTGCAGATTAAGATGTCTTTCCCTTCTCCGTTTTTTAATTCTTTGATCTTTTCGGACAATGGTTTTTCGGACAATTGTGCAGTATCCCAGCCGGTTGATAGTATGCTGTTGGAGAATACGATTTTTGGAACCTTGTCTATGGCTATTGCAAAATCATTGTGAGATTGTTGGTCGGAAGGGTTGCTAAGGAGGGTTTGCCAAAATTTCATCAGTTCGAAGGTAATTCTACCGTAAAGGAGAGTATCGGCATTTGATATGAGCTGACTGTAATGATCATGGATATCAGCATCGGGACTTGGAACGGTATGATCGCAATTTCCGTCGAGGGTCATATTGAAGGCGGCGGTTATTTTTCTCATGGTTGTGGGAGTTTGATAAATCAAAGATAAGGAAGGGAGGAGGGAATTGGCTTGTCATAGGGCAAGAAATGTAGGGGGAAGAGAGGGGGTTTTGATGTAAAGGGTGTATTTTTTGAAACACAGACATTCTTTAAAGGAACAACGAGCTTTTCTTTAGCATCCATAGGATTTTTATCTGGGACCAACAGGTTCTCCTTTAGCTTTCAAAGGGATTCTTTGAGCGAACACTGATACTCTTCAGTGAACAACGAGCTTTTCTTTAGCATCCATAGGATTTTTATTTGGTACCAACAGGTTCTCCTTTAGCATACATAATATCCTCAATATCATTCTAACTTGAAACATCAAACGGTTATTTGAGGGAGGACGGGATTGCCTTCGGCGATCCCTGGAGGGGGGAGGCTAAAAGATAGTATCAAAACCTTCGCTCGTTACACTCGCTGGTTTTATTTTTCACATCAAATTGCTTTAAGCAAGCTTGGCAATTTGATGTAAAAATTAAAACCCTTCAATTAACATTGAAGGGTTTTAATTTATCTTTGCGGAGAGGGCGGGATTCGAACCCGCGGTACCGTTTCCAGTACGACAGTTTAGCAAACTGTTCCTTTCGGCCACTCAGGCACCTCTCCGGGTTTCGACAGTGCAAACATAACGCAAAATTTTCACTCTTCAAAGTCGATTTAGCGAAAAATACGCATTTTATGAGCTGCCTACAGCAACCTTTTGAATATCAATTTGTTTTTTTAATTATCTTTCTTCTTACTTAGATCGTAATCAATGCGAACATGGTAAATGCTCTTCAGCATGGCCTTGAAGATCTTGGCCGATTCAGTGATCTCACGCATCGTAATATCCGCATTCTGGAACTGTCTCTGCAATAATTTATGATCTATGATCTTATCCACCAAATTATTGATTGACTCTTCGGTAGGCTCCTTTAATGCCCTTGAAGCAGCCTCAACAGAGTCTGCCATCATTAAGACAGCGGTCTCCTTTGAAAATGGTACTGGACCAGGGTATTTAAAGATTGACTCGTCAATGACCTTGTCTGGATTCGCCTTTACCGCCATGTTGTAGAAGTAATCAACCTTGGTCGTTCCATGGTGCGTTCTGATAAAGTCGATTACCACCTCAGGCATCTGGTTCTTCCTAGCCATTTCAATGCCCTTCAACACGTGCGAGATTATGATCTGTGCACTTTGTTCAGGAGTCAACTCCTCGTGGGGGTTGTCATTGGTTTTCTGGTTTTCGATAAAGTACAGTGGATTGATCATCTTACCAATATCATGGTATAAAGCTCCTGCACGGACCAGTAATGGGTTTCCACCAATCTTATATATTGCGGCTTCAGCAAGGTTAGCAACCTGTAGCGAATGCTGGAATGTACCTGGTGCCTTTAAGGAAAGCTCACGCAGTAACCTGGAGTTACTGTTGGTCAATTCCATTAAGGTTAAGTCTGAAACGATTCCAAATAACTTCTCGAAAGCATAGATCAAAGGATAGGCGAGAAGCGTCAATCCTACACTCACTGTAAATGGAAGGATGTCCTGCCAGTAAATCGAAGAAAAAGATCCGTTACGGGTCAGAACCAATCCCATATAAGCTAGGATGTAGGTTCCTAAGATCAGCACACTGGATACCAGGAATTGCTCTCTCTTAACCAGTGTACGGATGCTGTAAATCGCAACCATACCGGCCGTGAACTGCAAGAAAACAAAATCAAAACTGTTAGGTACGAACAGTCCGGCAATCAGTACCATCAGGATATGGATGTTGAGAGCTATCCGTGTATCGAACAATAATCTGAAGATGATCGGTACACTACAATAGGGAATGTAATAAAGACTTGGGATCTTGATCTTGATAGCCCAACTCAATACCCCTAACATTACCAAAATGACGATGAAGATAATGAACAGCAGACGGTTATTGTTGAAGATATCCCTTCTGAAGAAATAAAGGAATACCATCAATAGGGCCATGGCTAGCGAAATCAGGATAAAGTGTCCAAAAGTGACAAGGTTCTGTTCGCCACTGATCCTAGATTCGTCCTCGAATACCTTTCGTAGGGACTCTAATTTCTGATAAGTGTCGTTATTGATTATTTTCCCCTGTTCAGCAATCAGTTCGTCCTTTTGCACCATCCCTCGGGTAGTTGAGATATTGGCCAAGGCCGTTTGCTCAACTTTGTTGGTCTGGGACTCATTAAAGACGTAGTTGATGGTGATGTAGTTTTTCAGGACTTCAGACAGCCATTTCTTATGCTCGATCAGTTTGTTCTTTTCAAGTGCTCCAACGATATATTGATTTGCAGATTCTATCGTATAACAATCTACCGTATTCTTCTGCTGGGCGATATTGTCGTGGATCAGGACAAAGTTATACTCCAACGAAGTAGGGTCATTTCTGGAGGAGTCATTGCCTTTGTTTTGATATCGATTATTGAGGGAAAGGACACCTCTTTCGTAGATGTAATTCAAGAGGGCGGTTCCTACTTCTCGATAGTCATTGAGGTTTCCTGTCTCGGCGGAATCTAATTGGCTGGATTGCCATTTTTCGTTGAGGTCGGTATTGAACTGATCGATCTGTTCCTTACTGGCCACATCGTTCAGGTTATAGATAGGTTGGACCGTATTCAGGATGTACTGTTTATCGCGCTCCATTTCTTCGGCAGTTTTGAGGACTGCGAAGTTGTAGGGGGAGGTCAGGTTTTCATGGTTCCAAGGTTTTCCTTTCTGGTATTCGTACCTAAATCTGGGTTGTTTGGGTAGGAATATACAGATCAGGACAATGGTTAAGACAACCATTCCATATTTCCACAAACTGGAGTTTTGCTGTAATTTATCCTTAGGGTAATTTATCTTTAATTTCGCCACAATCTAATTTTAGTAATCCTAACTAACAAATGTAATTATTTTACGGCAAACAGTTTGATTTTAGGCTAAGACAATCTGAAAACATTGTCCTTATTGTCGAGGAGTTTCTTTCCTTTTTGCTTTGGATTGTAAGTTGAATGTAGCAATTCTAGGGAAAACCTGTCTATTTTTCAATTAGAGGATAATACTTGTTATCTTTGCAAAAAATTTAAGACATGTCCACACAACAACACTTAATAGCACCTTCGGTATTGGCTGCAGATTTTGCAAACTTACAGCGTGACGTAGAGATGGTCAATGCGAGCGAAGCTGATTGGTTTCATATTGACATCATGGATGGGGTATTTGTCCCAAACATCTCTTTTGGATTCCCGGTAATGAGTGCCATTGCAAAGCATGCAAAAAAGCCTTTGGATGTACATTTGATGATCGTGGATCCAGACCGTTACTTGAAGGTTTGCAAGGATAATGGGGCAGAGGTTATAACTGTTCATTATGAAGCTTGCACACATTTACATCGCACATTAGCAGCGATTAAGGAGTTGGGATGTAAAGCAGGGGTTGCATTGAATCCGCATACACCGGTTTCCTTGTTGAAGGATGTGATCCAGGATATTGACCTAGTTTGCCTGATGTCTGTAAATCCCGGTTTCGGAGGACAGAAATTCATTGAGCGAACGTACAGTAAAATTAAAGAATTACGCGCTTTAGCGGCAGAGCAGAATACGGATGTTTTGATCGAGATTGACGGAGGTGTTGGGACTTCCAATGCGGGCAAGTTATTGGCAGCTGGAGCTGACGTTTTGGTGGCCGGTAGCTTTGTGTTCTCTTCCGAAAATCCAGTTCAAACAATACAGGAATTGAAGGCTGTAGACCCTTCAGTTCAATTGGTTTAACCCTTTTGTTTAGAATACTTCCAAATTAGCGAGAAGTGGCAGAAATGCGAATAAAACGCAGTTTTTTTTGTATTTTTGCGTAAACAGCTCATAGTATGAGCTTAATAGTGTAAAATTTAATAAATCATATTAAACTACAAATAATGGCTTTTGATATAGACATGATCAAAAAGGTTTATTCTCAATATGATGAGCGTGTAAAAGCTGCTCGCCAAGTTGTAAATAAACCATTGACTCTAGCTGAGAAAATTTTATATACGCATCTTTGGGATGGTAATGCCTCAGAGGCTTACGAGCGTGGCAAATCATACGTTGATTTCGCACCGGACCGTGTAGCGATGCAGGATGCAACTGCTCAGATGGCTTTATTGCAATTTATGCAAGCAGGCCGTCCGCAAGCAGCAGTTCCTTCAACTGTTCACTGTGACCACTTGATTCAAGCGCGTGATGGAGCAGCAGAGGATTTAAATCGTGCTAAAAATGAAAGCTCAGAAGTATTCAACTTCTTGAGTTCTGTATCGAACAAATACGGTATTGGTTTCTGGAAACCAGGTGCTGGTATTATCCACCAGGTAGTATTGGAAAACTATGCTTTCCCAGGTGGTATGATGATCGGTACTGACTCCCACACAGTAAATGCGGGTGGTTTAGGTATGGTTGCGATCGGTGTTGGTGGTGCAGATGCATGTGATGTGATGGCAGGATTACCATGGGAGCTGAAATTCCCTAAATTGATCGGTGTGAAATTAACAGGTAAACTTTCTGGTTGGGCGGCTCCAAAAGATGTAATCTTGAAAGTGGCTGGTATCTTAACTGTAAAAGGTGGTACTGGTGCTATCGTAGAATACTTTGGCGAAGGTGCTGAATCTTTATCTTGTACAGGTAAAGGTACAATCTGTAACATGGGTGCTGAAATCGGTGCAACGACATCAACCTTCGGTTATGATGCTTCTATGGAGCGTTACTTGCGTGCTACAGACCGTGCCGAAGTTGCTGATGCGGCGAATGCAATCAAAGAACATTTGACTGCTGACCCTGAAGTTTATGCAAACCCTGAGCAATACTTCGATCAATTGATCGAAATCAACTTATCGGAGTTAGAGCCTTCATTGAACGGACCTTTTACTCCTGATTTGTATACTCCAATTTCACGTATGCGTGAAGAAGCTGGTAAAAACGGCTGGCCTACTAAAGTAGAGTGGGGATTGATTGGTTCATGTACTAACTCTTCATACGAAGATTTATCACGTGCTGCTTCTATCGCTCGCCAAGCTGTTGAAAAAGGACTTGTAACCAAAGCTGAATTTGGTATCAACCCAGGATCGGAGCAAGTTCGTTTCACTGCTGACCGTGATGGATTATTGAAAACTTTCGAAGACCTTAATGCAACTATCTTTACCAATGCATGTGGACCATGTATCGGTATGTGGGATCGTGCTGGATCTGAGAAACAAGAGAAAAACACTATCGTTCACTCCTTCAACCGTAACTTTGCGAAACGTGCTGATGGTAACCCGAACACTTTTGCATTCGTAACATCTCCAGAAATGGTTGCTGCGATCGCTATCTCAGGTGATTTAGGTTTTAACCCGCTTACAGATACGTTGACCAATAAAAACGGTGAGCAAGTAAAATTAGATCCTCCTACAGGTGATGAATTACCAGAAAAAGGATTTGCAGTGGATGATCCAGGATACCAAGCTCCTGCAGCTGATGGATCAAGCGTTGTAGTGGATGTGAACCCTGATTCAGATCGTCTGCAATTATTAGAGCCATTTGCAGCATGGGAAGGTACTGACCTTAAAGGCTTGAAATTATTGATCAAAGCTAAAGGTAAATGTACTACTGACCACATCTCTATGGCTGGTCCTTGGTTGAAATACCGTGGTCACCTAGACAACATTTCTAACAACATGTTGATCGGTGCGGTTAACTTCTTCAACGATAAGACTGATAATGTGAAGAACCAATTGACTGGTGAATACGGTCCGGTTCCTGCAACACAACGTGATTACAAAGCGCACGGTATTGGTTCAATCGTCGTAGGTGATGAAAACTATGGTGAAGGTTCATCTCGTGAACACGCAGCTATGGAGCCTCGTCACTTAGGTGTTCGTGCCGTATTGGTAAAATCATTTGCACGTATCCACGAAACTAACTTGAAAAAACAAGGTATGCTTGGTCTTACCTTCGCGAATAAAGATGATTACGATAAAATCAACGAAGACGATACTATCGATATCATTGGATTAACTGAATTTGCTCCAAACAAACCGCTTACATTGGTATTGCACCATGCTGACGGTACGTCTGAAGAGATCCTTGCAAACCACACGTACAACGAACAACAGATCGGTTGGTTCAAAGCTGGTGGTGCATTGAATATCATCCGTGCAAATCAGTAATAGTATTTAGTAGTTAGTATCTAGTATTTAGACTAGAGCTGCTGACTTCAGAAGGTGCCGTTCCATTGGGACGGCACCTTTTTTATATTTAGGGATGTCGCATTCCGAACCTTCCAAACAAAAATAATCTCTATCTTTATTCACCTAATAAGCCAAACTAAGCATGAATACAAGTTTATTGAAAAGCATGGCCTTGGCCGCTGTGTTGTTATCTACTGGAACAATGGAAATAAAAGCTCAGAAAATACCCTATGAACTGGATGCCAAAAAGAATACAACGGTAACCTATCAAGAATTGCAGGATTATTATTCTGCCTTGCTCAAAGGCAGGAAGGATGTGAAAATGATTGATTATGGATTAACGGATGTTGGGAAGCCATTGCAATTGATCGTCCTATCTAAGGATGGTGATTTTGATCCCAATAGCATTAAGGCAAAAGGAAAGGCAGTGATGTTGATCAACAATGGGATACATCCAGGTGAGCCAGAAGGGATTGATGCTTCCATGATGTTTATCAGGGATCTGCTTCAAGCAAATAAATTACCTGATAACTTGGTACTCTGCGTGATCCCTGTCTATAATATTGCGGGGATGCTAAACCGTGGAGAATCCAGGGTGAACCAAAATGGTCCAAATGAATACGGTTTTAGGGGCTCTAGGCAGCATTATGATCTCAACAGGGATTTTATAAAAGGAGATACCCGAAATTCTAGACTCTTCCAAAAGATATATAGCACTTGGGATCCCGATGTTTTCTTTGATACCCATACCAGCAATGGAGCAGATTATCAATATGTAATGACCCTAATCGAAACCCATAAGGATAAACTGCATAAGGACTTGGCACCCTATATGAGATCAAAATTCACGGATGAGCTATACAGAAGAATGGAAAAGGAAGGTTTTCCGATGGTTCCTTATGTGAATTCTAAAGGCGAGACGCCAGAATCGGGACTCGTTTCCTTTCTTGAAAGCCCTAGGTATTCGACAGGATATGCCGCCCTGCACAACAGTATTGGCTACATGCCAGAAACGCATATGTGGAAGCCCTATCAGCAACGTGTAGAATCCACCTATGCCTTGATGAAGAATTTATTTGAAGTTTCCGTAAAGGAGTCCAAAGATCTGGTTGCCCTACGCAAAAACATAAAACAGCAAGTCGCTGCCCAAACCGATTTTCCAGTCAGCTGGACCTTGGATACTGAAAAAGTTGATCAAATTGAGTTCAGGGGTTTTGAGTCCGGGAAAAAGACCAGTGAAGTATCGGGGCAGGATAGGTTATATTATGACAGAAGCAAACCCTTCAGCAAGCAGGTTCCCTATTTCTCGAATTACAAGCCGTCCATCAGTATCAAAAAACCAAAAGCATATATCGTACCCCAAGCTTATGATAGGTTGATAGAACTGATGCAAACCAATGGTGTCAAGATGCATCAGTTGGCAGCTGATGAGGTAAAGGAAGTGGAGATGTATTATATCACTTCCTACAAAACACAGGGAGCTCCCTATGAAGGGCATTATCCCCATCATTCGGTGGAGCTGAGTCCGAAGATGATGCAGGTGCCATTTTATAAAGGCGATTGGATAATCGAAACCAATCAGGACATTAATCGTTATATAGTAGAAACATTGGAACCCCAGGCGATGGATTCCTTTTTCAACTGGAATTTCTTTGATGCCATCCTTTCGCAAAAAGAATACTTCTCGGCCTATATATTTGAGGACACGGCGGCCGAACTATTGAAGAATGATGTTGAATTAAAGGAAAGTTTTGAGGAAGCGAAAAAGCAAGATCCGAAGCTGGCAGAAAGTGGAAGGGCACAATTGGAATGGATCTATAAACGTACGCATCATTATGAGCATAACTACATGCTGTATCCTGTAGGAAGGATACTGTAGGATGGTACGAAACCATATCAAGCTTCCAAGATATTCCTTGGAAGCTTTTTTTATGCTTGGACTTTTAATTTTCTGTTGACAAAAGGCTGTCATTCATCGCACTTAAATTTGATTATTCAATCATTTAAAAAGAAAATATTATGAGCACTACAGGAATTATTACGAAAGAGAACTTTTTGAACCATTGGCAAGGACATAGAGGCTTAACGAGAAAAACAATTGAGAAATTTCCAGAAAAGGAATTATTCGAATATAGCATAGGAGGGATGCGCCCTTTCAGTGATTTGGTGAAAGAATTATTGACTATTGGGTTGCCGGGTCTAGAAGGGATCGATAGCAATACCACAGAGGGTTTCAACCATGATGTTCCATTTAATACCAAAGAAGCCTTATTGGCAGAGTGGGATAGACAGACCCCATTGATTACTGAATATTACAATAAGATTCCTGTAGAAAGATTTCCAGAAGATTACAATCTATTTGGTCAATTTAATCAGCCTATCATTGAAAACCTTCTGTATTTTGTGGATAACGAAATCCACCATAGAGGTCAAGGCTATGTTTACCTCAGGAGTTTAGGAATTGAACCTCCCATGTTCTGGGACAGATAGAAATAGGAAAGGCTGCTCATTTTACCGAGCAGCCTTTTGTATATATGTCGCATCCAATTATTTCTCTTCAAAAACTGAATTTACTTCAGTGATTTTCCAGCCTTCACTGTCCTGCACCATGGTTAGGTAATCAATGCGTTTGAAGTTGGAGAAGTTAAGCGTTACTTTAGCAAGGCTGTATTTGCCAGTTTTCTCCACGATTTGATAGTCGCTATCACAGTTGTAGGTGTTTCCCTTTTGGCTTTTGATCTGTTTGATGTAGTTAGCTCTTGAAAGGGGGGCCTGATTGTATTCAGTATTGTACTTCAAACTGAAGTCCTTACCTAAAAGGTTGTTTAGATGGTCTACATCTCCTCTTACTGAAGTGTTGATATAGGCGTCAACAACATTTTCTACCACTGCGCTGTTTAATTTGTCTTTGTCTTTATCGATTGCAAATGCTGTGAACGATGAAGCGAATAATAGACCTGCGATTGCGAATGTTTTTACTAAATTTTTCATGACTTATTTTTTTAATGATTAATACCTGTTTTATTTTTTCTTGTTATTTCTTATTTGATACTTCAAAGGTATAGCAGAAATACAGGCCATAACAGGCAAAATAGGTCAATTCTGAAGCTTTCTCGGTGAGTGCTGGAGTTATTTCGGTGAAAAACCCTCAGGGTTTTGCTGGAGAATTCACCGATGGATTTAGGGGTATTTATTGCTCGGTCGATTCAATCTCCTCGACGAAAACCTCTTCAGCACAGAAGCGAATCGTTCTGCCACTCATAAACATGAAGATTAGGTCATCCTTCGCAGTAGGTCTTTTCTGATCGATCAGGCCATCATTAATATCTCGGTCTACACTAGGGAAAAAGGTTATTCCATCTAGGTGGCTGTCATTGATGATATATGTAGGGTCAGGATCTATAGTGAAGAGATACGAATAGTTCTTTGCAGTAAATTGGATGGCGTAGTTAGCGTTGTGGTCTTTCCTAGAGGAAAATTTTTCAAACAATAGCTTGATTTCCTTATCTGTCACAAGGAACTGATCAGCTGCAAATGAAAAATCATTATGTAGATCTATTTCCTTGCCTCCAAATTGAATGTAAATGAGATCATGGATTTCAAAATTCGTCTGCATAATGAAAAATACAAAAATTAGCCCGTAAAAAAACAACCTAAGGATTCCTTAGGTTGTTTATGTTATAATTTAATTGAGATTAAAAGCTTATGATATGACTGGCATATTCAGCATCCCTATTCTTTAAGGATACTTCTAGATTTTCGCCAGAATTTGTGTTTTCAGGTTTTTTGATTTCAAATACATCACCCACATTGACTTCACCTTGAGCTTTGTCATTGACAAATATGGTCAATGGAGCATTGACTTGGTCGCCAATAACTTTGTATTGATACGTATTGGAATCATCCGCTTGTAGTTCAATTTTGCCCTTAGCTGCAGGCTCTACAAATTCCGTTTGATTCATATTTAATTCTGAAGGAATTTCTTTGGTTTCAGGGTTTCCGAAAAGTAAACTTCCTATAAACAGTGCTGAAAAAAATAGTTCATTCATATGTTCAATTTTTTGTTATATGTTTAATTAATCTATTGTAATAACGATGTTACAAATAGGATTATTGCATTTACCATGCCAAAGGAGAGGATTTAAGGTTTTTTAACAGGATAAGAATGGGGTTAAAAGAAAAAATCCTGAGCTGGGGAAGCTCAGGATTTTACCAAACCAATTATTAACCTAAATTATGAAATTACTCTTTATTACTCTTTTGCTTTTCTTTGTTATTATAACGAGACGAACTATACTTTCGTGTCTTTTTAGTTTTAGATTAACATCTTTTAACAAAGTATTAGCGTAATTCAATAATTATGGGAAGGTCTGCCTATATTTTAATCTTTTGATATGATATTCTTTGCAAAGTAAGCCATTGGGAAGTATGCAAATACCAGGTCCACGAAAGTAAACCAAAGTGGAGAAGGCAACATAAATATAGAGGCCAGTCCACCTAGGAAAAAGAATACTGCAATAACCATTGCAAAAGTTAATTTATTGTTAGGGGCAATCCATGCTGCTACCAAAGCACCAACGAAGGTACCTAGCGCGTGGGCAAGGAAAGGGAACAGGAAATTTATGGGTTTGAATAGATGCATTCCTGCCTTCAAACCTTCAGCGGTAGTGACGTCAACGCCATCAGGCGGAGGGATCACGGTACCACTTATAGAAACCAAGGCCATATTGACCATGGAGCCAATTACAATGCCCAAAACAACGGCAAGGATCTTACGAAAAATCGGATTCATTTGGATTAATAATATGCACAAATGTAATTCAAAATGAAATAGGTTGTAGCAGATCGGAAAATTAAATCAAGGCAAAATTATTCTGCAAGTTTAATCCTTGCTTGGTCAACGGATTCCACAAAATTTACCAATCGGCCTTTGTTGCTTTCGGCAATAAATTCCTTTAGACTTTGACTGTTATATTTTGAGAAATCTCCTACGATCATCAATCTCACACGATAGGTAGAGAATTTCTGCAGGATTTCCCCAGCCATTTTTGTTTTTAGATCAAAGAAATTCGGGTGTATGTTCTTTTCGTGAATGATCATCCTGTCGAATCCCTGATAATATACATCACCCATTACATCGGTGCCGTCTTCAACTGTTTTCCAGATATAATCGTCTGCTTGAACTTCTGCAATTTGTTGATTGTTGAGGCTATGTTTTATTAATATCATGGGGTATAGTGGAATATTTTATAAAAATAATAATTCTCTTGGAGAAAGTTTGGCCTTTTCTTAAAGAAATACTTTTGTCGATATCAGGAAAAAAGAAACCCCACTTAAGGGATATAAGCGGGGTAAGGTATAAAGATAATAGTTATTGTGATTTTCTTTTTAGTGGTTGGTTGCTTTCTTTCTGCAGGTATTAACTCCCAATAGGCTATATAATGGACAGAATCCAATTAAGCTGGTGAGTACAAAAATCCCTGCAACAACCAATAGAACAATTGCCAATGTTCCGGAAATAACTTTTGTAAAGAACAAAACTGCAATAATGACTGCAATGATTATCCTGATCGTTTTGTCTTGTGGGCCCATGTTTGTTTTCATAAGTAAATGATTTAGGGTGAACACTAAAACAAAAATGGCTTATATCCTATAGTTTGTCAGTGACTTTTATCACATTGGGGAGAAAATTTCTACTTTATTTCTAAAAAGTTTCAAAATTCCCTTTTGTTCCAACTGTTTTAACAGTCTTGAAATTACCTCCCTTGAGGTAGAAAGGTCATTGGCGATCTCCTGGTGGGTGATATTTAGGATATTACTTTGTACAGCCTCAGCTTTGGTTTTCAGGTAATCCATCAATCGCTCATCGATTTTCTTGAAGGCTACACTATCCAGCGCATTGATAATTTCATCGTATCGATTGTCCATGGTTCTCAATACAAACATGCGCCAGCTCGCATACGAATCATACCATTTCGCCGAAGTTGATGAAGGAATGGCGATGAGTTCCACCTGCTCTTCTGCAATGGCCTTGATATTACTCAGTTTGTTCATGAGCGAGGTAGATAGGGATACCGCACAGCTCTGGCCTGCTTTTATATAATAAAGGATCAATTCATTCCCTTCATTTGTCTCTCGTACGACCTTGACGGTCCCTTTAAGCAGGATAGGGATGACTTTGATATATTTATGTGGTTCTACGATAATATCCCCGGTGTTAAATTCAAGTTTGCTGCCTACCTGTTCAAACTCTGCTCTTAAACCCTGTTCCAAGAGGAAATCAAACTCAATGTTATTCATCTGAAATATAGTTGTGTGAATATAAATATTTAAACAATATTAATGTTTAAACAATAAATATAGATAACGGGGAAATCATAAAATGCTAAATTTTCCAAAAAATAAAAATTATTAGGCATTCGGCTACAAATGCTGGCGGGAAATTAGAAATTAATATTTTTTATATTCAATTAGGTCATTTCTTTATCCTGATAATAAAATTAATTTTAATAGCGCCGTATATTTAATTACCATGGTCGATTATCTGTTAAGTAATATGCATACTAAGTAATAGCGTGATTTGGAATCATGTTTTTTCATTATACATTCACGCCAAAAATATATCCCACCAATGCAGATAGAGCCATCGCGATAGTTCCCCAAATAACGATCCTGATCATAGGTTTCAAAGGTTTTGCACCGCCGGTCTTTGCAGAAACGGCTCCGAGGATGACCAATGAAATAATGGTGAATCCATATAGAGAATATACCATATATTCAACGGGAGCAAAGATTACTACCAGTAGGGGAAGTAAACCACCTGCGGTAAAAGCGGCACCAGAAGCCAAAGCAGCTTGGATTGGATTAGCCTGATTGATATCGGTTATCCCAAGTTCATCGCGGATGTGCGCAGCCAAAGCATCGTGCTCCGTCATTTCCCTGGCCACCAGCATGGCAGTTTCCTTTTTCAATCCGCGTTCTTCATAGATCTTTGCCAACATCTGAAGTTCCAGCTCAGGCATTTCAGCAAGTTCCTTCGCTTCTCTCTTAATATCAGCCCTTTCGATATCGGTTTGCGATGAAACCGATACATATTCCCCCGCTGCCATGGACAATGCTCCAGCGACCATACTGGCAACGGTTGCCAGCAAAATAGGATCCCTGCTGCTACTTGCTGTTGCGACCCCGATGGCTAAGCTGGCTACAGAAATAATTCCATCATTGGCACCCAAGACAGCAGCCCTTAACCAATTGCTTCGATGTATATAATGGGTCTCTAAATATTTGTCGATTGTTGTCATGGTTGTCAGTTATTTAGATACTGTAATTTAAGGAAATTAATCCTAAAAGATTATGTGCCTTTAGCTAGGTTTCAATCCATTCTTAAAACTAAATAGGGGAGTATATTGATTTCCCGAAAGTTGAACAACTTCCTGAAATAAGCTGTTCAATTGCATGAAGCTATCCGTTAAGGAGACTTTTGCTTTCAAGATCGACTCTACCTTCTTGGTCAAATCCTTAGGTTTCTGATCTGCTTTTTCTAAGATCTCTAAGGCTTTTTTATCTGAGATTGGATAAATTTCATTGATGGCAAAGAGGGCTTGGACAATAGCTTTCAATGTTCGGGTAAAGCAACCAAAGGTATTGTAGTAATCATTGCTCTTCGCGAACCCATTAGTATTGATGATGCTGAATTCTGCAGCCCAAAGGGATTCTTGGATGATTTTGTTCTTTAGCGGTTCAGGATATATCTTGACCAATGATTTCAGATATTGTATTACATTTTGAGGGTCGAATACGGCCTTGCAGGCTTCAATCTCCGCCAGATAAAACAAAGAAGTAAACCCATATGGAGGTTGCTGTTCATAGTGATTTTCCCAAATACCTTCCATTGCATCCTGAATCGTTCTCCTTACCTGGTTGATATTGCGGTAAAGGAAATCGATCTTCCCTGCTTCAGTCTGTATCCAAGCGCCACCATTCACCCAAGGTCCCCATTCATAAAAGTCGGTAACTGTAGGAATATTGTCCTTGGCATATTTCTTTGCAATCGATTCAATTTCTTTGATGTCAAACGGATTGTTCTCATGGTAATAAATCCCAATATCGATGTCAGAATCTGCATTTGCCCTTCCTGTGGCATAGGAACCGCCTAAAACCACAGCCGATACATGTTCCACTTTTTCCAGATCCTCGCAGATTGCATCAAATATTTTTTGTTTTTCAGGAGGTAGATTCATACCCATAAATTAAGCATTTTATTGCATTTCCAACTTGACCTTAATAGCTTCCAGCAATCTTGTTTCAAAATCTTTGATGACCAGTTTGGCCCAAAAATTAGCATAGAAATTCATTTTAGAGGTAATCTTATAATCACAGGATAAGGTAACCTTGGTTTGATCTGATGAAATAGGCGATAGGTTGTAATATATATTTACAAACTCAAAGTTATTTCCCCTAAGAATATGTTTATCGGTAGGTCTATCTCGTAATTGAGATTTTTCAATATCAATTTTATAACTGACAAACTGATTTTCAACCTGTTTTTCCATGGTTTCGTAGAGCGCTAAGCCGTCTGTAAACTGTCCTATTCTATATTGGGTTCCGTTTTCCTGAAATAAATTAGATTCAATAGGTCGAGGGATTCCGATAAACTGAAAAAAACCTTCCTTATACTCTTTGTCTGTCAAATGAGGGACCTCCACAAGGTTTGGGAAAATGTATTCCGGACTCTTATTGATAATTGTACTATATGAAACTTTGTAACCCTGGGTTCTGTCAGGAAATGACTTTTCAATTGGGAGAAAGAACAAAGGAAGAAAGACCAAAGTAAATAACTTCTTCTTTTTCTCCTTTCTTTTCAACAAGATCCCAGCAATAAATCCCACCGTGCCCGTGATCAAAAAATAGGGTAGGCCGATAATGAATATGCAAAAGAGGTCCTCCAATTTTGTGACGATTGCCAATAATAAAAAAAGGAAAACTGAAATTATCGGATATAAAAATGTTTTGAAATCATTTTTATAAACGTTGTTCTGCAGGAATAGTATTGGGATAATTCCAATAATAGCAGGGGTTATGAAAATGAAGGAAATATTATAGACATTATTCGAAAAAATAATAGAATCTTCCTCAACTAAAAATCTAATTAATAAACCATATAGCGCAGCTATTAGTATTCCAAGATATTGGGAAGGATTTTTAATTGGAATCTGCATAGGTTTATATTTTATATTCAAGGTAAATAAGATAATTTGACCAAGCAAATAAATGTACCATGGAATTGTTTCTTATTTAGCTATTTAGGGAATTCCTCTGTAACCTCAGCCCCAGCAGAGAATAGGAATTGCCAAATGAAATAGATAGTGATCAATGCAATGATCAAGACAAGGATCCAAATCCATGTGTTTCTAAAATTTTTATCCTCTAACATAGCTAATGAACAGTTAGCCTAGTATTTTGGTTTAAAGAAAAATACAGTGCATAAAAAATCCTAAGCCGGGGAAGCTTAGGATTTTTATTACTAACCAATTATTAACCTAAATTATGAAATTATTTACTCTTTACTCTTTTACTCTGTTTGTACTATATTAAACGCAAAGCCTATGCCTATCTTATATTTGGCAATGCGGATTAACAATTTTTAACGCTAATTTAGTCTGAAAGCCATTCAAGCGGGATTAGGAGTAAATCTACAGTTCAAGAAACAAGCTGTTGGATGGGTTAGATTTGGTCAGTTTTCCTAACATTCTTTTTCGAAATTCTATTCAATGTATAGTTGAACATAGCTTACTTTCCTTCGGGTCTCATTCGAGACATATTCGAGAAATCCTTTGAAATTCATGGTAGATTGCCCGAGGATACATTGAATATTATTTTAAACATTTTGCGAAAATTCCGAATGTGTCTCGAATGAGGTTAAGATTATCCCCAAAACAAAAATCCTAAGCTGGGGAAGCTTAGGATTTTTTTTACTAACCAATTATTAACCTAAATTATGAAATTATTTACTCATTACTCTTTTACTCTGTTTGTACTATACAAACGCAAAGCCTGTGCCTATCTTATATGGGACAGTTCGGATTAACATTTTTTAACGAGGTGGGAGGTTTTGCCTTTCTTTGCCAGTGACCACCTGAGGCACGAAGATTCTCGGAACCATGCAAACAATAATTGCATTGGCGTACAGTTCCTTTACCTTCGGTAAAGGATGACAGGGCTTGGGGAAGGAGAACCGTACAGATTCCTCACTGATCGTTCAGAATCGCAAATGGGCAATGGTTTTTTTGACTGTCAACCTGAGGCACGAAGTTTCTCGGAACCATGCAAACAATAATTGCATTGGCGTACAGTTCCTTTACCTTCGGTAAAGGATGACAGTGCTTGGGGGAAGGGAACCGTACGGATTCCTCACTAATCGTTCAGAATCGCAAAGGGGTAACGTTCTTTTAGATTGTCAACCTGAGGCACGAAGGTTCTCGGGACCATGCAAACAATAATTTCATTGGTGTACAGTTCCTTTACCTTCGGTAAAGGATGACAGGGTTTGGGGGAAGGAGAACCGTACAGATTCCCCACTGATCGTTCAGAATCGCAAATGGGCAATGTTATCTTTTCCTCTCTCAACCTGATACACGAAGGTTCTCGGAACCATGCAAACCATAATTGCATTGGCGTACAGTTCCTTTACCTTCGGTAAAGGATGACAGTGCTTGGGGGAAGGAGAACCGTACAGATTCCTCACTGATCGTTCAGAATCGCAAAGGGGTAATGTTCTTTTAGATTGTCAACCTGAGGCACGAAGGTTCTCGGAACCATGCAAACCTTCAAAATCAAGAATATCATGGAATGCATTTGGTTTACAGTTCTTCTGTCTTCGATAGTTTATATTAGCGTACAGTTCCTTTACCTACGGTAAAGGATGACAGGGTTTGGGGGAAGGAGAACCGTACAGATTCCCCACTGATCGTTCAGAATCAAACATGTGCTTGAGAGGGATTCAGAGTGTTAACGAAGAATCTATTTTTATTTTAAATAGCTGGGTTTGTCATTACGAATCGTAAGATGAGTAAACTATTTCAATTGAAGATTGGGTTATGGTAGGAGGAATGCTGGTAATAAAAGAGATATAATGTTGGGAGAAAATATATCGGACTATTAGAAAACAGAAAAGCTCTCTAAGAAGAGAGCTTTTAAGTACGCCAATTAGGGTTCGAACCTAAGACCTACGGTTTAGAAAACCGTTGCTCTATCCAGCTGAGCTATTGGCGCCTGATTTTGTGAAGCAAAAGTAGGTATTTGCTTGATAAATGCAAAATAAAATCGCTTTTTTTGCTGGATTAATCATTAACTAATTGCCTTCCAAGTACATATTTTTAATATTTCGCCGGCCTTTCCTCTTTATTATTAATGTGCAATAAAAAATCCTGCATTGGATAAAATAATTTCCTGCTCTAATGGGTTAAAAATCAGCTTAATTAGGCTATAAAGGGGATTTTAAACCATATTATTTTCATTTTTTATTTGGAGATCAAGTCAGAATTTGTACTTTTGTCGCGGAGAGTTGGCAGAGTGGTCGAATGCGGCGGTCTTGAAAACCGTTAACTGTCACAGGTTCGGGGGTTCGAATCCCTCACTCTC